>NZ_CP140098.1:3267500-3567500 GCF_034440735.1 Deinococcus sp. AB2017081 | reverse complement strand
CGTGGTTGGGGTCGTCCTCGTCGGGTTCCACGCTGGTCACGATGGTCGTCTCGTCGGTGAATCGGGTGATGGTGTCGATGTGCCCGTCGGTGTGGTCGTTCTCCAGGCCGCCGTCCAGCCACAGCAGCTTCTGCACGCCCAGGGTGTCCGCGAGCAGCGCCGCGTAGCCCTCCTCGGTCAGGCCGGGGTTGCGGGTGGCCGTCAGGAAGCACGAGCGCGTGGTCAGGCCCACCCCCGCGCCGTTCACCTCCAGGCCGCCGCCCTCCAGCACGAAGGGCAGTGCCCAGCGGTGCATCCCCAGGTGGTTCGCCACGTAGTCCGGCACGCGGTCGTCGTTCTCCCAGTTGAATTTGCCGCCCCACGAGTTGAAGCGCCAGTCGGTCAGGGCCAGCTCGCCCCCCTCGCGGCGCACGAAGATCGGCCCGTTGTCACGCACCCACACGTCATCCAGTGGAACGCGGTGGTATGTCACGTCGGCACCCGCCAGGCGGGCGCGGGCGTCGGTCTCGCTCTCGTCGTCGCGCACCAGCAGCTGCACGGGCTCGAAACGGGCAATCGTGCGGATCAGCGCCGTGAACTCGGCCCGCACGTCCTCCAGATGGCCGAACCACAGGTCGTCATCGGCGGGCCAGCTCATCCACGTGGCCGCGTGGGGTGCCCATTCGGGCGGCATGGCAAAGCCCAGGTCGCGCGGGGTGGGGTCGTGGGGATCGGCGTGGGTCATGCCGGGTATTAGACCAGACCGAAATCGGCAGCGGATTTCAGGATCTGCAGACCATGCCAGGCAATCATGAGTGGCACGACGTACACGGGGTTGGGCCGATCCAGGGTACTGATGCAGCGCAGGGTCACCGAGAGGATGTAGAACACCGTGAGCACCGCCTCCAGCCGGATCACCCAGCCCGGAAGTTGCAGGGCATCGAAGGCGATGACCTGAAGGTAATAGAGCGGTGCCAGTGCGGCGCTCGCCACCACCGTCGTGAAGATCGCCTCGGACAGCTGGGCCAGTGGGCTGGCCGGGGGCGGTGATCGCCACGTCCAGCCCAGCAGACCGGCGACACCGCAGATCAGCGAGACGCCGACGACGGCCCAGAAGTAGATCTCCAGCGCGAGGAGCCACACGCCCCGATTGTTCCATGAAGGTCAGGTCAAGGCGGGCAGGACTGGGGGAGGTCGGAACCGGTGGCTCACGTCGGGCCGTCGGTGAGCGTGACCTGAAGCGGCACGCGCTTGCCGATCTCGACGTCGGAGGCCCAGGTCAGGCCCACGCCGGCCCACGGCCGGGTGGTGGTCTCCGGAAGTTCCAGTGTGAGCAGACGCAGCAGCCGGCCGCGCCGGACGAGCACGGTGGCGGTCAGCTCCCCGGCCCGGATACAGCGGGCATTGATCGGGCAGCGGCTGTCCTGCACGCGCAGCAGCGTGACGGTCTGGTCGCCCAGGTGGCCGGTCTGTCCCGGCGTCAGGGTCACGGTGGCGGCGGCCGCCAGCGAGGAGCAGCCCAGGGTCAACAGGAGCAGGATGCGTCTCATGAGGACAGTGTCCAGCGTGGGCCTGAAGGCCACCTGACGGCGGGGCCTAGCCCAGCAGCGGTGTGTCGTCCGCCCCTGCCAGCGCCTGGAACTGCGCCGCCTTGTCGCTCAGATCCATGGCGGCGTAGCACTCCGCGAGCCGGGCGGCGAAGAACCGGGTTGCCCGCAGATCCTCGCGCTGCTCGGCGCTCTCCAGGCACTCGCGGTAGTGGAGCACGGCGAGGTGATAACGCGCTTCTGCGGCAGCATGCTCGGCACGGCAGTGGCTCATGCGGAGGGACACGATGTCGCGCTGTGCGCTGCTGACGACCTTCATAAACGGCAGTGTAAGCGGTCGGCCGTCCACGTGAATGAAAGATGAAGCAGCATTGGCAGCGTCATACACGCACTTCTTCGGCCCTGAACGAAATGGGGCACACGAATTACTGCAACGCGTCGTGCTGCCCGGCGGCCACACCCACAGATGGGTGGATGACCCGGTGCCGCTCAGACGATCCGCGCCCGGACACCCAAGGTCGGGAGGGTCACACCCTCCAGCACCACGCGCACCTCGCTGCCGAGCGGCGCGGACGAGCTGAGCTGGAGATCCAGCGCCAGTTCCGGGATCAGCAGCGTGGCCTGCGGCCCCCGGCGATCCACGACGATCGCCGTCCACTCGCGCTCCGGGTGGGCCGCCACGTGGCGCAGGGTGTGGTGGCGGCGGCTCAGGCGTTCGGACTGCCGCGTGGCATCGGCATTCAGTGCCGCCTGCGCGATGTGGGACGCCATCACGCGGCCGGGCATGGGATCGGCCCCGGCCAGGAAGGCCCGGAGCTGCTGGTGCACGACCAGATCCAGATAGCGGCGCATGGGGCTCGTGACCTGCACGTACACGTCCAGGCCCATGCCGTGGTGCGGGCCGGGCGACTGCTGGAAGCGCGTGCGGGCCAGAGTGCGGCGGCGGGCCCAGTGGGCGCTCAGGCCCTCGCCGCGCACCTCGCGGGTGGGGTGATCCTGCGTGGCGAAGGGCACCGGAATGCCGTTGTCGTCGGCGAAGATCGCCGCGCCCCAGCCGGCCAGGGTCATGCACTCCTGCACCACGAAGCGCATCTCGGGCTTGGGGGTGGGGGTGATCGTCACGCCGTGCTCGTCGGCCTTGAGGCGCACCTCCGGCAGGTCGATGCTGATGGCCCCCTCGCTCTCGCGCAGCGCACGGCTGGCCCGCGCGAGGCGTGCGAGCGCCACGAAGGCCGGGTCGCCCGCGTCCAGCCGCTGCTGCGCCTGCGTGTAGCTCAGGCGCGTGACCCGCACGGTCGTGAGCTGCACATCCACGGCGTCGGCGTTGCCCTCGGCGTCCAGATCCAGCGACACCGACAGCGCGGGCGAGGTGCCATGCAGGCCCAGGCCCGCCTGCTCGACCAGCGCGTCGGGCAGCATGCCGGTCGTCGAGTCCGGCAGGTACAGCGTCGCGCCGCGCGAGCGGGCCGCCTCGTCCAGTGGGCTGTCCGGGGGCACCAGGGCGGCCACGTCGGCCACGTGCACCCACAGGCGGGTCGCGCCTCCGGGCAGCGCCTCGGAGCCCACAGCATCGTCCGGATCGCGGTTGCCCTCGTCGTCGATGGCCCAGGCCTCCAGATGCGTCAGATCCAGCCGGGGCTCGTCGGGGAAGGGCGGGACGGGCAGGTTCAGGGGCACGGTGGTCGCGTGCAGCCGGTCGGCATAGGGCGTGCGCGACTCGGGCCACAGGCCCAGCCTCAGCAGCAGGGCGTGCGCGGCCTCGGGGGTCTCGCTGTAGCCCAACTCGCGCAGGGTGCGGCTCCTGTCCTGCTTCCCACGGGCCAGCAACTCGATCTCGGTGCGCTGGGCGGGAGTCAGATCCGGCAGGGGGGCAGTCATGTGCGTTCAGGATAGTGGGTCGGTGTCGGATGGGCAGGGTGTAAAGCCAGACTTTCCATCTGCCTGATTCTAGTCGGCCTGGGAGCCACCATGGCGCCGAGCTGTGCCCTTCGAGCCCATATTATCGAAATTAAGGTAGATCAAGTTTGACAATCTATAAAATATATGTTTCTATTTACCCAGGAGGCGAGCATGAGTGACAGTACCCAGCCCGAGGAATTCCGTGCACAGATCGAACGTCTGGTGGCCGATGGCAAACTCACCCCCGAGGAGGGCCAGGGGCTGCTGGAGGGCAGCACGCCCACGGGCAGCGAGTCCGGCCAGTCCCTGCAGTTCCGCGAGGTCGCGGAGGGCACGAACCCTGGCGACGTTCCCCCGGATCTGATCCTGGACGTGAGCGGCTACACCCTGCAGGTCGTGACTGACGGCGGGCTGAGCCAGCCGCAGCTGCACGCCAGCGAGGACGGCCGCGTGATGCTGGCTGCCACGCCGCAGGGCTGGCGCGTCGCCCGACGGCCAGGGCAGCCGCATGGCAGCTGGAACAATGTCCGCGCTGTCCTGAGCGTGCCCTTCGCCCCGCGCCACGTGCGGGCCGAGGTCAGCGGCGGCAACCTGACCCTGCCCGATGTGGGGGGCGAGATGATCGCCGAGGTCAACGGCGGCAATGTCCGCATGGGCCGTGCCGCCAGCCTGAAGGCCGACGTGAACGGCGGCAACCTGACGGCCGCCGAGATGGGCGGCCCCACCCACCTGAACGTCAACGGCGGCAACCTGTCGCTGACGGGTGCCCACAGCGTGAACGCCAGCGTGAACGGCGGCAACCTCAAGTGGGCGGGCGTGCTGTCCGGCGGCGACCACCGCCTGGAGGTCAACGCCGGCAACGCCACCCTGCACCTGAAGCAGGGCTCGTCGCTGCGCGTGGATGCCGACGTGACGGTCGGGGCCTTCAAGGCCGACTTTCCCACCCAGAAGACCGGTTCCTTTGTCACCACGCACCACGCCGGCCAGCTCGGCAGCGGTGAAGCCACCCTGAGCTGCCGTGTCGCGGCCGGTCAGGTCAAGCTCCACACCGCGTAAATCCCCGCCCCGCCGCCCACCCGCCCTCACCCGCCCAGGAGGCTTCATCATGACCACCACTTCCCACCGCAAGCCTGGTTCCCCTGCTGGATGGCGGGTGCGCCGCCGGCTGCCGGACACTGCCCTGCGGCCCATCGTCTCACGCACGGTTCAGCCCGTGCCCGCGCCGTCGGCGTGGCGGCGCCTGTGGGCCGCGCTGTGGAGGCACGAAACGCCCGAACAGCTGTACGCCCGTCATCAGCGCCGCGCGGCCCTGGCCCACCCGCTGGTCATGACGGTCGGCGGCCACCTGGCACTCACTCCGGCCCCGGACATGTCCCGGCCCGTCCGGAGCGTCCAGGCTGACCTGCCGTGACCGTACGCCTCATCCGCCCAAGGACACCCCTATGAAAGAGAAAGTCAAACGCATCCTTGACCTGATCCGGGCCGGCAAGCTCAGCCTGGAGGACGCCGCGCCCCTGCTGGCCGCGCTGAATTCCAGACTGGCCCTGACCGACAGCGACCGCGAATTCGTGGCCTCCCTGCTGGCCCGCGAGGAACTGAACACCGATCAGGTCGCCGAGCACCTGCTGCTGCTGCGTGGCCTGAACGACACGCCACCTGCGCCACCGCCGCCGCCCTATCCGCCCCGCCCGCCGCAGTCCGGCCCGGCCTACAGCTACACCTACGACAGCCGCCGGGGCCGGCGCGGTGGCCTGGATGACCTGGGCGAGCGACTGTCCGCACGGATCGAGCAGGTGGCTGCCCAGTTCGCCGGCCGCGCCGAACGCCTGGGTGAAGACGTGGAGGCCCATATGGAACGCTTTGCCGACGAACTCGAACGTGCCGTCGAGGGCAATGCCCCCCGTGCCGGCCGTGGCCCCTCGGGCCGCATCCTGCGGATTCAGGTCGAGTCCCAGCACGGAGACGAATACAGCGCCAACATCCCCGTGAGCCTCGCGCCGCACCTCGACCGTCTGATCCCGCCCCACGGACAGGCCGCGCTGGAGAGCGCCGGCTTCACCCTGGACGCCCTGCGGCTGCTGATCGAGGCGTCCCCCAGCCCCGGCCCCCTGATCGATGCCGAGGATCAGCACGGCAACGAAGTGCACATCTCGATCAAGTGATGCAGAGAGCTGACAGCAGAGGGCAGAGGGCCAGACATTCGGGGGCTCCGTGCCCTCTGCTCTCTGCTCTCTGCTTACCATGACCCGTATGCGCCCCCTGCCCCTGCCCTTTCCCGACGAGTCCGAGTCGCCGCTGGTCACCGAGCTGCGCTTTCCCACCAGCGGCGTGACCGTGCGCGGCGTGTTCGAGCTGAACGAGTTCGCGGTGCTGACCCCCGACAACCTGGAGTTCCTGCGGCTGTACATCCGCGTGCGCGGCAACCTGAAAGAGGTCGAGCGCGTGCTGGGTGTCAGCTACCCCACGGTGCGGGCCCGCTTCGACACGCTGCTGCGGGCCATCGGCTACGAGCCGGAGCTGGCCGACCCCCATGCCCAGGTGCTGAGCAGCCTGGAACGCGGCGAGATCACACCTGAGGAAGCGGCGAGGAAGCTGCGGCGCTGAGGCTCAGAACACCTTGCTGCCGATCTTCGCCGGCGTCGCCGGAGTCAGGAACGTGGCCTCGCCGCTGGCCGCCCCGGGGAACTGCACACCCAGGATCAGCACCTCAGACATGTTCTCGCCGATCTCGCGGGGCGCGAAGTTCAGCACGCCGACCACCTGCTTGCCCAGCAGCTCGGCCTCTGGATGCCCGGTGAAGCGGCCCACGCTGACGCGCCGTCCGAACTTCCCGAAGTCGATGGTCACGCGGTACGACGCTTTCGGTGCGCCTGGTGCAGGCTGCACGTCCACGACGGTGCCCAGCCGGATGTCCAGTCGGCCCAGGGTCTCCTCAAAGGTCACGGTGTCTTTCAGTTCGGTCGCCATGGATCAGGGTGGCACAGGGCAGCCCTACAGCACGCCCCGGTAGATCTCGTCCAGGGTCAGGCGGCGGCCCAGGCAGGGCAGATCGACCTCGCCCGTGCCCTCCAGATCGCTGAGTTTCCAGTCCTGGCCGTGGTGGCGGTAGGCGTAGACCCGCCGCGAGTGCTGCTCGACGATCAGAGCAGTTGTCCGTATTACAGCATCAGACCAACGGCGTCTGATGCTTCCATTCTTCCAACTGCTCAATGACATTCACTCGCTTCGCTCGGTCACAAAGAACGGATCTTTATGACAAATGCTCCAGGTACGTTTCCAGGCTGGGAATGGCGGTATACATGCCGTATTTGCCGAAGCGGTCATAGCGTGCCCAGAATGTTCGTCCCGATCAGCGTGTGTCGCTTACTGGCCCCGGCCTGGGCGTGCAGCGGATACACGAAGCCGCCCACATACTCCCGCTTATACGGACTCTTCTCCTCCGTCGCGAGGTATTCCTCCACGCTCATCGCTCTGGGCGGCGGCCCCGACATGGGTCTATGGTAACCGGCTCAGCAATGGGCTCAGGTCATCCCAGACCATGCGGATCTCGGTGAGCGGGCCATCGGTCTTTGAGCCGGCTTCCCGTGCGCCCTGCCGGGCGTACCACTGGCGGGTCGGGTTCACGTCCAGCACCCACAGGGCCAGATTGCGTGCGCCGCGGTCGGCCACTGCCTGCGTGACCGCCGCCAGCAGTGCCCGGCCGGTACCGTGGCCCTGAGAGGCCTGCAGACAGTACAGCGTCGTCAGTTCCGCGTCGTGGCCGGGGTGATCGCGGGGCGGCCCGGCCGAGGCGAAGGCGACCACCCTGCCCTCCTGCACGGCGATCCAGACGTCTTCCAGATGGTCTGCGATGGTGCGCTGCCAGTTCGCCTCGCGCCGTGCCCGCATGTCGTCGCTGGTCATGCGATTCAGGAAGTCGTCTGGGATGAGGCCCGCGTAGGTCTCGCGCCAGCTCGTGACATGAATGTGGGCGATACCGGGGGCGTCGGCAGGCGTGGCGGGGCGGATCGTGACGGCCATACGGCAGCATAGAAACAGGCGCGGGCGGGTGCCTGCGCCAGATAGCCTGCCTGCCGTTCAGTTCCCGGCGTCGATATAGCGCCGCAGGGCGTCCATCCGCACCACGATGGGCGTGCGGGCACGGACGATCGCGCCGTCCTGCTTGAGCTTGCCCAGTGAGTGGCTGACCGTCTCGCGGGTCGCGCCGACCATGCGGGCGATGTCCTCCTGATTGAGTTTCAGGTTCAGCTCCACACCCTGGTTGTGGGGGCGGCCAAATTCACGCGCCAGCCGGTACAGCAGGCTGGCGACGCGTTCCGGGGCCGAGTAGGCGTTCACGGTGGCCGTCCACGCCTGGGCCTCGAAGAACCGGGCGGCCATCAGGCGGATCAGTTTCATGGCAAGGTCTGGTTTGGTGTTCAGCAGTTTCTGCAGCTCCGCACGGGGGAGCACGATCAGCACGGTGCGCTCCAGGGCCTCGGCCTGCGTGGGGCGGCGTTCCTCGGGCTGCAGCAGCAGTTCCCCGAAGGTGTCGTGCTGCCCGATGACCCCCAGGATCGCCTCCTTGCCGTTGGGAAAGAGCTTGCTGATCTTCACGAGGCCGCTGCGCACGAAGTACAGGGCGTCGGCCGGGTCATCCATGCGGTAGATGACCTCGCCGGGCTGGAACGAGCGGTACGGCGTGGTGGCAGCCACACGTTCCAGTTCAGCCAGTTCCAGGTCGGCAAACAATTCTGTTCGCTTGAGGTGCCAGACCAGGCTCGGATAGTTCATGATCCGTCACAGGATACCTGAAAAATCCCGGCCCCACGCACGGAAGATCGTTCAACACCGATCGATCCGGGTGGGCGGCCGGTCAGTTGACATGAGTGCCCGGTGAACGGGAGGTGACAGCGGGCAGCCCACCGAGACGGAAGGCCACGTGACTTTCGGTCGAAAAAGTTTTATACTCAGTCCAAATAGTAGTGCGGGGAGGCCACCGTGAGGGTGGGCTGTCCCCATCCAAGGAGGAGCATCCATGCCCACGTACAAGGCCCCCCTGCGCGACATGAAATTCGTCATGACCGAACTGCTCGGCGCCGAGCAGCAGCTCCAGCAGATGCCGTACTATACCGGCAACGAGACCGCCGACGGCGACCTGATGGATCAGGTGCTGGGCGAGGCGGCGCGGTTCGTGGAGGGTGAACTCGTCGCCCTGAACCGTGTCGGTGACCAGGAAGGCTGCGTCCGCCACGACGACGGCGAGGTCACCACCCCCACCGGCTTCAAGGCCGCCTACAAGAAATACCGTGAGGCCGGCTGGACCGCCCTGGATGCCGACCCCGCCTACGGCGGGCAGGGCATGCCGCACCTCGTGAGCAACGCGCTGGTCGAGATGCTCAACTCCGCGAACGTCGCGTGGGGCATGTACCCCGGCCTGTCACACGGCGCGTACACCGCCCTGCATGCGGTCGGCAGCGACGACCTCAAGGATCTGTACCTGCCCAAGCTCGTCAGTGGCGAGTGGACCGGCACCATGTGCCTCACCGAACCCCACGCCGGCACCGACCTGGGCATCATCCGCACGAAGGCCACCGAGAACGGCGACGGCACCTACGCGATCACCGGCACCAAGATCTTCATCTCGGCCGGCGAGCACGACATGGCCGAGAACATCCTTCACCTCGTCTTGGCCCGCCTGGAGGGCAGCCCTCAGGGCACCAAGGGGATCTCGCTGTTCCTCGTGCCCAAGTACCTGCCCACGCCCGAGGGCAGGCCCGGTGAGCGCAACGGCGTCGTGTGCGGCAGCCTGGAGCACAAGATGGGCATCCATGGCAACGCCACCGCCGTCCTGAACTTCGACGGCGCCAAGGGGTTCCTGGTCGGCGAGATCAACAAGGGCATGAACCACATGTTCATCATGATGAACGCCGCCCGTCTGGGCACCGGTCTCCAGGGCCTGGGTCTGGGCGAGGTCGCGTATCAGAACGCCCTGGCCTACGCCAAGGATCGCCTCCAGATGCGCCACGAGCCCCGCGTGACCCCCGCAGAGAACGCCGACCCGATCCTCGTCCACCCGGACGTGCGCCGCATGCTGCTGACCGGCAAGGCCTACACCGAGGCCGGCCGCGCCATGGCCATGTGGCTGGCCCTGAGCATCGACACCGAGCACCACCACCCCGACGAGGGCAAGCGTCAGGAAGCGGCCGATCTGGTCGCCCTGCTGACCCCCATCGCCAAGGCCTTCATGACCGACAACGGCTTCAACGTTGCCGTGCAGAGCCAGCAGGTCTTCGGCGGCCACGGCTACATCCAGGAATGGGGCATGGAGCAGTTCGTCCGCGACGCCCGGATCGGCCAGATCTACGAGGGCACCAACGGCATCCAGGCCCTCGACCTGCTGGGCCGCAAGGTGCTCATGGACGGCGGCAAGAAGCTCCAGAAGCTCGCCGCGACCCTGCAGGAGTTCGTCGAGGAACACGAGGGCGACGAGCACATCGGCGAGTACGTGACCCAGCTCGGCAAGGCGGCGCAGCAGCTCGGCAGCCTGACCATGGTGATCGGCCAGAAGGCCATGGCCGAGGGCGGCGCCGACGAGGTGAACGCTGCCGCCGTGGACTACCTGCGGTTCTTCGGGCACGTCGTGTACGGCTACCTGTGGGCCCGCATGGCGAAGATCGCCCAGGACAACATCGACGCCGGCAACGACAGGGACGGCTTCTACCTGGCCAAGGTGCAGACCGCGAAGTTCTACTTCGCCAAGCTGTTCCCCGAGACCAAGGCCCTGGCCGCGACCATCAAGGCCGGCAACGAGACGCTGGCCGTGGACGACCGCGCCGTGTTCGGCTGGGAACACGGCCTTGTGAACGCGTAAACGTAGAGAGTCCACCCAGAGAACCGAACGCCGCGCCTCCGTCCACATCGGATGGGGGCGCGGTGCTGTCAACCGTGCATCCTGCCCCAGCTGTTCCTATCGTCGCGGGCCGGTATGCTCCCCCCATGGGCGACTTCCAGACGCTGCCGGCCGATCTTCCTGCGCCTGTGGACGACGGGGCCTGTGCCCACCTGACGGGGCAGCGCTGGCCAGCCCTGCCGCTGCCCGGCACGGACGGCCAGCAGCACGACGTGTCAGCGTGGCCGGGCCGCAGTGTGGTGTACGCCTATCCGAAGACCGCGCGGCCTGATCACGCCATGCCCGACGACTGGGACATGCTGCCGGGGGCACGTGGCTGCACGCCGCAGTCCTGTGCGTTCCGGAACCATCACGCCGAACTTGCGGCGGCCGGGGCGCGGGTGGTCGGCCTGAGCGTGCAGGACACCGCGTACCAGCAGGAGGCGGCGGCGCGGCTGCACCTGCCCTTTGCCCTGCTGTCCGACGCGGACATGGCCCTGGCGCAGGCGCTGGCCCTGCCGACTTTTGAGGCGGGCGGCGAGACGCTGCTGTGCCGCGTGACACTGATCGTGCGGGACGGCGTGATCGAGCATGTCTTCTATCCCGTGTTCCCACCAGACCGGAACGCGCAGGATGTCCTCGCGTGGCTGTCGGCCCACCCGGCCTGAGTACCCCCCCGCCGAACCGCAACCCCCCCGCGCTGGTCGGCGTATAAGAGAGTATGACCAAGCCGGTGAAACCCCAGACTGTCATCACGACCCAGCCTGCCGGTGATCTCGCGCCGCGCCGGGTGTCCGGGGGGCACATCGCGCTGGCGACGGGCGGGAGCCTGCTGGGCCTGACCGTGCTGGCGGGCGCGGTCGTGGCGCTGTTCAATGTGGCCCTGACGACCGTGACCATCGTGGCCTTCGGTGTGGCGGTGCTGGCCGTGATCGTCCTGATGCCGGCCCTCCTCCAGGCGCTGAATGCCTCGCGGGTGCGGGCCAGAGAGGCCGTGGCGCGGGCCATGCCGCTGGAGACCCTGATCGGGCAGCGCCAGCAGTTCGAGAACCTGATCACGGCCAAGGCCCAGCAGCTTCAGGAGGCCAACGGGCACCTCGCGGACTTCCGCCGCCTGATCGACGCGAACCGCGCGGACATGGACGCTGCCGACGTGGCCCGCTGGGAGGGCGACCTGCAGGTCAGTAAAGACGCCTTTGCCCGCGCCCAGACCCACCTGACCGACCTGAAGGCCGATCTGGTGGAATTCGACCGGCAGATCCGCAAGGCCCGGATCGACACGCAGCTCGCGCAGGCCAAGGGCAACGTCGCCTCGGCCTTGCAGCAGGCAAACCTGAGCGCGGAAGACCGCCACGTGACGGAATCGGCCCTGTCCGAGATCGCGCGGCGGGCCGGGCGCAACGCCGAACTGCTGGATCAGGCGCTCACGGCCGGTCAGGACAGCAGCCGTGCGGGTCGTGGGGGCACGCCTTGAACCGCTCCCGCGTGATCGGCACGCTGCTCGGCCTGATTCTGGTGGCGTGCGTGGCGGTGATCGTGCTGGATCAGCTCGGAGCCTTCGGCGGTGCCCAGAACGCGACCACCCCCACCCCGGCCTCGCCCAGTGCGCCCGTGGGAACGCCCAGCACCGGCGACGGCTATGGCGACCTGAAATGACCCCTATCTGGAGGACCGACGTGAAAGCACTCGCCCTGACCCTCGCCCTGACGCTCCCCGCCGCGCAGGCCGCCCCCGCCACCTTCCTGAACGTGGCGACCGGCAGCCCGACCGGCACCTACGCGGCCATGTTCAAGAACATCGGCGTGCAGTGCGCCCAGAGCGCGTATCTGAAAGAACGCGGCACCAGCGGCAGCCTGGAGAACATCGACCTGCTCCTGAGCAATCAGGTGTCACTGGCCTTCGTGCAGAGCGACGTCCTGAAGGCCAAGCAGCAGATTGATCAGGATCCCCGCGTGGAGAACATCCGGGCGCTGCTGCCCCTGCACGCCGAGGAAGTCCACCTGTTCGCGAAGCCGGCGGTCGTGAAGAAGAACATCTTCGGCAAGACCACCACGACCGGCGTGACCACCTTCGCTGACCTGAAGGGCAAGCGCGTGGCGGCGTGGGGCGGCAGCCTGATCACCGCCAAGGTGCTGAGCGCCAAGCTGGGCGTGGCCTACACCATCCTGAGCGTGAAAGACCGGGACGCCGCCTTCGCGGCCCTGAACGGCGGCCAGGCCGACGCCGTGCTGGCCGTGGTCGGACAGCCCGCCACGTGGGTTCGGGATCTGAACCCCGCCGCCGTGAATATGGTGCCGGTGCCGTTCAATGCCGCGCTGGACGGGATTTATTCCAGCGCCAAGCTGCTGTACCCGAACCTCGGGGCGGGCAGCGTGCCCACCGTCGCCGTACAGAGCGTCCTGGCCACCCGCGACTTCAAGACGGCCGACAAGAAGAAGATCCTGCTGGACTACCAGAAGTGCGCCATCGCCAAACTGGTGAACCTTCAGGAAGACGAGGGCATGCACCCCAAGTGGCAGGAAGTGACCTTCAAGACCTGGCCGTGGCCGCAGTACAAGTGAGGAGGGGCTGAGGGCTGAGAGCAGACGGCAGACGGCAGACAGAAGAGGGATGAAGGGCGCTTCCGGGTGGGAGCGCCCTGTGCGTCACTCCGCACCGTGGAACGAGCTGAGCGTGTGGGACAGGCTGCGTGGACTGGTGTCGGCTGCGTGGAAGGCCAGGATGGCGAGGGTGCAGGGCTGTCCATTCGGGCTGTGACCCTCCGCATATGCCTCTGCCAGCAGGGCGCTCAGGGCACGGGCAAGGCGCTGATACCGGTCTGGAGAGGGCCAAGGGTCACGCTGTCGAGATGCGCCAGGTGTGCTTCGGGGCTGCGCGAATCCGGTAGGTCGGGCAGCGGTGGTTGCAGGTCTCCTGTAACGAACCCGTACGAGTCCTCCTCGCTGTCGTGCATGAATGTCCATGAACGTTCGTAGGCCGTCAGCAAAGCGGCGCTGGTGGCTGTCACGTCCGCAGCCCCGCTGTTCTCACTGTCCGGTGGCGGGATCAGGGTGCTGGGCACCCGGAACTCCCGCGCCGTGAGCTGGTCGTGCACCTTCCCCTCGCCGCTGTTCGTGCAGCAGGCCCAGGGCGGCCAGTTTCCGGGCGTGGTGGTGGGCCAGGTTCGCAGCCATGCCGGCCGATCCGGCCACGCTGCTGGGCGACTGCGGCTGCACGAACAGGCCCAGGAAGGCGTGGTGCTGGCGCAGGGCGCGGGCCGCGTGGGGGTCGGTGATGCGCCGGGGGTCGTGCAGGGTCATGGCAGGAGTGTGACGCCCCAGATTTCAGTGCGCCATGCCCGCCGCTGAACCTCCTTTTGGACGGTGTGACGACGGACTCAGCCATCGTCAGGTGGCGCGTGGTACCACTACGGCATATGCGTGTTCCGCTTGCCCTGAGTGCCCTGATCCTGCTCCCGCTGGCCGGGCCGGCGCGGGCGGTGCCGGTGGCCGCCGATATCGAGCGGGTGGCGGTGCGGGCGGCGCAGGTGCTGGACGGCGTGCTCCGGGACTGCCCGGCGAGTTTCGTGAAGATCGGCTCCGAGGCCAAGCGCTGCGTGGGCGTGGCCAGCACGGTCGAGGAGGTGCGCGTGACGCTCGGCGCAGCGCTGTCCGGCGACCTGTACGGCGTGTGGCGCAGCCGGGATGGGCAGGTCAGCGTGTTCAACTGGACGAAGACCCCGGCCGGCTACGTGTACCTGCGCGTGCAGCCCGATCCGGACGGACGGGCCCGCACGCTCGTGTACGTGGACGTGCCGCCCGGCAGTGCGCCTGCGTCCGGGACACAGATCGGCAGCGTGACCCTGACGCCCGTGCCCGGCAGTGGGCCGGCAGACGCGCCGGCCACGGCGGGCGCCGTGGCACCGGTGCCATCCACCCCACCGCCCGCCAGCCCAGCACCCGCCACCCCGACGCCGACCACGTCAGCACCGGCCGCAGAGACCGCAGCCCCGGTGCCGTTCCGGCGGGTGCTGGGAGTGGCGACGCCGCGCATGAACGGCTCGGACGTCCTGGCCGTGCAGAACCGGCTGATCAGTCTCATGCGTCCGGCCCGGCCCGGTCGGGGGGACGGGTGGTTCGGGCCGGTCACCGCCGCCACGGTGCGCGCCTTTCAGCAGTCCAATGGCCTGCCCGTCACCGGGCGCGTCGACCAGGCGACGTGGAACCGCCTGTTCTCGGCCAGTGCGCGGCCGTATACACCGCCCAGCACGCCCTGACCGGCACTCCCACCCCCGGCATCCGGACTCACCCACCGTGTGCCCCGGACTGCGGGGAATGGGGCGCGGCTGCGGTCATGGATCTGCATGAAGGCAGATGGTATGAGTGACGTATGTCAGGTTCATTGCGTGTGGCGGTTTCCTGTGTGCTGGCCGCAGGAACTGTGAGGGCGGCCGCTCGCTTCTCACGGGCGGTACCGCAAGAATGGGTGGCCATGAAGGCACCTGCCATCCTGCTCTCATCGGCGCTGCTCCTGGGAGCTGGGTCGGCCCAGACTGGCCTGCCGGCACGGCCGGACGCGGCCGGCAGCCCGGCGCCCCTGACCCTGACCGGGGTACAGAACGCCACCTTCGGCCAGCCCCGCTTCAGCAGTGTGGGCGGCACCACGCGGGTCGTGTTCGATCTTCAGGCTGGCGTGACGTATACGCTGACCCCCACGTTCACCGGCCTGCGGGTGGATGTGCAGGGTGCGCGGGTGCTGCCGTCGGTGGCGGCGCGCACGGGCAGTGTCACCGAGTACCGTGCCGGGGGCGGACAGGTCACGCTGATCACGCCCTTCCCGCTGTCCATGACCGAGGGCTGGCGGGCCAGCGAGGCGACCCTGGCGACCGGCACCCGCGTCCTGATCATGGAGTTCGGTGCATCCCTCAGCGGCGGGGCGTCGGAGGGCCTGCGCGGCGCGGTGCGGGCGGCCGCCCTGCCCAGCACGCCCGAGGCGCAGGCTGTGCTGGAGGCGCCGCTGGGGGGCACACCCTCGGCGGCGGCGGTCACGGCCGGGTCGGCCGCCACGCCAGCGGCGGTGGTCACGCCTGGCCCGGCGGCCCCGGTGGCGGGCAGCGGTCCGGATCTGGTCGACAGCGCCCCGCCCGGCGACTCGGTGGCACCGGCCCGGCCGGGAACCACGCTGCCCCCCGCGCCGGCACTGCCCAGTGCGAACGCGAACCAGCCCAGCGACGTGACCGGACAGGTGGCCGGCCGGGTGGTGCCCGGTGCCCTGCTGGGGGCACCCCGGATTGGCAAGAATCCCGGTCAGACCCGTGTGGTGCTGGATCTGCCGCCCGGCAGCACGTACCACATCATCCCGGGCAGCGTGGGCCTGCGCCTGGAACTGACCGGCGTGGACACCATGGCACAGGCACAGAGCGGGGTCAGCCCGGAACTGCGGTCGTGGCGCTACGAGCGCACCCTGGGCGGCGTGGCGGTCACCTTCGAGACGGGGACGCCCGCCGGCGCGCGCAGTGGGTGGCGCGCGCAGCTGCTGTCGCCGGCCAGCGGCGACCGTTCACGTCTGGTGATCGACCTGTCCCCCGCTCTGGCCGACCTCACGCCGCTGCTGCCCGCTCAGCGCGTGATCGCGGCCGTGCCGCCGGTGCCCGCCACCAGCGGTCTGGCGATCCTGGCCCTCACGCCGTCGTACGTCAGGCCGCGCGTCGTGATCGATCCCGGCCACGGTGGCCGCGATCCGGGGGCAGTGGGCAGCGTCGTCGAGAAGGAGGTGACGCTGAACGTCGCCCTGCGGGTGCGTGACCTGCTCAGCGCCGCCGGCGTGGATGTGGTGCTCACCCGCGACACCGACCGGCAACTGCACGCCACCAAGACGGTGGATCTCCAGCAGCGGGCCGCCCTGGGAACCCCCGGCACGCAGCTGTTCGTGAGCATCCACGTGAACGCCATGGAGGCCAGAACCGCGCTGCGCGGCTACGGGATCGAGACGTGGTGGAATCCCAACCATCCACGCTCGGCGGCGCTGGCCGGGCTGCTCCAGCGCAACATGGTGGCGGTCACCGGGGCCTTCAGCCAGGGCCTGAAGAACAGCCAGTCGCTGTCCGTGCTGCGGAACAGCCGCATTCCGGCCGCGCTGGTCGAGATCGGCTTCGCGAGTCATCCGGTGGATGGTCTGAACCTCAAGGACGCCAACTACCTCGACCGGGTCGCCGTGGGGCTGGCGCAGGGCATCCGCGAGGCGCTGGTGACCGGGGCCACCGCCAGTGGCCGCTGAACCGACGGGTGCAGGCCCGGCCACCTTCCAGGCGCGGGTGCTGGCGCTGGTCGCCCGCATTCCACCCGGCCGCGTGATGACCTACGGCCAACTGGCCCTGCTGGCCGGGGCTCCCGGCGCAGCGCGGCAGGCCGGGCAGGTGCTGAACGGGTTGATGGGCCACACGGAACTGCCGTGGCAGCGGGTGATCAATGCCCAGGGGCGGATCAGTACCTACAAGGTCGGGGTGGGTGAGGTGCAGGAGGGGCTGCTGCGGGCCGAGGGGGTGGCCTTCGACGACACCGGCCGCTGCGATCTGGACACCCTGCAATGGTGGCCAGAGGACGCGCCTGATCGCGCCGTGCCGCCTGCACCCCTGTGGTAGACCGGGCCGAACTGTAGGGAGACGGTCAAGACCGTGGGGGACACGCTTCCCGGTGGGCGGTCGTATGCTGGTCGGCATGAACAGAACGCCATACAGCCGTTGGACTGCCGGGAGTGTGCTGTCCTGGGCGCTCGGGGTGACCCTGGGTGTCATCCTGGGCGTGGCCCTGCTGATCGCCACACCCATCATGATGCGTGCCGCCACGCCTGCCCCATCCGCGAATGCGGAGGCCGGCGAGCCTGCCCAGGCCGGATCGAACGCCGAGGCTGGAGCGAACAGTGCGTCCGGAACCGCTGGCGAGGCTGGTACGGACATGGCATCCGGTTCCAGCGGCGCGGCCGGCACGAACGCTGAATCCGGCGCGGGCGGCGAGTCCAGTTCCATGTCCGGTTCTGCCTCGACCGGCGCTGCCGCTGGGGAAGGGGCGACGCCCCCCGCCGCTCCGGCCACTGAGGGCGCGGCCCCGGCCGCTGGCGCGTCGGGCGACGTGCAGGCCGGACAGACTGTGTACGCGGCCAACTGCTCGGGCTGCCACGGCGAAAACGGTCAGGGTGTGGTCGGGCCGAGTCTGGTGACCGCTGACGGCCCCAAGGCCTGGACGGACGCCCAGTTCCTGGCCACCCTGCGCGAGGGCAAGACGCCCGAGCGCCAGCTGAGCGCGGCCATGCCCCGTTTCAGCGAGGCCCAGATCAGCGACGCCCAGGTCGTGAACCTGCACGCGTACATCAAGACCCTGAACTGATCGGTTCTCCAGTCACGGGGCAGGGGGAAGATGGACGTCGCCGTTCCATCTTCCCCCTCTGTGCTACCCCCGGTCGCCCACGTGGATCGCCGCGATGCCGAAGGTCAACAGGCGGTAGCGGGTGCGGAAGCCCGTGGCGCGCATGAGCTGGGCGAGCTGCTCGGGCGGGGGGAAGGCCAGGACGCTCTCGGGCAGGTAGGTGTAGGCCCCGGCATTGCCGCTGATCAGGCCGCCGATGCGCGGCAGGACATGCTGGAAGTACACGCGGAAGACGCTGCCCAGCAGCCCCGGGCGTGGGGGCGGAAACTCCAGGATCACGACCCGGCCGCCCGGTGCGAGCACCCGCCAGAACTCGGCGAGGCCCTGGGCGTAGTCGGCAAAGTTGCGGAAGCCGAACGCGCACGTGATCGTGTCGAAACTGCCGTCGGGATAGGGGAGGGCCAGGGCGTCCCCTTCTTCCAGCACGATGTCCAGATGCCGGGCGGCAGCCTTCTGGCGGCCGATGGCGAGCATCTCGGGGACGAAGTCGCTGCCGGTCACGGCCACCTGCGGGGCGCGGGCCTTGAGTTCCAGCGCGAAGTCGGCGGTGCCGGTCGCCACATCCAGAATGCGCTGCGGGTTCAGGGCCAGCGCCTCCTGCGCGGCGGCGCGGCGCCACCCGCGATCCACCCCCAGGCTGAGCACCCGGTTCAGCAGGTCGTAACGGGGCGCGATGCTGGCGAACATGGCCTGGACGTCCTGGCCCTTGTCCTGCTTGTCGCCCACGGGCGGCCGGTTCGTCATGACCCCGATGATAGACGGCGCAGGCCGGGACAGACCGGACGCCCTACGCCAGTCTCAGCAGGCCCGCCGGGGTGGGGATGAAGCCACACGCGGCGTAGAAGTCCGTCAGGTGCGGCTCGAAGTCCACGTGCAGCCACTCCAGGCCGCCGTGTGCGCGTGCGGCCTCTGCGGCCCGCTGCACGAGCTGCACGCCGATCCCGCGCCGCTGCCACTGCGGATGCACGGTCGTGTCCAGCAGGAAGGCGTGCACGCCGCCGTCCCATGCCACGTTCACGAAGCCCACCAGCACGTCCCCGTCGTGGGCGGTGATCCACGTCAGGCTGCGCTCCAGCACCGGCCCCCACCACGTTCCGTCGGCGCTGCCGCCCCATGCGGCCTGCCGCAGCACACCCAGTGCCGCCAGATCGGGCCACTCGCGGACGCGGTATGTGGTCAGGAGATGATCCCCAGCGCCCGCCCGACCTCGGCATAGGCCTGGAGGGCGTGATCGAGGTCATCCTTCGTGTGCTCGGCGGTCACGATGTTGCGGATCCGGGCCAGGTCGCGCGGCACCGTGGGGAAGCCCAGGCCGACGGCAAACACGCCCCGGTCGAACAGCAGGCGGCTGGCCTCGAAGGCGGCGGTGGCCTCGCCGAAGATGACGGGCGTGATCGGCGTGGTGCTGCCGAAGGTGTCGAAGCCCAGGGACTTCAGCTCGGCCTTGAAGGAGCGCGTGTTGTCCCACAGGCGCTCCATCAATGTGGGGTCGCGCTGCACCTCCTCCAGCGCGGCACTGAGCGCCCCGACCGTTGCGGGGGCCTGCGCGGTGCTGAAGAGATACGGGCGGGCCCGGTTGATCAGCAGTTCCCGCAGGCTGGCATGCCCGGCCGCGTAGCCGCCCACCCCGCCCCACGCCTTGCTCAGCGTGCCCACCTGGATCACGTCGTCGGCGTACTCGAAGCCGAAGTGGTGGACGGTGCCGCGTCCCTGGGCCCCCATGACGCCGCTGCCGTGGGCGTCGTCCACGTACGTGACCGCGCCGTAGCGCCGGGCGACCTCGACCAGCCTGTCCAGCGGGGCCACGTCGCCGTCCATGGAAAAGACGCCGTCCGTCACGACCAGCTTCAGGCCGTCCGTGTCGTGTTCCTTCAGCAGGCGTTCCAGATCGGCCGGATCGGCGTGCCTGTAGACCTTCTTGGTCGCCTTGGTCAGCCGCAGGCCGTCGATGATGCTGGCGTGGTTCAGTTCGTCGCTGATCACGAGGTCGCCCTCTTTCAGCAGCGCTCCCAGCACACCCTGGTTGGTGGTGAAGCCGCTGTGCAGCACCAGGGCGCTGCCCGTGTGCTTGAAGGCCGCGATCTGGGCCTCGAAGTCCTCGTGAATCCGCAGGGTGCCCGCGATGGTTCGCACCGCGCCGGCTCCCGCACCCCACTTCTCCAGATATTCAGCAGCCCGCGCTTTCAGCGCCGGATGATCGGCAAAGCCCAGGTAGTTGTTGCTCGCCAGGTTCACGACCTCGCGCCCGTCGACCCGCGTGCGGGCACGGCTGGCGCTGTCCAGCACCCGTGGGTGGATCAGCAGCCCGCTCGCGCGCAGGCTGCCCAGCTCGGCATTCAGACGGTCGTGCAGACTCGTGGACATACGGGCAGTGTAGGGTCGGAGGGCCGGGCGCGTCCGTGGAGCGGAGACGGAGTCGCCCGCTACAGCGTCTGCACCTGCGGCGCGACCTGCGTGCCCAGCAGGGTCACGGAACGCAGCATCTGGGCGTGCGGCATCAGCACGTTCGTCATCTGGAAGGTCAGGCGATCCACTCCGCCCAGCGCGCCGTGCACGTGCCGCACCTTCGCGGCCACGGTGTCCGGTGCACCGATCAGGTACGGCCCCCGTGGCCCGCACGCGGCGTCGAACTGGGCCCGGTTCGGCGGTGCCCAGCCCCGCTCGCGTCCCAGGGTCTCCAGCATCCGTGCGTAGCCCGGCCAGAAAGCGTCCCGGGCCTGGGCGTCGCTGTCGGCCACGAAGCCGAAGGCGTGAACACCCACGCGCAGCGACTCAGGGGCGTGCCCGGCCTGCGCTCCGGCCTTGCGGTACAGATCCACCAGAGGCCGGAAGTGCTCGAACGCCCCGCCGATGACCGCCACCATCAGTGGCAGGCCCAGCAGGCCCGCCCGCACGAAGGACTCCGGTGTGCCGCCCACGCCCACCCACACCGGCAGCCGCTCCTGATACGGGCGCGGGTAGACGCCCTGCCCCCTCAGCGGGGCGCGGTGCCGGCCCGACCAGTGCACGTGGGTCTCCTCCCGCAGGCGCAGCAGCAGCTCCAGCTTTTCCTGAAACAGCGAGTCGTAGTCCTGCGTATTCAGCCCGAACAGCGGGTACGCCTCGACGAACGACCCGCGCCCCACGACCAGCTCGGCCCGCCCGCGCGACAGCAGATCCAGCGTCGCGTACTGCTGGAACACGCGCACCGGGTCATCCGCGCTCAGCACCGTCACGGCGCTGTTGAGCCGGATCCGGGTCGTCCGCGCCGCCGCGGCTGCCAGGATCATGCCCGGCGCAGAATCCAGATATTCCGGTCGGTGGTGCTCGCCCACCCCGAAGGACTGCACGCCGCTCGCATCGGCCACCTCGATCTCCTCCAGCAGGTTCGCCAGCCGGTCGGCGGGCGACAGCGTCACCCCGGTCAGCGGGTCGGACACCACGGCGGCAAAGCTGTCGATTCCCAGTTCCATACTTCGGAATATAAACCAATTGGAAAAGAAAAGCTGTGGGCCGGGAACCTCCATGTGGAGGTTCCCGGCCCGTGTGGTGAAGGTTACTGGCTGGTCACCGGCGTCGGCAGGTGCAGGGTCGTCCGGTTCAGGGACGAACTGCTCAGCGTCCGCTGGTACGTGGCCGTGTCACGCGGCAGGTAGACGTAGTGCTCGGCGCGTGACCAGCCGCTCTTCAGCGTCCAGGTCTGGTGCATGTTGGGCGTGGTCGTCGTGAAGTCCACGGTCACGTCGGCGCTGGCGTAGGCCACGCGGTCGTGGCTCAGCAGGGCCAGCTCCTCGCCGGCGTCGCGGGTGCCGTTGGTGTTGGCGTCGCGCCACATCAGCCAGTGCAGCAGCAGCACCTTCGTGCCGGCGGCGCTGACCGTCGGTGCAGCGGTCGTGCCCGCCGGGATCAGTGTCTCGACCGCCACGGCCTGCGCCGACGTCGCCGTCCAGCGGGCCGGATCGACCTCGGCCGAGGTCTTGCCGACGCCCACGCTGATCTGATACACGCTCTGGCCGCCCTCGGTGAGCAGGGTCAGGTAGGCGTTCGCGGGGGCGGCGGGGAAGCGCACCTCAGCCCCGGTGGGCAATGGGGGCCGTCCACCGTCCGGCGTGCCCGTCGTGGCCGCTCCACACGCGATCAGGCCCAGGGGCAGCAGGCCCAGCAGACCGGTCATCAGTCTCCGCTTCATTTCAGGCCTCCGTTCGCGCCCATGCTCGTCAGGCGGTCACTGTCCGGGTGCAGGCGGATGGCGATGGCCTCGTCTGCCGCCGGCACGGAATTCATGGTCACCACGAAGCGGTTCGGCGTGTCGCTGGGCTGCAGCACCTCGTGGCGCACCACGCTCCACCCGGCCACGCGCGATCCCGTCTCGGCCGAGCGGCTGTCGGGGCTCGTGAACGAGTACGTGAAGGCGCTGCTCGCGTAGCTGTAGAGGTCGTGTGTCCTGTGCAGTTCCTCGGTGGTCTCCGGCAGGCTGTTGCCGTTCGTATCGCGGAACAGCGAGAAGTAGACGTTGCAGGTCTTCACGGTGTCCGGCGTGACCACCACGTTCTGCATGCCGGTCGTCTCGCCGCCCTTGAACGGCAGCACGCACTTCGCGTTGGTCTTCAGCGCGTTCAGGGCGGAGCCGTCCATGCTGATCGTGCCCGTGCTGAGGGTCGTGGTGTTGTACGTGCTCAGGTAGCCCGTGCCCAGGAGCTTCGCCTTCGCCGTGACCTCTGGACTGTCCTGCTCGAAGTAGAACGCGGCCAGCCGCAGATCCGGCGTGACCGGCGTCGCCGGGAACTGGAAGTTCAGTGTCACCGGCGGCACGTACGGCGGGTAGGGGCGTGGGCATGCCGTCAGCAGGGTCAGCAGCGCCACGCCCGTGCCTGCCACCCTCACCGTCCTTGCACCATTGGATGTGTTCACATGACCACAGTACAGGCGTCTCACAAACCCCCGTGCTGCAGATGAGCGGAACTGACCGGAAGCTGACGGAGCGGGGGAAACGGGCAGAGGGCAGACCCCCAGGGCCGCCCTGGGGGTTCAATCGCTTCTCGCTTTGCTCGGCCCTCCGGGAGTCGATGACCTTGCGGCGCAGGGCGGCCTGCGCCTTCATTGCCTACTCGCTCCGCTCGCCGCCCTGTGGGCGTGGCATAAAACCCCCGGGGCGGCTCGGGGGTTCATCCGCTTCTCGCTCCGCTTGGCCCTGACGGGCGGCGATTACCGGTTCATAATATGAATCGCCTGCTTGTGCACTGCCTCGGCGGCCTCCAGCACGCTCTCGCCCAGGGTCGGGTGGGCGTGGATGGTCAGGGCGATGTCGCTGGCGGTCGCGGCCATCTCCAGGGCCAGGCCGGCCTCGCCCAGCAGGTCAGAGGCGTGGGGCCCCACGATGTGGACGCCCAGCAGCAGATCGGTGTCGGCCTCCACGACCATCTTCACGAAGCCGTCGGTGGCTTGGAGGGTCATGGCGCGGCCCGAGGCCGACAGGGGGAACACACCGGTCTTGACCGTGTAGCCCTTGTCCTTCGCCTCCTGCTCGGTCAGGCCCACCCACGCCAGCTCGGGGCTGGTGTACACGACGCCGGGAATGGCGACGGCGTCCTGCTCGGCGGGCTTGCCGGCAATGACCTCGGCGGCGACCAGACCTTCCTTCATGGCCTTGTGGGCCAGCATGGGGTTGCTCGCCACGTCGCCCACCACGTAGATGTGGGGCACGTTGCTGCGCTGCTTCGTGTCGGCGGGAATGAAGCCCCGGTCGGTCACGTGCACGCCGGCCGCCTGGGCGTTCAGGCCGTCGGTGCGGGGACGGCGCCCCACGGCGACCAGCACGCGGTCGAAGACCTCCGTGGTCTTCGCGCCGGTCTTCACGTCCTCCAGCTCGACGTGGATGCCGTCGGCCTTCTTCTCGGCCTTGTTGGCCTTGGTCTGCACGGCGATCTCGATGCCCTGCTTCTTCATGATCTTGGAAAATTCCTTGACGGCGTCGGCGTCCGCGCCCGGAATCACGTTGGGCAGGAACTCGATGACCTTCACCTTGCTGCCCATGTTGTTGTACACGTGCGAGAACTCGAAGCCGATCACGCCGCCGCCCACGCACAGCATCCGCGCGGGCACCGGATCGGGCACGACCAGCGCGCCGGTGGAGTCCACGATGTGGATCTGGTCGACGTCCAGGCCCGGCAGTTTCGCGGGTTCGGAGCCGGTGGCGATGATGAAGTTCGCGGCGGTGTAGGTCTTGTCCCCGACCTTGACCGTGTGGTCATCGACAAAACTGGCCTGCCCGATCAGGTGCGTGACCTTGTTGGCCTTGAACAGCGCGCCCACGCCGCCGGTCAGCTTCTTGACGATGCCGTCCTTCCAGCCGTTCAGTTTGGCGATGTCGAGCTTCTGCTCGCCGAAGGTCAGGCCGAAATCGGCGGCATGGCGGGCGGCGGCGATCTGTTCTCCGGCGTGCAGCAGCGCCTTGGTGGGAATGCACCCGACATTCAGGCACACGCCGCCCACGGCCTCGCGCTCGGCGCAGGCGACCTTCAGGCCCAGCTGCGCGGCGCGGATCGCGGCGTGGTATCCGCCGGGCCCAGCACCGATCACGAGCACGTCGTAGTCATAGGATGTCGTCATGGACGCAGTCTACCGCCGGCCCTGGTGAGCCGTCACTGACCTGCCGCCATAGCCGGACACGGGGGATTCACAAGTGGGGCTGGTCAGTTCGGGCTGAGCTGCGACACCGGCACGATCGCCGCGAAGTTGCCCACCATGCGGCCCTGGTGCAGCCTGGGTGTACCGGTGATCTGCACCTCGACCTCGCTGCCGTCGGCACGGCGCAGGCGGGTGCGGTAGGTGTTGCTCCGGCCTTCCCGCCGGGCGTCCCGTGCCTGTGTCAGGTGCGTGTGGTCCTCGGCCACCGTGAAGTCGAAGGGCGAGCGTCCCACGATCTCGGCGGCGGGGCGGCCCAGCAGCGCGGCGTAGGCGCGGTTCACGTACACGAAGCGCCCACTGCTGTCCAGCACGGTCAGACCGTGCTCGACGCTCTCCATGACCTGCCGCGCGAAGTCAAGTTCCTGCGCGTAGGACTCCTGCAGCAGGCGGTAGCCGCGCACCACGCGGATCACACGCTGGGCCAGCCAGAAAGCGAGTCCCTGCACGCCCAGCAGCGGCAGCAGCACCCAGTATGCGGCCGGGCGCGGCACGAGCAGGGCGACCAGAAAGCTGTCGAGGATCAGCAGCCCGAAGAGCACATAGGCCCATCTGAGCTCGAACTGACCTGGCCTCATTCTCTCATTCTCATCTTCGGCACTGACATTGTCCTTACGTCAGCCTTGAACAACCCGGCGGGTGGTTCCCGCTCCAGTCCGTCTGGGCGTCAAGCCCGCCCGTCACAGCGGCGGGGCCGGCGCCGCCCTATCCTGTGGGCATGACCGCGCCCGAGCCGACCGCCCCCCAGACCGGGCCGCACATCCACCTGCCCGACGGCTCCTGCTGCAAGCCCACCAAGTTCGCGCACCTGCACCAGCACACCCAGTACTCGCTGCTTGACGGCGCGGCCAAGCTCAAGGAACTCCTGAAGTGGGCCAAGGAGGTCACGCCCGAGGGCTGCACGCCTGCCCTGGCCATGACCGACCACGGGAACATGCACGGCGCGGTGCACTTCTACAACTACGCGACCGGCATGGGCGTCAAGCCGATCATCGGCTACGAGGCCTACGTGGTGCCAGGCGAGGGCACGCGCCGCGACCGCACCCGCGGCCAGGACGGCGAGAAGGGCATCTTCCACCTGACGCTGCTCGCCCGCGACTTCGAGGGTTACCAGAACCTGTGCCGCCTGAGCAGCCGCGGGTACACCGAGGGCTACTACTACAAGCCCCGTATCGACCACGAACTGCTGCGCGAGCACCACAAGGGTGTGATCGCGTTCAGTGGCTGCCTGGGCAGTGAAGTCCAGCAGCTGCTCCTGCAGGGCCGCGAGGACGACGCCAAAAAGCGCCTGCTGTGGTACCGCGAGCTCTTCGGCGAGAATTATTTCATCGAGATCCAGGATCACGGGCTGCCCGAGCAGAAGCGCAACAACCCCATCCTGAAGGCCTGGGCGAACGAGCTGGGCATCGGCATGGTCGCCACGAACGACGGGCACTACGTGAAGAAGACCGACGCGACCGCGCACGAGACGCTGCTCGCCATCCAGACGAAGGCCACGCTGGCCGACGAGAACCGCTTCAAGTTCCCGTGCGACGAGTTCTACGTGAAGGATCTGGAGGAGATGCAGCGCGCCCTGCCGCTCGCGGAGTGGGGCGCGGAGGTCTTCGACAACACCTCGCTCGTGGCCGACATGTGCAACGTCGAGTTGCCGGTCGGCAAGAAGCGCGTGTACCAGATGCCCGCCCTGCCGATCCCGGAAGGCCGCACCATGGCCGAGGAACTGCGCGTGCAGACGTACGCCGGGAGCCTGCGGCGCTACCCGCACCACGTCACCGAGGCGCTGCTGCGCGAGTACGCGACCCGCTCGCTGGCCGCGCTGGAGCCGGAGGAGCGCGAGCGGGTCACGCGGCGCACGGACGGCTGCGACGCCAGAAGTTGTGACCTCGACACCCTGCTCGTCCTCGTGGCGTTCCTGGGCAGCGAGTGGGAGGCGCGCGGCAAGGCCGCCGGTGAGAAGTACACCAAATACCCTGCGCTGGAGGTCATGGAGGCCGGAGCCGAGAGCGGCCCTCTGCCGGACTACGCGTGCACCGACTGGCAGCGCAGCAAGGGGGAAGCCAGCGACACGGCCATCCAGCTCGACCCCGGCAGCGAGGAGGAGACCACCTGCCGCGCGCACCACACGCACGCGCTGGTGCTGCTGCGCCGCGCCGAGTACGAGCTGAGCGTCATCAACAACATGGGCTTCCCCGACTACTTCCTGATCGTCGCGGACTACATCAACTGGGCGAAGGATCAGGGCATCAGCGTGGGGCCGGGGCGCGGGTCGGGCGCAGGCTCGCTGGTGGCGTACGCCATGCGGATCACGAACCTCGATCCCCTCGAGTTCGAGCTGCTGTTCGAGCGCTTCCTGAACCCCGACCGCATCTCCATGCCGGACTTCGACATCGACTTCAACGACGCCCGCCGCACGGAAGTGATCCAGTACGTGCAGGACAAGTACGGCGAGGACAAGGTCGCGCAGATCGCCACCTTCGGGACGATGGCCAGCAAGGCGTGCCTGAAGGACGTGGCGCGCGTCATGGGCCTGGAGTACGCCAAGGTCGACAAGGTCTCCAAGCTCATTCCCATCAAGTTCGGCAAGAGCTACTCGCTGGAACAGGCCCGTGACAGCGTGCCGGACATCCAGCAGTACCTCGCCGAGGACGCCGAACTCCTCAAGGCGTACGAGTTCGCGCAGCAACTGGAGGGTCTGACCCGCCACGCCTCCGTGCACGCCGCCGGGGTGGTCATCGGCAAGACGCAGCTCACGGACCTCGTGCCGGTCATGCGCGACACGAGCGGCGCGGGCATGGTCTGCCAGTACGACATGAAGGCCGTCGAGGACATCGGCCTGATCAAGATGGACTTCCTGGGGCTGCGCACCCTGTCGTTCCTCGATGAAGCCAGGCGGATCATGCGCGAGTCGAAGAACGTCGACATCGACTTCGACACCATCCCCTTCGACGACAGGATCACGTACGACCTGATGAGCCGCGGCGACACCAAGGGCGTGTTCCAGCTCGAAGGCGCGGGCATCGCCGACGCCAGCCGCCGCCTCAAGCCCCGGCGTCTGGCCGACATCATCGCCCTCTCGGCCCTGTACCGCCCGGGCCCCATGGAGAACATCCCCACCTACGTCCGCCGCCACCACGGCCTGGAGGAGGTGGACTACGTCCGCGACGGCTTCCCCACCAGCGCGAAGTACCTGGAGAAGATCCTCGCCGAGACGTACGGCATTCCCGTGTACCAGGAACAGATCATGCAGATCGCCTCTGAGGTCGCCGGGTTCTCGCTGGGCGGGGCCGACCTGCTGCGCCGCGCGATGGGCAAGAAGGACGTGGCCGAGATGGCCAGGCAACGCGACCTGTTCGTGGAAGGTGCGAAAGGGAATAACGTTCCGAAGGACGAGGCGAACAAGCTCTTCGACCTGCTGGACGCCTTCGCGAACTACGGCTTCAACAAGTCGCACTCGGCCGCGTACGGCGTCATCACGTACCAGACCGCGTGGCTCAAGGCGAACTATCCGGTCGAGTTCATGGCCGCGCTGCTGACCGTCGAGCGCAAGGACAGCGACAAGGTCGCCGAATACATCAGCGATGCCCGCAAGATGGACGTGCGCGTGCTGCCGCCGGACATCAACCGCTCGGCCGCGGACTTCGCGGTGCAGGGCGAGGAGATCCTGTTCGGCCTGTACGCCATCAAGGGCCTCGGCGAGAACGCGGTGCTGAAGATCCTGGAGGAACGCGAACGCGCCGGGCGCTACAGGTCGCTGGCGGACTTCTGCTCGCGCCTGGGCAACAAGGTCTGCAACCGCAAGGCCATGGAAAGCCTGATCAAATCCGGGGCCTTCGACGCCTTCGGCGAGAGAAAGCAGCTCACCGAGAGCCTGGAAGAAGCCATGACGTGGGCGCAGGGGGCCGCGGCGCTGGCGAACAGCGGCATGGACGCCCTGTTCGGCGCGCAGGAGGTCGCCCCGGAACCCGGCCTGAAACAGAACGTCACCGGCTACACCGACCTCGAACGCCTGTCCATCGAGAAGGACGCCCTGGGCCTGTACATCAGCGGGCACCCCCTGGAGCAGCATGAGGGCCTGCGCGAGGCCGCCAGCTGCCGCATCAGCGATCTGGACACGTGGTTCCAGACGCAGAACGTCGCGCCCGGCAAGCGCATCAAGGCCGTCCTGGCGGGCATGGTCGAGTCAGTCGTCAAGAAGCCCACCAAGTCCGGGGGCATGATGGCCCGCTTCATCCTGGCCGACGAATCCGGCCAGACGGAACTGGTCGCGTTCTCCCGCGCCTACGACCGCATCCAGGACAAGCTGGTGAACGACACGCCCGCCCTCGTCATCGTCGAACTGGAAAGCGAGGACGGCGGCCTGCGCGCCATCGCCGAGGAACTCGTCAGCATCGAACAACTCGCGGAAGTCCCCAAGGTCATGTACGTGACCATCGACCTGGAAACTGCCAGCCCCGACGCCGTGGGCGAGTTCCAGAGTGTGCTGGACGAACACGCGGGCAGCATGCCCACATACCTGCGCCTGGAGACCCCCGAGCAGTTCGTGATCTACCAGCTCGACCACGGCATGGGCAGCCCCGACGCCATCCGCGTGCTGAACCAGACCTTCCCCTGGGCGGACGCGTATCTGGCCTATGACCAGCAGACCATCCTGGGCCGCTTCGCGCCGAAGCCCCCGGCGTGGATGAACAAGCAGCAGGGTGGGGGGATGCGGGCTTGAATTTAGAAGAGATACAACTACTCTCTGCTCAGGATTTGAGGAAACTCTATGAGGATTCCACAGGGCTATCTTGGGAAGAGGAGTTAGGCTCTGCTTGGCTGAATAAGAATCATGGAAGTTTTAATATTTTTTACAAACGACCGATTCTGACTGCCTCTGCATATGTAAATTTAAGCCAAAAAGCCAGTATTTTATCCCAGACTCACTGCCAGATTTGCAACTCTTCGGCTCCCATCGTAAACCTTCCTCTCAGAATTAAACCAGAATCTTATCAATATTTAAATTCCGCAAAGAAAAAAGCATTCAGGAGTGCAATAAGACATAGATTCAAGAGTCAGATGTCTTTTGAGAAATTTAATGGTGATGTCTGCATATCTGTAATTTTTGTCTGTAGTTTATCAAGACCGAAAAAAGATGTGGATAACTTGTCAAAAATGCTTTTGGACTCACTCAAGAACATCGTCATAGAAGATGATGGACGTGTTGTTCATCTTAGCGTGGCTAGGCTAGATCATTCAGGGGATGAAGAGTACATCCTGATCCGCATTGCAAATTCAAGCTTAAACGATAATTCAAACGTCGCTGCAAATAAGATGATTCATAGCTGGGGAGGAATGCCAGAACTAAAGATAGAAGATTATCTTTGAAATAACAGTTGCTTCAAATTCTCTATCCTCGCAACATGTCATGGATCTGCCCATGCCGGCGCTTGTGCGGGTGGGCTGGGGCAGGGGCGTGGGGCGGTTACTGCGTCCAGTCCTCCACCTTCAGGTTCGCTACGCAGCTGCCCGCAGTCAGGCGGGTCTTGATTCGCGGTCAGGTTTTTCCCAGATCCCGACGTTTACTGGGTGCTCTGGCGGCCCAACACAGTGTCGATGACCATCTGCACGAAAGCGTCATCCAGCGGTTCACGCGTGAACCAGCGACGGTAGAACAGTGGCCCCATCAGTTGGGCGGTCAGTGCGCTGTGATCGGCGTCTGGGGGCAGTTCGCCGCGTGTCCTGGCCCGCGTCATGATTTCCCGGAAGGGAGCCATATGGCCGCGCTGGATGCGGCTCAGGATGTCGGCAATGCCGGGGTCACGTTCGGCGGCGTCAATGACCGAGGGCAGCACGGTGGACCACCGTGCGGTGGTCAGCAGATGCGCCAGGGTCGTGAGTTGCGTGGTCAGGTCGCGGCGCACGTCGCCGGTGTCGGGGATGTCCTGGCGGTCGATGAGCTGGGCGCAGGCGTCGGTCAGCAGGTCGGCGCGCGTGGGCCAGTGGCGGTAGATGGTGGTCTTGGCGATCCCGGAGCGGCGGGAGACCTCATCGATGCTGACGCCACCTAGGCCGCTTTCGGTCAGCAGATCCAGTGTGGTGGCCAGGATGGTGGTGCGAGACCGCTGAACGCGCGGGTTTGTGGCGCTGCGATCCGGCGGGGGCGAACTGGGGGAGATGACGGGAGGTGGTTGTGCCATGCCTTGATTCTCACCTCCTCAAACACTACGCTACCGTAGCGTATCGTACGCGCCCCGATGAACCGTATCCCCGCTGGAGGATCGTATGAAAGTCGCTTCACTGCGAATTATTACCGACGATATCAGGCGCATGGTGCCGTTCTACGAAACCGTCACGGGTCTCAGGGCCCGGTGGGCGAACGACCACTTTGCTGAACTGGTCACGCCTACCTTCACCGTGGCGATCGGCAGTCGCCGCACCATGCCGGTGTTCAGTGACGGTCCACTGCACACCGACAACTGCAGCCCCCTCCTTGAACTTCTGGTGGATGATGTCGACCATGAATACGAACGCCTCAAACCCCTGGTAGGCGAGTACGTCATGGAGCCCACCACGCAACCGTGGGGCAACCGTTCCATCATTTTCCGCGATCCCGACGGCCACCTGCTCAACCTGTTCACCCCCGTGACCGAGCAGGCCCGACAGAAATTCGGGGCGTGAGTCGTCAGGCGCGTCAGCCACCGCACCTTGACACTGGCTACAGGCGAAGCGGTATCTCTTCGTCGCACCGGTGCGTGACCTCGACCTTGCTGTAGGGCAACTGAAGCTCCTGTGGGATGCGGATGGCCTGGCTGTTACCGCTCTTTGAAGGTTCGGGATCGGGTCATCGGGTTACCGCTGGGGCAACCCCATTCTGTATTTACAGGGTGAGAAGGCGAGTCAGCGCGTCGTGTACCCCCTCCGCCCCTGCGGGGCACCTCTGGTTCGCAGCTCTACGAGTCCCCTGGGGGGGAGGCAGGGGTGTCACTCCTTGGCTCCCCCCCAGGGAGCTGGCACCGAAGGTGATTGAGGGGTCAGCCTTCAGCGTCCTCGGAAACGGGCTCTTCGGCCACCCCACCAAAGCTTGCCCAGTCCCGCTCCTGCTCTGGCGGTTGCTCACGTTCAGGCATGCCTTGAAAGGCAGATAGCGCCTCAACGATTGCTCGACCATCCTGCCTGTTTTCTGGGGTCGTCCTGGGCCACGGCTTGCATCGTACAGGGGCATAAAGACCGAGGCGGCAGGCGTGTGAGGAAAGTCGCGCCGCATGCGACCCCTCCGCCCCTGCGGGGCACCTCCCCTTAGAAGGGAGGCTTTGAAGGGCGTCACAGCCGACGTTTTCGCGCTTTTCAGGCTCCCTTTTGAGGGGAGCTGGACGCGCAGCGGACTGAGGGGTCAGCCCGCCGCCCCACCTCCAGATAAAAATCAACCCGCGCTTTTATCCCGCCCCGCCCGTAGAACGGGAAGCGGCCCGGCCCCGGCAAACCTGCCACGGGGGCGTGCCCGGAGGCTGTCATGAATCTAAGAAAACTGCTGCTGATCGTGCTTGCCCTCTCGACACTCGTGGTGACTGGCGCGGCCAGCGCGACCGGCTGGCCCGACCCGGACGATGCGTACTGCTCGACGCAGGGCACCGTAAAGATCTGCAAGCTCCGCTGAGGACGGCGGACACAGGGGGGACGGCAATGGCTGTTCCCCCATTTTATGCCGTCAGGCGGTGACGTACAGATCGACCACGTCCCCGACCAGCCCCATGTCCTGCAACCGCCGCGCGATCAGCGAGCGGTGGCACTCGCCGGGGTTCTTCTCGTAGCACAGCAGGGCGGCGTGCCCGTGGGCGGCCAGCGTGCCCAGTTCCTCCAGTGCGCCCTGCTGCGTGGCGAGGTGCAGGGTGTATGCGGCCTTCAGCGCGGCAATGTCCTTATCCAGCTTGTACGCCTTGCGGACGGCGGGCGGGGTACCCAGGTCGCGCAGGTGCCGGTACGCGATGCCCTGCTCCTTCAGCGCGGTACTCAGCGCGGTCTTGCTGTAGCCCCGGCGGCGGCTCTGGGCGCGTTCACGGGTGTCGACCAGCACGGTCACGCCGGCGTGCGTCAGGGTGGCCAGGAAGGCATCCAGCGGGGCGTCCTCGTAGCCGATGGTGTGCAGGGTGGGCGGGGTCATGCGTGCACGGTAGCGGGGGCCGCGCCGGGGGATCGTGGTGATCCTCCCCGGCGTGGCCCCCACGGGCGGCGGTCATACCAATTCCGATCGGATCGGTTCTCTGAACCGATTCGATCCGACCGGACTCGCAGAGCTGCGTAGCAGCGGGAGTCGGTATCAGTCGCTGGCGACGCCCAGGCGCGGGCCGCCCGACTGGTGCGGCTGGGTGGTCACCGGCTTGGCGTACCACGTCATGGCGGGGCGGGCATCCAGGGTGAAGGTGTAGCCCAGGCGTTCCCAGAAGCGGGCACCGCGCGGATTCTCGCCCAGGACGCTGGCGAGGATGCGGGTGGTGCCCGGCGGCACATGGCGTTCGAGGTACTGCACGGCCTGTTCCCCCAGACGCTGGGACTGCCGGTCTTCGCGGATCAGCAGCAGGTTGATGGTCACGTCGCCCGGCTGCGGATAGTCGTTCTTGCAGTCCAGCGCCCCCACGAGGTCGCCGTGGTCGTCATGGAGCAGGCGCAGGGCGCGGCGGTGGTCAAGCAGGGCGATCTCGATTTCACGTTCCACGTCGCCCAGGGTGGGGACGCGGCTGCCCAGCAGGGCAAAGTAGCCGGGTGTGGCGGTGTACAGCGCGTGAAGCATTGGCGCGTGGTGCAGCGCCAGTGGAGTGGCGATCAAGGACGGGCCTCCCGTCCAGCGGGTCTTGGGTTGTGCGGTGCTGGACAACTGGCAGCATACGCCGCGAGTTGTCACAGTTCTGTGAATGTGCCGCGCCGCAGGACTTGAGGTGAAGTTCACCCGGATGTGGGTGGGGGTGCGCTACCCTGCCCGGATGACCGGCAGCTTCTATTCCTCCAGACTGGCGCGGCCCGGCGCGGTGCTCGCGCCCATGGCCGGGTACAGTGACGCGCCCATGCGGCAGCTCGCCGCCGAACACGGGGCGCTGTGGACGGTCTCGGAGATGATCAGTGCGCGGGGACTGGTCGGTGGCGGCGACACCGAGAAGCTGAATCTGGGCCGCCCGTACGCAGGCGAACTCGGCCGCGTGGTGCAGCTGTTCGGGGCCGACCCGGACGTGCTGGCGGCGGCGGTGGCGCGGGCCGAGGCATGGTTTTCCCCGGCGGCCATCGACCTGAACATGGGCTGCCCCGTGCCCAAGATCCGGGGCAAGGGCGGCGCGTGCCTGCTCCAGACCCCTGAGGTCGCGTACACGCTGATCCACGCCATGCGCGGCGCGACGGGCCTGGACGTGAGCGCCAAGATCCGGCTGGGCTGGGATCACGACCGCAGCGTGGAGGTCGCGCAGGGGCTCGCGGCGGCGGGTGCGGCGCTGATCACGGTACATGGCCGCACCAGCGCCCAGCGCTACACCGGCCAGGCCGACTGGGACGCGATCGCGCGGGTGGCCGCCAGCGTGGATGTGCCGGTGGTGGGCAGCGGCGACATCACCAGTGCACAGATCGCCCGCGAGCGCCAGCGCTGCGGCGTGGCCGCCGTGATGATCGGGCGGGGCGCGGTGGGCAACCCATGGATCTTCACGGCCCTGGCAGGCGGCGACGACGCCTGGCCCGACGTGACCACCCGCGCCCGCACCGCCCTGCGGCATGCCGAGCTGCAGGAGGCCTTCTACGACGACGACACCGGCCGCCTGACCCTGCGGCCCCTGCGCAAGGTGCTGCCCGCGTACCTGCCCGACGTGCCGGAGGTGCGCGACGCGCTGGTGCAGGTCGTGACCGTGGAGGACGTGCGCCGGGCCCTGGATCCACTGCTGGATCTGCCCACCGGGCATGGTGGTGGAACAGCGAGCACGGCGCGTGTCACGGCGGGGTATGCTGGACAGCAGAGATGAACGTCAGCGAGTACTACACCTACCTGTCCGCTGCGCGGGAACAGTTGTGGAACTATCTGCGTGCCCTGCCGCAGGCAGACCTCGACCGTGACCTGATCGAGTCCGGCGACCGGTTCCACTCCATCAAGGATCTGGTGCTGCACGTCACGGACGTCGAGGATCACTGGGTGCATTCGGTGGCTCGGGGCGACGGCGTGAACCGCGAGGGCCGCTACGCCCACGACTGGGTCAAGCCGGACGCCGCGCAGTACGACCTGTCCTGGATCATCGACTACGGCCGCGAGGTCAATGAGCGCACCCGCACCTTCTTGGAATCCGGCCCGGACATGAACCGCAGCGTGAAACTGGTGCAGGACGACCCGGCCAGCGACACGGTCACGCTGGATCAGCTGTTCTGGCACGTCATGACCCACGAGGTGCGGCACACGGCACAGATCGCCCTGATGATCCGCCAGCTGGGCCACACCCCCCCGTGGCTGGACTACATGCGCTTCGCCCGCCCGCAGGTCACGGCCGCCCAGAGCGGCGGGGTCGATGGCCTGGGCCTCGACGACGACGGCGACGACCTCTGATCTCCTGACAACGCCGCCCGGATCAAGTGTCTGGGCGGCGTTCATTACTGAGTGCTACAGGATCCGTTGGCCCAGCAGGCTGGCGGCCATCCCGACCATGACCTCGGCCGTCTGGTTGCGGGTGTCCAGGATGGGGTTGACCTCCACGATGTCCATGGACGTGATCCGGTGCGAGTCCGACAGCAGTTCCATGAGCAGGTGGCCCTCGCGGTAGGTCAGGCCGCCGGGCACCGGGGTGCCCACGCCGGGGCACACGCCAGGATCCAGGGCGTCGGCGTCGAAGGACACGTGGATGCCGGACACGCCGTCCAGCTGTTCCAGCGTCCGGTCGACGATCCGCGTGATGCCCAGCTGATCCACGTCCTTCATGGTGTAGGCGCGGATGCCGGCCTCACGCAGGGCGTCGCGCTCGCGGGTGTCTACGGATCGGATCCCGATCATGGTGATGTCCTCCGGGCGCAGCGTCCAGCCGTCCCCCAGCCCGGTCAGCCGGGAATCGCCCAGGCCGGTCAGGTGCGCGACCGGCATGCCGTGGATGTTGCCGCTGGGGCTGCTGTCCGGGGTGTTGTAGTCGGTGTGGGCGTCCACCCAGATCACGCCCAGGCGGCCGGTGCCAGTCCCGGCCCCCAGGCGGCGGGCGTTGCCGGCCACGGTGCCCATACTGACCGAGTGGTCGCCGCCCAGGGTCAGCGGGAACACGTCCCGGGGCAGCGCGGCCACCCGGTCGGCGGTGAGCCGGCAGGCATCCAGAATGGGTTCCAGAAAGACCAGGCCGCCGCTGGCGTGCTTGTCGAGCGTCTCGGGGATCGGCACCGGTACGTCGCCCAGATCCGTGACGTCATGCCCCAGGTCGCGCAGCGTGCGCGAGAGCTGGGCGTTGCGCAGGGCCGAGGCCCCCATGTCGACGCCACGCCGGCCGGCCCCCAGATCCATCGGAATGCCCAGTATCGAGACCTTCATGAAGAGCAGTCTAGGGGTGCTCAGGCGCTATGCCTTGCGCGTGCAACATTATTGCCGGTTCGTCTGTGACGGACGGCCTCCACGCATCGTCCGGTGCATATTCATGTCGCGGACTCAGCGGCGTTCGTGGGCCCAGGTCGTCAGGTCGCCGTCGTCTGCGCTCCAGCGCTGCCCCGTGCGGGTGAAGCCGGTCTTCTCCAGCACGCGCTCGCTGGCACGGTTGTGCCGGGCGGTGGCGGCGACCACGCGGCGCACGCGGGCCAGGGTGTGCAGGTGCGCCACGAGCGCGCCCACAGCTTCGGTCGCGTACCCCTGGTTCCAGACGGCCGGATTCAGGCCGTAGCCGATCTCCAGCTCGCCGGACGCGCTCACCGTGCCGGTCGAGCCCAGCTGGCCGATCGCGGTGAGTCGGTTCCCGGCGCGGGCATCACGGGCCACGAGCGTGAAGGACGTGTCCGGGTGCACGTCCTCCTGACCGGGCCGCAGACGCGCCAGGATGGCGGGGAAGAACGCCAGGGGATCGCCCGGCCACGCGGGCGGAAAGTGCACGGACATGGAACTGTCCGGCCCGGATCCACCGAACCCGCAGTTGAGGTCGAAGCTGGGATGGTCGAGTCGCTGCTGGATCATGCGGCGGGTCAGGGGCAGCAGCCACGTGCGGGGGGTGCTCAGGATCGCCACGCCTGCAGGGTACGTGAAGATGACGGCCCGCTCACGGGCTGATGGGGGCGCCGGACACGGGCTACACTCGGCAGACCGCTCCGGGTCTGCGCTGAGCAGGTCACGGTGCTGCCTGCCCGTCCATGAATGATCCGTCCTTCCCCGTCACCGCCGTGCCCGACGCTCTGCCTGTGCCCACCCTGGGGCGTCGGGCGCTGTTGCTGGCGGACGTGGTGCATCCCTTCGTCTACCGCGAGACCTTCCCGCACGGCCTGCCGGACATCGACATCGTGCTGGCGGCCGGCGACCTGCCCGGCTCGTATCTGGAGTTCGTGGCGAGCAAGCTGACCGTGCCCGTCGTGTACGTGCACGGCAACCACGCCAACGAGACGGTCATGGACGAGGACGACCGGCGCGTGCCGCCGCGTGGAGTGATCGCCGCGCACCGCCGCGTGGTCGAGGTGGCAGGACTGCGGATCGCGGGCTGGGGTGGAGCGCCGCGCTACCGCCACGGGGGCAACGGCCAGTACTCGCCGGCCGAGGCCTCGTGGGGGCTGGGCCTGCTGGCCATCCAGGCAAGACGCGGCGTGGATGTGCTGCTCACGCATGCGCCGCCGCTGGGGCCACACGCTGGGCAGGACTACGCCCACCGGGGCGATCCGGCCATCACGCGCTTCGTGCAGCGTCGCCGCCCGGGAGTACTGGTTCACGGACACATCCACGAGTACGAGGGAAAGAAGCTCGAATACGTCGATCAGACCACCGGTACCCGCGTGCTGAACGCCTACGGCTACCGGATCGTGGAGCTGTGAGACCCTGCGCCAGCCCCCGGCGGGGGCATGACCGCTGGCTTAAGGCTTGCTGTGCGTCCAGCACATGGCGCAGCGCACTCCAGATGACAGGATGACCGCGTGGCAGGACAGCGACCTCCACCGCCGGCCGGGTGCCGGCCGTGGTCGCCGCGTCGCCAGAGGGGGAGACGCCCACCCCTCTAACAACGGGCGTGCGAGCGGGCTGACGCCGGCCTCTGGAGGGTTCGAGTCCCTCCGCCCGCCGAACCCATGAACTGAACAGCGGCCAGGAGTCATTCCCTGGCCGCTGTCCTGTTACCGTCGGGGCATGACCACGAACGCCCGGCGCCTGCGGGATTTCCACCACGCCATCGGCCTGAGCGTGCCGGGCCGGCCCACCGTGCCCACGCCGCCGCTGCTGGCCCTGCGGCGCACCCTGATCGACGAGGAAGCCGCCGAGGTGCGGGCCGAGTTCGCCGCCCTGGCGGCCCGGCTGGAGGCGGGAGAGACCCCTGGCCCGGCCGCCCTGACCGCGCTGGCCCACGAGCTGGCCGACCTGCTGTACGTCACCTACGGAGCACTGGATACCCTGGGCATCGACGCCGACGCCGTGTTCGCGGAGGTGCACCGCGCCAACCTGGCCAAGGCGAGCGGCCCGCGCCGCGCTGACGGCAAGCAGCTCAAGCCCGAGGGATGGCAGCCGGCAGATGTCGCGGGCGTGCTGGCCGCGCAGGAGCCGGTGGGGTAACGGACAGCGGGGGAGACCGGCTGGCCTCCCCCGCTGTTCAGGGGCCGCCGGGCGGGGTCAGAACGGCGTTTCGTCCTCGGTCACCTGAACCGGGGGGCGGGGAGCAGTGGCGGTCGCGCCGCCGGGAGCCGGGCGGGCGGGCGCAGGCCGGGCCGCGTGGGGGGCCGACGCGGGACGTCCGCCGCCGGGGGTGGCGTAGCGCTCCTGGCGCTTGCCGCCCCGGAAGATCGCCAGGGTGACGTACTCGAACTCGCCGTCGGATTTCTCGCGCAGGTGGTCGGGATCGGTGCTCTTGGCTCCACGCGAGTACTTCACGGCGGCCGGCAGCTTCATCTTGCGGCTGTCCACGGCCTCCAGCTCACGGCGGCGGTACGCGTGGCCCTTGTGGATGACGAGTTCCTCGCCGTCGGGGCTCGTCCACTTCCGCGCGCCGATCAGCGTCCAGTCGAAGTCGGGCTCGTTGTCGTGCGGGAACTGATAGCCGCCGGTGGGCACCTCGCCGCTCGTCCAGCCCAGGCGACCGTACTGGCGCTGCACGTCCAGCAGCTTGTCGGCGCTGTCCACGTCCACGGTGACCCGTGCCCCGAGATCCGTCAGAAATTCGATGTGTAACACGATTCCTCCTTACGTAAATAACATAACACACTCCGCGGGAATCCGCAGGGGATGCCGCCCGCGGCGGCTCAGCCCCGCCGCGTCAGCACGTACAGCGCCCGCTCACCGTCGCGGGCCAGACCACTGACCTCGAACCCGGTGTCCAGGTACGTTCCCAGCGCCTCCCGCAGGGCCAGCCGCCACGCCCGGCGCGTCTCCACGCTCAGCGTCTCGGGGCGGGTGGGCACCTCGACCAGCACTCGGCCCGCATCCAGCCCGGTCACCACCTCGCCCGGCGCGGTATCGGGCAGCGCGGCCAGGGCCACGGCGCCCTCGGCGGGTTCCGGCGGGCGCTCCGCGTGCTCGCGGGTCAGCTCCCACTCGATCATCAGGCGGTCGGCGGGTTCGGCCGCGTGGCGGTCGGCCGACAGCGCGTACCAGTCCGGGTGGTACGACCGCGCCACCGCGCCCAGCTTGCCCAGGTTCAGGCGGGCGTTGCGGGCCACCAGCGGATCGAAGGTCCACGTCATGCGCGTGTGGCCCTGCGCCCGTGCCCGCTCGCGCTGCGCGAGTTTCAGCGCCACCGCCAGTCCGCTGCCGCGCCACTCCGGACGCACCGCCAGCAGGTGCGAGTGGTGCCACGTCTGCCCCCCCACCACCGCCGGAAACCCGTAGGCGAGGCCCACCGGCACGTCCACGTCGCCGCCGACACCGCTGGCCGGGTACGCGCCCAGCACGATCCCGCCCGTGGCGGCGCTGATGCGGAACATCGTGCCCGGCAGCACCTCGCGGTCGGCGTAGCCCCACGCGGCCACCTGCACGTCCTCCAGCGCCCGCATGTCCCACGGGTCGGTCACGTCGCGGATCACATAGGGCTGATCTACGAGGTGCACGGTCAAGGGTGGAATTCCTCCTGCACCTCGGCGATCCGCTCCACGAAGTCGCGGTTCAGGGTCACGCCGATCCCCGGCCCCGTCGGCACCGGCATCAGGCCGTCATGGGCCTCCAGCGGCTCGTTCACGACGTCGGTCTCCCAGTAGCGGCTGGCGCTGCTCGTGTCGCCCGGCAGCGTGAAGCCCGGCAGGGTCGACAGGTGGATGTTGTGGGCCCGGCCCACGCCGCTTTCCAGCATGCCGCCGCACCACACGGGGGCACCGAAGGCCTGCGCGAGGTCATGCACCCGGCGCGCCTCGGCGTGGCCGCCCACCCGCGCGACCTTCACGTTGATCACCCGCCCGGCGTCCAGCGCGAGGCCCTTGCGGGCGTCCTGGGCGCTCGCCACGCTCTCGTCGAGGCACAGGGGGGTGCGCAGGCGGCCCTGGAGGGTGGCGTGATCCACGAGGTCATCCCACGCGAGCGGCTGTTCGATGTAGGTCAGGCCGTACTCGTCCAGCGCCCGCAGGCGGCCCGTGTCGGCCAGGGTGTACGCGCTGTTGGCGTCGACCGTCAGGCGGATGTCCGGGAAGGCCTCCCGCACCGCCCGCACCGGCTGCACGTCCCAGCCGGGCCGGATCTTGAGCTTGATGCGGCGGTAGCCCTGCTCGACGTGCCGGCGCACCACGTCCACCGTGGCGGCCTCGTCCGGCTGGATGCCCAGGCTCACGCCGACCTCCACGCTGTTTCGGCGGCCGCCCAGCAGCGTGCCCAGCGGGACGTTCAGCATCCGGGCCCACAGGTCCCACGCCGCCATCTCGACCATGGCCCGCGCCATGCGGTTGCCCCGGAAGCTGCCCAGCGCGTCGTGGAGCGCCTCGGGGTTGGCGAAGGTCTGGCCCAGGAGGCGCGGCAGGAACACCTCCCGCAGCAGGTGCAGCGCCCCGACGATGGTCTCCTCGCGGTACATGGGCGCGAACTCCATGGTGCCCTCCGAGAGGCCCTGTACGCCGTCGCCGTGCAGCACCAGCAGCGGCACGACCTTCTCGGTCTGCACCCCGAAACTGGTCTCGAAGCGGAACTTCAGCGGCAGGCGCACGACCAGCAGTTCGGCAGCGTGGATACGGAGCATGGCCTCAGTATGGAGCGCGTGCGGACGGATCGCGGGCCGGGGCAGGCGCGGTCGTTCCACGCACGACCAGCTGCGACCCGAAGACATAGTGCCGCTCCCGCCCGGCGGGCTCCTGGATCAGGCGCAGCAACTCTTCCAGGCTCTTGCGGCCCAGCTGTGCGAAGTCCTGCCGGATCGTCGTGAGCGGCGGGTCGAAGTACGCCGCCTCGGGCGTGTCGTCGAAGCCCACCACGGACACGTCGTGTGGCACGCTCAGTCCGCGCTGGCGCAGGGCACTCAGGACCCCCAGCGCCATCTGGTCGTTGGCGGCGAACACCCCCGTGAAGATCACGCCGTCCTCTAGGGCGCGGACGGTCGCCTCGAAGCCGCTGCGGGCACTCCAGTCGCCGTCGTAGGTGGGCAGCGCGTCCACACCGACCTGCTGCACGACGCTGTAAAAGCCCTCGCGGCGCAGCCGCGCGTCGCTCCAGCCGGGCGGGCCACTGATGTGCAGCAGCCGCCGGTGTCCCAGCGCTGCCAGATGGCGCGTGGCGGTCGCGGCTCCCTCGAACTGGTCAATGCTGACCGTCGGGCCGTGGACATCGGCGGTCGCGTCGATCATCACGACCGGCAGGCTGCCGTCCAGCCCGCGCGCGATCTCGTGCGCGTCGTAGTTGGTGAGCAGCACCAGGCCGTCGACCCCGAACTGCTGGAGCCGGCGTACGGCGGTCAGGACATCCTGCTCGCGCACCTGCTCCAGATCGACCTGTTGCAGGGTGGTCAGCATGATCTCGTAGCCGACCTCATGGGCACTCTCCTGCACGTTCTGGAGGATCTGCGACGGGCCGTACTGGTTCATGCCGTGCGCCACCACGCCGATCAGCTGTGAGCGGCGCGTGACCAGGCCCTTGGCGAGCAGGCTGGGCCGGTAGCCCAGATCCTCGATGGCCCGCTGCACGCGCTCGCGGGTGTGCTGCGCGACGTTCGCGTGGTTGTTGATCACCCGCGACACCGTCTGGTACGACACGCCGGATCGTCGGGCGACGTCGTGGATGGTCACGGTCGGGGCGCGGGCGGGCGCGGGGGTGGACTTCTCGGGCGTGGTCATTCACCCTCCATTCTGGCCGCACGGCCACCGGCGTCTACGGCACGCACCTGCATCCCCCCGTCATGCACGGGGGCAGGCCGGGGACAGCCGCCGTCCGGGTCGCCCGGACTACTTCAGGCCGGCCGTCGCCATGATGCCCTCGGTCACGCGGCGCTGGAACAGCAGATACGCGATCACCGTCGGGACGGCGGCGGTCACGGCGGTCGCCATGCTCTTGGCATACGCCACGCCGTACGCGGACTGCACCTGCGTGATCCCCACCGGGATGGTGAGTTTCGCCGTGTCGTTCATGACGATGAAGGGCCACAGGAAGTTGTTCCACGCGCCGATGAAGGTCACGATGGCCAGCGACAGGGTGATGCTCCAGTTCAGCGGCAGGAAGATCCCGAACAGCACCCGCCACTCGCTCGCGCCGTCGATCCGGGCGGCGTCGCCGAGTTCCGGCGGCACCTGGTCGAAGAACTGCTTGTAGATGACCACGGCCACGGGCGCGGCGAGCTGCGGGATGATCAGACCCGCGAAGTTGTTCACCAGCCCCAGTTTGTTGATGAAGATGAACAGGGGGATCAGGCTGGCCTGGAAGGGAATCATGAACCCGGCCAGGATCAGCACGTACAGCCAGCGCCGGCCCCGGAAGTCGATCTGTGACAGCGCGTAGGCGCACAGCATGGAGAACAGCAGCACCATGACGGTGATCAGCAGCGTGGTGATCACGCTGTTGGCGTACCAGCGCACGATCGGGCTGTTCTGGAAGATGTACGTGTAACTGCTCAGGTCGACCGTCTTCGGCCACAGCGTCGGCGGGGCGGTGATCGTATCGGCCTCGGGTTTGATGGACGTGATGACGGCCCAGTAGATCGGGAAGAACCACAGGGCAGCCAGCACCAGGGTCAGGCCGGTGATCAGGGTGCCCCACATGCGGGCCAGCCGGACGGCCAGGGTCGGGGGGGGCTTGGTGGTGCGCAGGGTCGGTGCAGCGGTCATATCAGCGCGCTCCTCTGTTCAGGACCCGGTTCTGGAGCCCCGAGGCCAGCAGGATGATGACCATCAGCACCACGCCGATCGCCGAGGCGTAGCCGCCGTGCTGCTGCTGGAAGCCCTCGCGGTACGAGTACAGCAGCAGCACCAGGGTCTTGTCGAAGGGCCCGCCGCCGGTCAGCAGGTAGACCTGGTCGAAGATCTTGAACTGCGCGATCAGCTGCAGCAGCAGGATCAGGCTGGTCACCGGCCACAGGTTCGGCCACGTGATCGAGCGGAACATCCGCCACCCGGCCGCGCCGTCCAGGGCGGCGGCCTCGTAGATGTCCGCCGGGATGTTCTGGAGCCCGGCGATGAACAGCAGCACGTTGAACCCGACGGTCCACCAGATGGTCACCAGGGCGACGGCCGGCATGGCCCACACGGGATCCTGGAACCACGCGGTCGTGCTGCCGGTCAGGGTGTTGAACAGCCCGAAGTTCGAGTCCAGCACCCAGTTCCAGACCAGGGTGACCACGCTGACGGGCAGCACCTGCGGCAGGAAGAAGGCGGCCATGGCCAGGTTGCGCAGCTTCTTCAGGCGCATGACCAGCAGCGCCAGCCCCAGGCCGACCAGGGTGTTGGGCACGACTGTCAGGAAGATGAAGTACAGCGTGCCCACCAGGGCTGTCCAGAACGTGGGCTCGCTGAACAGCCGGACATAGTTGGCGAACCCGACGCCGGTGCCGGCACCGGTGAGGTCGGCGTTCGTGAACGACAGCTGGATCACGCGCAGCGAGGGGTAGATCAGGAACAGCACGTACAGCAGCACGAACGGCGCGACCATCAGCGCGGCGGTCAGCCAGCGTTTCCTGACCTGCAGCCGCTTCTGGGGGCTGAGCACCGTGGCCTGTGGGGGAGCGGTCTTGAGCATGTCACCTGCCTTTGCCTGCGGACGACGGGTCAGGGGAGGGAGGAGCGCGTCGCGGCGACCCCCCTCCCCTGCAGGCCACGCTTACTTGTTGAAGCTGGTCAGCGCGGCCTTGAACTTCGCGATGCCCTGTTCGGCGCTGAGCTGGCCCAGCAGCACCGGCGTGAAGTTGTTGCCGACTGCGTCGTACACCGGGCCGCCCACGCCGAAGATCGGCACGTTGGGTTCCAGGGTGGCGTTCTTGGCCGCCACCGCCGAATACTGCGCGACCGGCTGCAGCGCCTTGAAGGCCGCGCTGCTCTGCGTCGGCAGGTACGACGGGATGTGCCCCCCGCCCGCCCAGCCCATGCCGCCCTGCTTGTTCACGTAGCCGATGAAGGTCATGACCGCCTTCAGCTTCTCGGCGCTCATGGGGGTCTTGGTGTTGTTGGGGATGGCCAGGGTGTGCGAGTCCGCCCACGTCTGGCTGGCACCGGCGAGTTTGGGGAAGGCCATGATGCCGTAGTCGAACTTGATGGTGCCCTTGGCCTTGGCGTCCACCATGGTGGGCACCTCCCAGTTGCCGTTGAACATCATGGCGGTGCGGCCGGCGGTGAACAGCGCCACGGCGGCGGGGTACGCGGTGTTCTTGGTGAGGTATCCGGCCTTGGTCCAGTCGGCCATGGTCTGCAGCGCGGCCTTGCCCTTGGTGTCCAGGTCGTTCAGGTACAGCTTGCCATCCTTGTACATCGTGCCGCCGGATTGCAGGAACAGGGAGTACCACATGCGCCACAGCGTCGCGGGATCCTGGTTGGTGCTGAACGCGGCGGGCGTCACGCCGGTCTTGTCCTTGATGGTCTGCATGGCCTGGCCCAGGCTGGCCAGTGAGGTGATGCCGGTCGGCTTGCCATCGGCGCCCAGCAGCCCGGCCTTCTTCAGCAGGTCTTTGTTGTAGTACACGACGTAGGTGTGCGTGTCGAGCGGCAGGGCATACAGACCGGTCTTGCCCGCTGCCTTGGCATCGGTGTTCAGGGTGGTGACCAGGTTGGCCTGGAAGTCCGTGGGCTTGAGTCCGCCCAGCGCCAGGTCGGCGGTGGTGAAGGGCCGCAGGTCGTTCTTCTGGAGGCCGGCAGGTACGGCCGACAGGTGGTAGGTCATGACGTCGGGCGTCTGGCCGGACACGCTGGCGGTGTGCACCTTGGTGTAGAAGGGGTTGCCCCACGTCTGGGTGGTGCGGTTCACCACGATGTCCTTCTGGGACTTGTTGAAATCGTCCACGATCTGCTTCATGCGGATGCCGTCGCCACCGCCGAAGAAGTCCCAGAACACGATGGTCGTGGCGGCCTGCGCGGATGCGGAGAGGGCCAGAGCCAGGGTGAGCGCTTTGGTCGTGAGCACAGGGGTAAGACGCATGTGGTGCCTCCTGAAGCGTGAAAGAGGGCGGGGGAGGGGCGCTGGAGACCAGCACCCTCCGCGACGACATCCGGTTCCGGGTCAAGCAACGGCAGGGGGTGGGCAGCAGCTCCCACATTGAATTTGTGAACGATCACATGGTAAGGCAGCCCACCGGGGCTGTCAAGCCTGGGTGTCAGGCGGGCGTGTGCTGGCTGGTCAGCACCGTGAACGACAGTGGCGGCAGCGTCAGCGTCGCGGTGCCGGCATTCAGGGCCGGCGGATTGATGGTGTGGATGGTCACGGCCTCGGGCTGCTCGAAGGAGTTCGTGGCCATCGGGTCGCGGCCGGTCATCTGCCACGCCTGTGTCAGGGCGTCCGGCGCGACGTCCTCCCACTTCACGGTCACCTCCAGGGCCTCGGTCTGTGACCGGTTCACCAGGAACGCCGCGCCCTTCCCGGTCGCCGGATCATGGCTGGCCGTGACGTCCAGCAGGGACACCTCGCCGAACTTCCTCGTCTCGTGCGTGGGGGCCCTGACCAGTACGTCCAGCGAGTTGCCGGCCGCATGCTGGCTGAACATCATCAGCGGGTGGTAGATCGTCTGCAGGAACAGGCCGTCGGCGCGGGTCATGATCGGGGCGATCACGTTCACGATCTGCGCGATGCACGCGATCCGCACGATGTCCGCCTTGCGCAGGAAGGTCGAGAGCCACTGCGCCACGACCAGCGCGTCCTCCAGGGTGTAGACCTCCTCCAGGATGTGCGGCGCTTCCTCCCAGTTGCCGTCGCCGCCCACCTCGCGGTACCACACGTTCCACTCGTCCCAGCACAGGCCCACGTCCTTCCGGCTGCGGGTGTGCGCCTTCGCCAGCCGGATCGCGGCCGCCACCGTCTCGGCGTGCTCGTCGAAGTGCACGCTGCTCGCCAGGTACGAGTCGGTGTCCACGGCCTCCTTGGAGTTCATGTTCGGGTTGCCCACGTAGTAGTGCATGGAGAAGTAGTCGATGTGGTCGTACGTGCGCTCCAGCACCACGCGGTCCCACTCCGGGAAGGTCGGCATGGCCGTGTTCGACGACCCGCACGCGATGGTCTTGATCGTGGGATCCATCCAGCGCATCAGCTTCGCGGCCTCCACGGCCTTATCGGCGTACGCCACGGCGTCCAGGTGCCCGATCTGCCACGGGCCGTCCATCTCGTTCCCCAGGCACCAGTACTTCACGCCGTAGGGATCCTTGTGCCCGTTCTTCGCGCGCAGGTCGCTGAAGTGCGTGCCGGTGGGCAGGTTCATGTACTCCACGAGGTCCGCGGCGTCCTGGATGCTGCCGGTGCCGAGGTTCACGGCCCACATCGGCTCGGTCTTCAGTTCCTCCGCGAACTCCATGAACTCGTGCGGGCCGAACTGGTTGGTCTCGATCGAGCGCCACGCCAGCGCCCGGCGGCGCGGCCGGTCGGCCTTCGGGCCGATGCCGTCGGTCCAGCGGTAGCCGGACACGAAATTCCCGCCGGGGTAGCGCATGATCCGGTAGTTCAGGTCTTTCAGGGCTTTCATGACGTCGGGCCGGAAGCCGCGCTCGTCGGCCAGGGGCGACTTCGGGTCGTAGATGCCCTCGTAGATACAGCGGCCCATGTGCTCGGCGAAACCCCCGAAGATCAGGGGCGAGATGTCGGACACGATGCGCTGGGTGTTCAGGGCGACGGTCGCGGTGCGGGTGGAGTGGGCAGTGGTCACGGTGGTCCTCTCGGGGCAGGTCGGTCGGGAGCGAAGGCCTGTGGCTCCGGATGAAGGGCTCCGGCAGCCGGCGTGCGTGTGGAGGCGGAACGGGGATCGGCGGGACTCGCCTCAGGGTGAGGGCAACCTCCTGCAGCGACATGGAGGGAGGGCGGCACAGGGACGGAGCGGCCGGCAGTTCCGGTCGCGGCTGGGGATGTGGACACCTCCATCATATATTGTGATCGTTCACAGTCAAGCGTCGACGTGGCACGACGGCGCCCGGGCCCCGGCTCAGGCGTGGGAGCGGTGGGCCGGGGCGGTGCTCTCCCGCTCGACCAGCGTGGGCTGAAAGACCAGATGCCGGGCGGGGCGTTCCGGGTGCGCCATCCGGCGCATGAGTTCGTCCAGGCTGCGGCGGCCCAGCAGGCCGAAGTCCTGACGCACCGTGGTCAGCGCCGGCTCGAAGAACGCGGCCTCCGGCACGTCGTCGAAGCCGACGACGCTGACATCGTGCGGCACGCGGCGGCCCAGCTGGCGCAGGGCACGCATGGCCCCCAGCGCCATCTGGTCGTTGGCGGCCATGACCGCCGTGAACTCCAGACCGCTGTTCACGGCGGCCAGCGTGGCCGCGTAACCGCTGATCGCGGTCCAGTCCCCCTCGTACACCGGCAGCGGCGTCAGGCCGTGGCGCTCCATGACCTGGCGGTAACCGGCGGCCCGCATGGCCGCGTCGCTCCACATGGCCGGCCCCCCGATATGCAGCACCCGGCGGTGCCCCAGCGTGGTCAGGTGCTGCGCCGCCAGCACCCCACCGGCCACCTGGTCGATGCTGACCGTCGCGTCCCCGGCCGACATGGCCGCGTCGAGCACGATGGTCGGGAGATCGGTATCGAGCAGCGGGGCCAGCGCGTGCGCGTCGTAGGGCGTGAACATGACCACGCCGTCGACCCCGAACTGCTGGAGCCGCCGGAAGGCGACCGCGATCTCGGCCGAGCTGAACTGGTTCAGGGTGGCGAGGATGACCTCGTAGCCGTGGGTGCGGGCACTGCGCTCGACATTCTGGGCGATCTGGGCCGGGCCGTAGTGCTCGGTGCCGTGCGCGATCATCCCGATCAGCTGCGAGCGGCTGGTCGCCAGGGTCTTGGCGACGATGTTCGGCCGGTAGCGCAGGGTCTGGATGGCCTGGAGCACCCGCTCGCGCGTGTCCTGCGCGACGCTGGCGTGGGCGTTGATCACCCGCGACACGGTCTGGTGCGACACGCCCGCCTGCCGCGCGACGTCATGGATGGTCACGTTGCGGGTGCGGGCCCGTTTCCGGGATCGGGCGGGGGATGCGCTCACCGGGGGGGGCGCGCCCTCATGCTGCGCGTCTGGAGCAGCACGACGGCCAGCAGGAACACCCCGCGGATCACGTTCTGCCAGAACACATCGATGGTGATGACGCCGCGCCCGTTCTCAAAATTCAGGATGTTGAAGATGAGCCCCAGCAGCACGATGCCGACCATGGTACTGAACACGCTGCCCCGGCCCCCGCTGAGGAGCGTGCCGCCCACCACGACGCCCGCGATGGCCGTGAGCTCCCAGCCCACGCCCTCGGTCGGCTGGCCGGCACCGAACTGCGCGGCGAGGATCACGCCCGCGAGGCCGGCGAGCAGCCCGGACAGGGTATAGACCTGCACCTTGACCCGGTCGACCTGCAGGCCCATCAGGCGGGCGGCGTCCTCGTTGTCGCCGGTGCTCAGGGCGGTGCGGCCGAAGCGCGTGCCGTGCAGCGCCGCGCCGGCCGCCGCCAGGATGACGGCCACGATCAGCACCGGCACCGGAATGCCCAGCAGGTCGCCCTGGCCCACCTGGGCGAAGGGGCCGCCCGAGTCCACCGGCACGGCCGCCCGCTGCGAGAAGTACTGCGCCGCGCCGCGCGCCCCCAGGAAGGTGCCGAGCGTGATGATGAACGGCTCGACGCGCAGGCGCGTGATCAGCACGCCGTTGAGCAGTCCGACGACGGTGCCCGCCAGCACGCCGGCCAGGATGCCGGCCAGCGCCCCGTGCGGACTGGCGAGCGCCGCCGCGACGCTGCCCAGCGCCGCGACGCTGCCCACCGACAGGTCGATGCCGCCCGTGATGATCACGAAGGTCATGCCGATGCCCAGCAGCATGAACATGGCGTTGTAGCGGAAGAAACTGCTGATGTTGTACGTGCTCAGGAAGCCGGTGTACAGCACCGAGGCCAGCGCCACGAGGATCACGAGCGCGACGAGCGCGCCCTGTCCGCGCAGCAGCCTGGACACGCGGGACGCGGGCAGGGTGGATCCGGTCATGTCAGCGCCTCCTGGCCTGCAGGGCGACCGCCCCGATGATGATGGCGGCCTTGACCATCAGCGCGACGTCGTCCGGGACGCCCTTGACGAGCAGGGTGTAGCGCAGCAGCTGGATGAACAGCGCCCCGATCAGGGTGCCCAGCATGGTCACGCGCCCCCCGGCCAGCGCCGTGCCGCCCACCGCCACCGCCGCGATGGCGTCCAGCTCCATGTTCTGCCCCACCAGATTGCTGTCCGAGGAACTGTTGATGGCGATCACGATCAGGCCCGCCAGTCCGGCCAGCACGCCGCTGATGGTGTACACGATCAGCCGCACGCGATCCGAGGGCACCCCGGCCAGCCGCGCGGCCTCCGGGTTGCCGCCGACGGCGATCACCTGACGGCCGAACAGCGTGTCGCGCAGCACCCAGGTCGCCACGGCCAGCAGCGCCAGCATCAGGTACACCTGCACGTTCAGCCCCAGCACGCGGCCGGTGCCCAGCGCGCTGAACGCGGGCTCGGTGAAGTTCACGAGGCTGCCGTGGCTGATCACCTGCGCGATGCCGCGCCCCGCGATGAACAGCACCAGCGTCGCGATGATCGGCTGGATCTGGAAGCGCGTGACCAGAGCCCCGTTGAACAGCCCCAGCAGGCCAGTCACGACCAGCGGCACCACGATCGCCAGGATCACGCCGGACGGGCCGTCCAGCGCCGGATTCAGGAACAGCAGCGGCGCGATGGCCCCGCCGATCGCCATCAGCGAGCCGACCGACAGGTCGATGCCGCGCGTGGCGATCACGAAGGTCATGCCGATGCCCACGATCACGATCGTGGCCGTCTGGGTCAGGTTCAGGTTCAGGGTGTTCACGGTCAGGAAGCGCGGCGTGGTCAGCGCGTTGAAGATAATCAGCGCGATCAGCGCGATCAGCGCGCTGGACATCGGCAGGGCGGGGCGGGCCCGCCGCGCGGGCGCGGGCGGGTGGGGGCGGTCAGGACTGAGCACGGTCATGGCTCCCTCCGGGGGGGGTGTCGCCGTGGGCCATGGCGGCCAGCAGCTGCTCCTCGTCCAGGTCGTCCTGGGTCAGGGTGCGCACGGACTGCCCGTCGCGCAGCACCGTCACGCGGTGGCAGCCCTCCAGCAGTTCCTCCAGATCCGAGGAGATCATCAGGACGCTCAGGCCCTCTTGGGCCAGCTCGCTGATCAGGCGCTGGATCTCGGCCTTCGCGCCCACGTCGATGCCGCGGGTGGGTTCGTCGAGGATCAGGAGCTCCGGCTGCAGGCACAGCCAGCGGGCCAGCAGCACCTTCTGCTGGTTGCCGCCCGACAGCTCCCGGATGGGCTGCTCGGCGCTGGCACAGCGGATGCCGAGCCGGTCGATGAACTGCTGCACGATCCGCTGCTGCTCGGCGCGGCCCACCACGCCCGAGCGGGTCAGGCGCGGCAGCATGGCCAGCGTGAGGTTCTCGCGCACCGACCACTCCGGCACGATGCCGTCGTGCTTGCGGTCCTCACCGCAGAAGCCCACGCCGGCCCGGATCGCGGCGGCGGGCGACGACCAGTGCGTGACCCGCCCGTTCAGGCGCACCTCGCCCTGCGCCGCCTCGGCCGCGAACACGGCGCGGGCCGTCTCGCTGCGCCCGGAGCCGAGCAGGCCCGCGAGGCCCAGCACCTCGCCCCGGCGCACGTCCAGCGACACGTCCCGCAGCTGTGGCGGCCGCGCCAGCCCGGTGGCCTGCAGGCGCGTGTCGGTGCCGGGCTCGTGCCGCTTGAAGCCCGTCTGGCCCTGGGCCTCGAGCTCCTGCTCCTGGCGCCCCAGCATCAGCGACACGAGCTGCAGGCGGCTCAGGCCGCCCAGTTCACCCGCGTACACGGTCTCGCCGTCGCGCATGACCGTGATGTGGCTGCACACCTCGTACAGCTCGTCGAGGCGGTGCGACACGAAGATCACGGACACGCCCTGCGCCTGCAGGCGGCGGACGACCCCGAACAGCGTCCGCACCTCCGAGTCGTCCAGTGACGACGTGGGCTCGTCCATGACGACCAGCCGGGCCTGGAGGGCCAGGGCGCGCGCCAGCGCCACCATCTGCTGCGTGGCGAGACTGAACTCGCCCAGCGGCCGCGTGACGTCCAGCTCGATGCCCAGCTCGCGCAGCTGGGCGGCCGCCCGCGCGTGGGTGGTGCGCCAGTCGATCCAGCCGTAGCGGCGGCTCTCCTGGCCGAGCAGGACGTTCTCGGTGACACTCTGGAGCCGCACCAGGTTGACCTCCTGGTAGATGGTGCCGATGCCGTGCAGCTGGGCCTGGATGGGGGTGGTGAAGGTCACCTCCTGACCGCTGAGCCGGACGGTGCCGGCGTCGCGCAGGTACGCGCCGGTCAGGATCTTGAGGAGGGTGGACTTGCCGGCTCCGTTCTGGCCGATCAGGGCGTGCACCTCGCCCGGCCCGACCCGCAGGTGCGCGCCGCGCAGGGCGGGAATGCCCGCGAAGGCCTTGTGGATGCCGGTCATCTCCAGCAGCGGCTGCGTCATAGGTCTCCGTACACACGCCGGCAGACCCGCGGGCTCCACAGGCCCGCGAATCTGCCGGCGCGCCGATCAGAAGGCGGAATTCAGGCTGGCTTTGGCGTTCGAGATGTCGAAGAAGCGGTCGTCGTTGATCAGCTTGGGCGCGATCTTCTTGCCGGCGGCGTAGTCCCTCATGGTCTGGAAGGCCTTGACCCCGAAGCGCGGGTTGCACTCGACGGTGGCACCCAGCTTGCCGGCGATGATCGCCTCGAGCGCGGACTTCTGCCCGTCGATGCTGACCAGCGTGATGTCCTTGCCCGGCTTGCGGCCGGCGGCCTCGAGCGCGGTGATCGCGCCGAGCGCCATCTCGTCGTTGTGGGCGTACACGGCGGTGGCGTCCGGGTGCGCCTGGATCAGCGCCTCCATCACCTTGCGGCCCTCGTCGCGGGTGAAGTTCCCGGTCTGCGACACGAGCACCTCGATGCCCGGGTGCTTGGCGATGTAGTCGTGGAACCCCTTCTCGCGGGCGATCGCGGGCGACGAGCCGGTCGAGCCGAGCAGCTCGATGACCTTGGCCTTGCCCTTGGTCGTCTTGACCAGCCACTCGGCGGCACGCTGGCCCTCGGCGTAGAAGTCCGAGCCGATGAAGGCCACGAAGTCCCGCCCCGGCTTGGCGACCGTCTCGTCGACGTTGCGGTCGATGATGAACATGGGGATGCCGGCGCGTTTGGCTTCCAGCACGACGGGCGTCAGGGGTTTCTCCTCGCGGGGCGTGAGGAAGATCGCGTCGACGCGCTGCGCGATGCACGAGCGGACGTCGCTGGCCTGCTTGGCCGCCGAGCCGTTGGCGTTCGTGAACACCAGCTGCCAGCCCAGGCGCTTGGCCTCGTCCTGCATGCTCTTGGTCTGCGCCAGCCGCCACGGGTTGTCCATCTCCGACTGGTTGAAGCACACGCGGTACGTGGGCTTCACGGCCAGTTTGGGCAGTCCGGTGCTCTGCGCGGCGGCGAAGGTCAGGGCGGCGATGGCGGCAGAGACGGTCGCAGTGCGGATGTTCATGGGGACTCCAGCGGGACACTCCGCACAGCGTGGGCAGGCGGGCAGAGGCATGCACCACGGTCACGGTGGTGGCGCGCGGCCGAGACGTGTCGGCGGTTTCGGATAGTGAACGCTAACATGCATAACATGACATTCGCAGCCTGTCAAGGGAAGGTGATCTTAAGATCCGTGACGATGCCAGGAGGTGCGTCAGGTGGTAGATATGCCCACTGAATCGGTGAAAACCATCGCGATTCCTGTCGCCCCGCCGCCTGCACGTGACCCGCGGACGGGCCGATCTGGCGGCCGGCTGGGTCGGCTTGACATGGCGACGATCGACTCATTACGCTGTTAACGTTCACAATCACGTTGCTGCCCCGGCACTCGCCGACCACGTCCCGTCCAGCAGGAGGACAGGAGATTCCATGACCCCGCCCAGCCCCACCCCCACGCCCCGGACGGCTCCATGACTGCCCGGCACACCATCGGGGTCGATTTCGGCACCGAGTCCGGCCGCGCCGTTGTTGTCCGCGTCTCGGACGGCGTCATCGTCGGTGAGGGCGTCACGCCCTACGCGCACGGCGTCATGGACGCGCGGCTCCCGGACGGCACCCCGCTCGGCAAGGACTGGGCGCTGCAGCACCCGCAGGACTACCTCGACGTGTTCCGGCAGGCCGTGCCCGCTGCCCTGCGTGACGCCGGCGTGGGCGCGGATGACATCGCCGGGATCGCCGTGGACTTCACGGCCTGCACGGTGCTCCCCACCCGCGCCGATGGCACGCCGCTGGCCCTGCTGCCCGAGCACGCCGGGAAGCCGCACGCGTGGGTGAAGCTCTGGAAGCACCACGCCGCGCAGCCGCAGGCCGACCGCATCAACGCCGTGGCCGAGCAGCGCGGCGAGCCGTGGCTGCCGCGCTACGGCGGCAAGATCAGCAGCGAGTGGCTGTTCGCCAAGGCCCTGCAGATCCTGGAGGAGGATCCCGCCACCTACGCCGCCACCGAGCGCTTCATCGAGGCCGCCGACTGGGTCGTGTGGCGGCTCACCGGCGTGGAGACCCGCAACGCCTGCACGGCCGGGTACAAGGCCATCTACCAGGACGGCCAGTACCCCAGCCCCGAGTACCTGGGCGCACTGAACCCCGGGTTTGCGGACTTCGTGCAGACGCGTCTGGGTGCAGAACTCAGCCCCCTGGGCGGCCTCGCCGGGCACCTGACCGAGGAGGCCGCCGGCTGGACGGGCCTGAGGGCCGGCACGCCCGTGGCCGTGGCGAACGTGGACGCGCACGTCACGCTGCCCGCCGCGGGCGTGACCGAGCCCGGCCGCCTCGTGGCGATCATGGGCACGAGCACGTGCCACGTCATGGTCGATTCGCAGCTGCGCGAGGTGCCGGGCATGTGCGGCGTGGTGCCGGGCGGCGTGGTGCCGGGCCTGTACGGGTACGAGGCCGGGCAGAGCGGCGTGGGCGACATCTTCGCGTGGTTCGTGAAGAACGCCGTGCCCGCCGGGTATTACGCGCAGGCCGAGCAGGAGGGCCTGAGCATCCACGCCCTGCTGGAACGCGAGGCCGCGAAGCAGGCCCCCGGCGAGCACGGCCTCGTGGCGCTCGACTGGATCAACGGGAACCGCAGCGTGCTCGTCGACGCGGAACTCAGCGGGATGATCGTTGGCCTGACCATGGGCACCCGCGCGCCGGACATCTACCGCGCGCTGATCGAGGCGACCGCGTACGGCACGCGCCTGATCATCGAGACCTTCGAGGCGAGCGGCGTGCCCGTCCACGAGCTCGTGATCGCCGGCGGCCTGAAGAAGAACCGCCTGCTGATGCAGATCTACGCCGACGTGACCGGCCGCCCCCTGAGCGTGCTGGACGCCGAGCAGGGCCCCGCACTGGGCAGCGCCATCCACGCCGCCGTGGCTGCCGGAATCTACCCGGACATCTTCGAGGCGGCCAGGGCCATGGGGCAGGTGAGCCGCAACGTGTACACGCCCGACCCGCAGGCGCAGGCCACGTACACCGAGCTGTACGAGGAATACCGCACCCTGCACGACTACTTCGGGCGCGGCGCGAACGAGGTCATGCACCGCCTGAGACAGCGCCGGAGGGCCGAATGACCGCGAACCTGAGCCACCCCGATGTGCGCCGCGACCTGACCGACCTGCACCTCGAACTCCCCAGAAACGGCCTCGTCACGTGGACGAGCGGCAACATCAGCGCCCGCGTGGACGGCGGGATGCTCATCAAGCCCTCGGGCGTGACCTTCGAGAATCTGACGCCGGAGAGCATGGTCATGACCGACCTCGACGCGCGGGTGCTGGAGGGCACGCACAGCCCGTCGTCGGACACGGCCACGCACGCGTACATCTACCGTCACCTGCCGGACGTGGGCGGTATCGTGCACACGCACAGCCCCTACGCGACCGCGTGGGCCGCGCAGGGACGCGAGATCCCCTGCATTCTGACCGCCATGGCCGACGAGTTCGGCGGCCCGATTCCCTGCGGGGATTTTGCCCTGATCGGCGGCGAGCAGATCGGCGCGGAGGTCGTCCGTGTCCTGAAAGGGCACCGCTCGCCTGCGATCATCCTCCAGAGCCACGGCGTGTTCACCCTCGGGCCCACGCCGAGGGCCGCCCTGAAGGCCGCCGTGATGGCCGAGGACGTCGCCCGCAGCGTGTTCCTGGCCGTGCAACTGGCCGCGAGCCTGGGCACGCCGGTCAGGACGCTCGATCCCGCCGACATCGACTCGCTGTACGACCGCTACCAGAACGTGTACGGGCAGCGCCCGCAAGGAGACCGCGCATGATCTACCTCGACACCCCGCAGCTGTGGTTCGTGTGCGGCTCGCAGCACCTGTACGGCCCGGAACCGCTCGCGCAGGTCGCCGACCACGCGGAGCAGATCGCCGCCGCGCTGGACGCCAGCAGCGACATTCCCCTGGAAGTCGTCGCCAAGGGGGTGATGACGACCGCCGAGGAGATCCGTGCGCTGTGCCGGCAGGCTGATGCCGACCCGACGTGCGCGGGCCTGATCCTGTGGATGCACACCTTCAGCCCCGCGAAGATGTGGATCGGCGGCCTGGGCAGCCTGAAGAAGCCCTTCGTGCACCTGCACACGCAGTTCGAGCGCGAGCTGCCGTGGGCGTCCATCGACATGGACTACATGAACCTCAACCAGTCCGCGCACGGCGACCGCGAGGCGGGCTTCCTGCACACCCGGCTGCGACTGGAACGCAAGGTCGTGGTCGGGCACTGGAGCGACCCGGACGTGCACGCCCGCCTGGGCGCGTGGTCGCGCGCCGCGTGGGCGTGGGCCGACTGGCAGGGCGCGAAGTTCGTGCGCTTCGGCGACAACATGCGCAACGTGGCCGTGACCGACGGCGACAAGGTCAGCGCCGAGATGAAGTTCGGCTTCAGCGTGAACACCCACGGCATCGGCGATCTGGCGGCCCGGATCGATGCCGCGAGCGATGCCGACGTGGACGCTCTGATTCAGACCTACCTGACCGAGTACGACGTGGCCGAGGAGCTCCGCCCCGGCGGCGACCGGCACCAGTCGCTGCTGGACGGCGCGCGCATCGAGGCGGGCATGCGGGCCTTCCTGCAAGACGGCGGCTACCGGGGCTTCACGGACTCCTTCGAGGATCTGCACGGCCTGACGCAGCTCCCGGGGCTCGCCACGCAGCGCCTGATGGCCGAGGGCTACGGCTTCGGCGGCGAGGGCGACTGGAAGACCCCCGCCCTGGTGCGCGCCATGAAGGTCATGGCCCACGGATTGGGCGGCGGCACGAGCTTCATGGAGGACTACACCTACCACCTGGAACCGGGAAAACATCAGGTGCTCGGCTCGCACATGCTGGAGGTCTGCCCGACCATCGCGGACGGCAAGCCCCGGCTGGAGGTGCATCCCCTGGGGATCGGCGGGAAGGACGACCCGGTGCGGCTCGTGTTCGACGCCCAGCAGGGCGCGGCCATCAACGTGTCCCTGATCGACCTGGGGAGCCGCTTCCGCTTCATCGTGAACGAGGTGGACTCCGTGGAGCACCCGGCGCTGCCGAAGCTGCCGGTCGCGCGGGCCGTGTGGGAGTGCCGCCCGGACTTCAAGACCGCGTGCGCCGCGTGGATCTACGCCGGCGGCGCGCACCACACCGGGTACTCGACCGCCGTGACGACCGAGATGATCGAGGACTTCGCGGGCATGGCCGGCGTGGAACTCGCGGTCATCGACGCGAAGACCGAATTGCGCGACTTCCGCCAGAACCTGCGCCTGAACGACCTGTACTACGTGCTCGCGCAGGGGCTGCGGGCGTAATGAGAATCAGGCTCCTGGCCGCGCTGCTCCTGACGTCCGCCGCCCTCGCCGGCGGGGGAGGCCCGATCATGCAGCCCGCCCTGAAGGGCGACACGCGGCTGCACGACCCCACGGTGCTGAGGGTCGGCTCCCGCTACGTCGCCATGGGCACCGGCCTGGAGAACGTGGACGGCGGCACCCTGCGCCTGCGGACGTCGCCCGACGGCATCACGTGGGCGGACGCGGGCACGCTGGGCGTCCGCATTCCCGACTGGATCTACGACCAGATCGGCACGCAGCCCCCGAACCTGTGGGCCCCCACGCTCTCCGTGCGCGGCGGCACCACGTACCTGTACTACGCGGCGTCCGTGTTCGGCGAGAACACCAGCGTGATCGGCCTCTACACGAACGCGAAGCTCGACCCGATGCACCCGGAACGCGGCTGGGTCGACCGCGGGCCCGTCCTGACCACGAAGAAGTCCGACACCTTCAACGCCATCGACGCGTACCGCCTGGACACGCCGGATGGAAAGGCGTGGCTGGTGCTCGGGTCGTACTGGACGGGCGTCAAGCTGCGGGAACTCGACCCGGTCAGCGGAAAGCTCAGGGGCACGAAGCAGTACGACCTCGCCTCGCGCGGGGGCGGCGCGGTCGAGGCCGCCACCATCGTCCGGCACGGGAAATACTTCTACCTGTTCGTGTCCTTCGACCGCTGCTGCGCGGGCCTGGACAGCACGTACCGCATCATGGTCGGGCGATCTGCGGCCATCACTGGGCCGTACACCGACCGCGAGGGCGTCCCGATGATGGGGGGCGGCGGCACGCAGGTGCAGGCCACGAAGGGCAGATACATCGGCCCCGGCGGGCAGGAGGTGTACACGGACGGCGCGCAGCAGCGGCTCGTGTACCACTACTACGACGGCGACGAGAACGGCGTGAGCCACTTCCAGACCGCGCCCCTGACGTGGGACGCGGACGGCTGGCCCGACCTGGGCGCGCTGCCGAACGGGGGGAATTAGCATGTCCATGCAGACCGCCGCGATCATGCAGGGCGACCACCACATCGAAGTCGGGGAGATCCTCAAGCCCGTGCCCGGCCCCGGCGACGTGCTGATCCGCGTGGGCGCGAATTCCATCTGCGGCAGCGACCTGCACTACTGGCACGAGGGGAAGATCGGATCGGCGGTCGTGGCGGGGGCCTTCACGCCCGGCCACGAGTTCGCGGGCACGGTGGTCGAGGGCAGCGGCGCGGCGCACGGCCTGCCGGACGGCACGCTGGTCGCCGTCGATCCGGCGCAGCCGTGCGGGCACTGCTTCTGGTGCCATGAGGGCAACCACCATCTCTGCCCGAACATGGTCTTCGTGGGTGCGCCCCCGTACGCGGGTGCGATGGCGCAGTACATCGCCGTGCCCGCCAGCAGCGTGTACCCGGTGCCCGACGGCTTCACGGCCGCGCAGGCCGCCCTGCTGGAACCGCTGGGCGTCGCCATGCACGCCCTCGACCTCGCGAAGCTCCGGCCCGGCACGCACCTCGCCATCCTGGGCGCGGGCACCATCGGTCTGTACGTGCTGATGCTCGCGCGGATCAGCGGGGCGCTGACCCTCAGCGTGATCGACCCGCTCGCGTACCGGCGCGAGAAGGCGCTGTCCCTCGGCGCGACCGCCGCGTACCCGGACGTGCCCAGCTACCTCGCGGCGGTGCAGGACACGCCCACGCGCGGGGCGGACGTGGTCGTGGAGGCCACCACCAGTCCCCTGGGGCCGCGCCACGCCACCGAGGCCGCGCGGATCGGCGGGAAGGTCATCCTGGTCGGCATTCCCGACGGGGACGAGTTCACGCTGACGGGCTCGCTCGTGCGGCGCAAGGGGCTGACCATCAAGCTGTCGCGGCGCATGGGGCACATCTACCCGCGCGCCATTGAGTACGTGCGCTCCGGGCGCATCGACGTGACCGCCATCGTCACGCACACCCTCCCGCTGTCCCAGGTGCGGCCCGCGTTCGAGATGCTCGCCGCCTACCGGGACGACGCCATCAAGGTGGTGCTCGAACCGTGACGGCCACCGAGCCGGCCCGGCCGCCCGCCCTGACGCAGGTGCGGCTCCACGACGCGTTCTGGTCGCCGCGTCTGGAGGCGAACCGCGCCCACACGCTGCCCGCCCTGTACGCGAAGCTGCAGGAGGTCGGGGCGCTCGACGCGTACGACCTGCCCGAGTACGCGAAGAAAGGCATCACGATTCCGAAGACCCACCACGTCACGCCGCAGATGTGGTGGGACAGCGACGTCGCCAAGTGGATCGAGGCGGCCAGCGCGTCCCTGGTGACGCACCCGGACGCGGCGCTGGACGCGCAGATCGACGATGTCGTCGAGCGGATCGCGGGGGCGCAGCAGCCGGACGGGTACCTGAACACGTACTTCACCGCCATCGAGCCCGGGAAGAAACTGACGAACGAGCGCGACTGGCACGAGCTGTACAACGCCGGGCACCTGATCGAGGCGGCGGTCACGCACCACCAGGCGACGGGGAAGACGTCGCTGCTGGACGTCGTGGAACGCTACGCGCGTTTCCTGGCGGGCGTGTACGGCACCGGCCCCGGCCAGCGCCCCGGCTACCCCGGCCACGAGGAGATCGAGCTCGCCCTGCTGCGCCTGTACCACGTGACCGGGCGGCGCGAGCACCTGGACTTCGCCCGTTACTTCCTGAACCAGCGCGGAGCCCTGCCCAACTACTTCGAGACCGAGGCCCTCGCGCGCGGCGACGACCCGCGGGACTTCTGGGCGGGCACGTACGAGTACATGCAGGCGCACGTGCCGGTGCGCGAGCAGACGCAGGTCGTGGGCCACGCCGTGCGCGCCATGTACCTGTACGCCGCGATGGCCGACCTCGCCGCCGCCGACGGGGACGCCGCCCTGCGCGCCGCGTGCGAGCGCCTTTGGGCCGACCTGACCCGCCACAGCCTGTACGTGACCGGGGGCCTGGGGCCGTCCGCGAGCAACGAGGGCATGACGCGCCCCTACGACCTCCCCAACGACACCGCCTACGCGGAGACGTGCGCGTCGGTGGGCCTCGCGTTCTGGGCGCGGCGCATGGCCGCCCTGACGGGCGACGGGGCGTACGCGGACGTCATGGAACGCGCCCTGTACAACACCGTCCTGAGCGGCGTGTCGCTGTCCGGCGACGCCTTCCTGTACGAGAACCCGCTGGAGTCCGACGGCACGCACCGCCGCTGGGCGTGGCACGCGTGCCCGTGCTGCCCGCCGAACCTCGCGCGGATCCTCGCGTCGCTGGGCGAGTACGTGTACGCCGTCAGTGCCCGCGAGGTCACCGTGAACCTGTACGCCAGCAGCACCCTGAGAACGGACGTGGCCGGGCACCGCCTCACGCTGACGCAGGAGGGCGCGTACCCGTGGCGCGGCGACATCCACCTGAGCGTGGAACTGGACGCCCCCGCGACCTTCACCGTGCGCCTGCGGATTCCCTCATGGGCACAGGGCGCCACCCTGACCGTGAACGGCGAGGCCGTGGACGCGACCCCGCAGCAGGGCTACGCGGTGGTCACGCGCGAGTGGCGCAGCGGCGACCGCCTCGACCTCACCCTGCCCCTGGTGCCGCGCCGCACGTACGCGCACCCCGCCGTGCGGCAGGACGCCGGGCTGGTCGCGCTGGAGTACGGCCCGCTCGTGTACTGCGCCGAGGGGCTGGATCAGGACGCCGACCTGCACGCCCTGAGCCTCCCGCGGGGCTTGGCCCTGAGCGCGCGCTTCGACCCGGAACTGCTGGGCGGCGTGACCATCATCGAGGGCGACGCCGTGGCCGACACGGTGGGAGGCGACGACCTGTACTCCGCGGCACCTCCATCCACCCACCCCACCCGCCTGACTGCCATTCCGTACGCCGTGTGGGACAACCGCGAGCCGACGCCCATGCGCGTGTGGCTGCGCGAGACCGTCCGCTGATTCATCCCAAGGAGCCCCGATGACCTACCCCCGACCCCAGCTGAAACGCGCCGCATGGCGCGACCTGAACGGCGCGTGGGCGTGCGCGTTCACGGACGTCCGCACGCCCGCCGCCGTGACCTTCGACCGGCAGATCACCGTGCCGTACGCGCCGGAATCGCCCCGCAGCGGCATCGGTGATCCCATGCCGCATCCGGTCACGTGGTACCGCCGCGCGTTCACCCTGACGGACGACGAGGTGCCCGGTGAAGGGGAGCGCGTGCTGCTGCACTTCGGCGCGGTCGACTGGGAGGCGCGGGTGTGGGTGAACGGCTCCTTTGTCGGCGGGCACCACGGGGGGTACACGCCCTTCACGCTGGACATCACGGACGCGCTGGAGGGGCCGGACGTGCGCGTGGACGTCCGCGCTGCCGACGACCACGCCGCCATGGGCCAGCCGCGCGGCAAGCAGGACTGGTACCCGGAGGGCACCGGGCACGCCATCTGGTACCCGCGCACGAGCGGCATCTGGCAGACCGTGTGGCTCGAGCGGGTGCCCGCCGCGCGGCTGCTGAACGTGCGCTGGACGCCGGACGTGGCGAACCTGTCGCTGACCCTCACGGCCACCGTCACGCCGGAGGCGGTGGGGGGCCGCCTCGCGCTGGCCCTGAGCGTGGACGGCGACACCCTCGCGGACGAGTCGTACACGCTGACCGCCACGACCCTCACCCGCACCGTCGCCCTGCCCGATCCCGGCATCGACAACGCCCGCGACCGGCTGCTGTGGTCGCCCGAGCACCCGCAGCTGATCGACGCGGCGCTGACCGTCACGGACGCGGCGGGGAGCGTGCAGGACAGCGTGCAGAGTTACACGGCGCTGCGCTCGGTGGGCCTGGACGGCGGACACTTCCTGCTGAACGGCCGACCGTACCCGCTGCGCCTCGCCCTCGACCAGGGCTACTGGCCGGACGGCGGGATGACGGCGACCGGCGACGAGCTGCGCGCCGACGTGGAGCTCGCGCGCAAACTCGGCTTCAACGGTGTGCGCAAGCACCAGAAGATCGAGAGCCCGGCGTGGCTGGAGTGGTGCGACCGCGTGGGCCTGCTCGTATGGGAGGAGCTGCCCAGCGCGTACGCCTTCACCCCGCGCAGCGTCGCGCAGCTCACGCAGACGTGGCTGGAGGTCATGGAGCGCGACGTGTCGCACCCGTGCATCGTGGCGTGGGTGCCGTTCAACGAGTCGTGGGGTGTGCCCGACCTGCCCCTGAAACCCGAGCAGCAGGCGCTGGTGCAGGGCCTGTACTCGCTGACGCGCAGCCTCGACCCCACGCGGCCCGCCATCGGGAACGACGGCTGGGAGCACGTGGCGGGCGACCTGCTGACCATCCACGACTACGCCGCCGACACGGACGTGCTCCGCGAACGCTACGGGCACCGGGGCGCGCTGGGCACGACCCTGGAGGACTACCGCTCGGCGGGCCGCCGCCTGACGCTGCCCGGCTACGACCCGCACGGCAAACCCGTGATCCTGAGCGAGTTCGGTGGGATCGCCTTCAACGCGGACGGCACGGCCGGCTGGGGCTACAGCGAGGCCGGCGACGAGGCGGGGTTCCTGGCGCGTTACGAGACGCTGATGGCGACCATCCACGACTGCCGCATGCTCGCGGGCTTCTGCTACACGCAGCTCACCGACACGTACCAGGAGATCAACGGCCTGACCACCCTGGCCCGCACCCCGAAAGCCGACGTGACCGCCCTGGCGGCCGCCACCCGGGGCCGGACGGTGGAGAAGGACAACCCGCTCGGCTACCACCGCCGCTGGCTGGCGCGCACGGGGCGCGAGCCCACGCCCGCCTGACGGCCGCGCGCCCCGCGGGCGCGGTCGCCGCGGCCGGTCATGGCCCGATCACGGGGCGGGCGGCACACTCCGGGGCGAGACCCGCCCGGCTCCGGAGGCCCCATGACCCACGCTCCATCCCCACGCCCCGCCGCGCCCGCCCCCTGCACGTGGCTGACCGACCGCATCCCCCTGACCGGCCGCGTGGGAGGCCGCCACCGGCTCGTGTGGGCCCTGCACGCCGCCGGGCACCCCGACACGGACATCGCCGCGCACCTGCACGTGCCGCCCGCCACGGTCGCGGCCGCCCTGCGCAGCCTCTACCGCGCGCTCGCCCTCGACGCCGACGACCCCGACACGGCGCGCCTGCAGGCGCGGCAGCTGTACCGCGCGGCCCTGGCCGGGCCCGGCACGCCCCCCGGCCCCCCGAGCTGACCGGGCCCGCGCCGCGCAAGGTGAGCGCCCCCTTTGCGTGCGGCCCGGCCCGCCGCGATAATGGCCGCAGGTTCCGGCCGCCCCGCGGCGGCGGGAGCACTCCCCACCCGGACGACCTGTGCTGTCGTCCCGCCCGTCCAGACCGGACGGCGCGCCAGGAGAGCGACCATGACGACCACGAACGAAGGGATGGCCCCGGCCGCCCAGCCCACCCCTGCGCCCACCCAGGGCACGCGCATGGCCACCCCGCAGAACCCCGGCTTCGACCGCCGCTACGACGTGCGCGGCCTCGACGACATTGACGTGGCCGTGCTCGGCACCTTCCCGCACGTGCGCGAGGACGACCCCGTCGCGTACCCCGGCGAGCCCATGCAGATCGAGATCGTCACCGACGAGTTCAGCCCCATCTGCCCGTGGAGCGGCCTGCCGGACTTCGGACGGCTGGAGATCCGGTACCTGCCCCGGCACGCGTGCGTGGAACTCAAGAGCCTGAAGTACTACCTCACGAGCTACCGCTTCGTGGGTATCTTCCACGAGCACGCCACCCGCCGCGTGCTGGGCGACCTCGTGAAGCTCCTCGACCCGCTGAGCATGGAGATCCGCTGCGACTACGGCATGCGCGGCGGCATGAACACCATCTGCACGGTGCGGTACGCCGCGCCGGATCACGCCCCCGCCCGCTGATGCCCTGGACGCTCCGCACCGAGTTCACGTTCGACTCGGCGCACGTGATCACGGGCTACGACGGCCCCTGCGGTCGCCTGCACGGCCACACCTACCGCGTCCGCATGGAACTGAGCTCCGAGAAACTCCGCCCCAGCGCGCACGTGAAGCGCAACATCATGGTCGCGGACTTCCGCACCCTCAAGTGGGCCAAGAAGGACATCGAGCAGGGCGGCCTCGACCACGCCTTCCTGAACGACCTCCCGGAACTCGGGGACGACACGACCGCTGAAGTGATCGCCGCGTACCTCCACCGCAAGACGATGGAACGCGTCCGCGCCGACCTGCCGGACGGGGACGACGGGGGAGACCTGAAACTCCGCGTGACCCTGTGGGAGACGCCGGACAGCAGCTGCGAGTACTGGGAATGAGCCTGTGAGCCTCAAGTACCCGGTGCACGAGCGCTTCTACACGTGGCAGGGCGAGGGGGTGCACCTGGGGCGCGCGGCGTACTTCATCCGCCTGTACGGCTGCCCGCAGGCCTGCCCGTGGTGCGACAGCGCCGGCACGTGGCACCGGGACTACCGCCCGGACAGCGTCAAGCTGATGTCCGCCCGCGAACTCGCGGACGTCGTGCAGGCCGAGAGCCCAGAGGGGGCCTTCGTGGTCGTCACGGGTGGGGAGCCGATCCTGTTCGATCTCGCGCCGCTGGTGGACGCCCTGCACGCCATCGGGCGGCGGGTGCACATCGAGACGAGCGGGATCGCGCCGCTGCGTGGCGACATCGACTGGGTGACGCTGTCGCCCAAGCCGTTCGGGCAGTGGCCGGAGGCGTCCGTGGTCGCCCGTGCGGACGAGGTGAAGATCATCGTGCACGACGTCGCGGACATCCAGGCGGGGCTGGACACCCTGACCGGTCTGCGGGACGACGCGGTGATCTGGCTGCACCCGGAGTGGAGCAAGGCCCGAGACCGCGACACGGCCGTGCTGAACGCCATCACGGAGGCGGTCAAGGCGAACCCGCGCCTGCGCGCCGGGTACCAGATGCACAAGCTCTACCGGGCCGACGACCTCGACGCACACAGCGACAAGCGCCTCGTTCCCCTGGGCGGGAACGCAGAACTGGGGTACTGACCATGACGAACACACAGAAACGCGCCGTGGTGCTGCTCTCGGGTGGGCTGGATTCCAGCACCGTCCTGGCGATGGCGATCAAGGACGGCTACACGTGCACGGCGCTGTCCTTCCGGTACGGGCAACGGCACACCGTGGAACTGGAGCGGGCAGCGAAGATTGCAGCCCACTTCGGTGCCGATCACCGCGTCATCGACATCAACATCGGATCGTTCGGCGGCAGCGCCCTGACCGACGAGTCGATCACCGTGCCCACGGACGGCACCGCGGACGGCATCATCCCGCCCACGTACGTGCCCGGCCGCAATACCGTATTCATCGCGGTGGGCCTGAGCCTCGCGGAAGCCATCGACGCCGAGCGCATCTACCTGGGGATCAACGCGGTGGACTACAGCGGCTACCCGGACTGCCGCCCGGAGTACCTGGCGGCGTTCCAGACGCTGGCGGATCTGGCGACGAAGGCGGGGCTGGAAGGACGTGGAGCGAAGCTGACCGCGCCGCTGGTGGAGATGAGCAAGACGGACATCGTGAACGCGGCGCTGGAACTCGGGGTGCCGATCGAGCTGACGTGGAGCTGCTACCAGGGGGGCGCGGAGCCGTGCGGGGTGTGCGACTCGTGCCGCATCCGCGATAAGGCGCTGATTGACGCGGGGCACCCGGAACTCGCCACCATGTACGCGCAGGCACAACTCGCCGGTCGCTGAATCCGGTCGTCCACTGCCCCCGACGCCGCGCGGTGTCGGGGGCAGTGCCGTGCCGCAGATTGTGAACTGAGGTTGACACTCCCCAGATGGGGGGATATACCTGAGCCGTATTCCGCACAACGCCCATCCCGCCGCACTTTCTTCGCATTGCAGGAGGTTCGCCCATGACACGGATGCTCATTCCGCTCTCGGTGCTGCTCATCGCCGGCACGGTCGGTGCCCAGAAGACGACGCTGACCATCGAGAGCTGGCGCAACGACGACCTGAAGGTCTGGCGCGACTCCATCATTCCGGCCTTCGAGAAGCAGTACCCGAACATCCACGTGGTGTTCTCGCCCAGCGCACCGGCCGAATACAACGCCGTGCTGGACGCCAAGCTCAAGGCGGGCACGGCGGGCGACCTGATCACGTGTCGCCCCTTCGACAAGAGCCTGGAACTGTACACGGCCAAACAGCTGACCAGCCTGAACAGCCTGGCGGGCCTGAAGAACTTCGACGCGGTCGCCAAGGCCGCGTGGTCGACCGACGACGGCAAGACCACCTTCTGCATTCCCATGGCGTCCGTGATCCACGGCTTCCTGTACAACAAGGCCGCCTTCAAGGAGCTGGGCCTGACCGAGCCCGCCACCGAGGCGCAGTTCCTGGCGGGCATGACGAAGATCAAGGCGGGCGGCAAGTACGAGCCGCTGGTCATGGGCACCAAGGATCAGTGGGAAGCCGCGACCATGGGCTACCAGAACATCGGCCCGACGGTGTGGAACGGCGAGACCGGGCGCAAGGGGCTGCTCTCCGGGTCGGCGCAGTACAACAAGGGCGGCTTCCTGGCCGCCTTCCAGGCGCTGGAACGCTGGAAACCCTTCCTGCCGCGCGGATATCAGGCACTGGCCTACCCCGACGCGCAGAACATGTTCGCGCAGGGCCGGGGCGTGGTCTACCCGGCGGGCAGCTGGGACATCGGCACCTTCCGGCAGATGAATCCCAAGCTGGAGCTGGGCGCGTTCCCACCGTACTCGATCGGCGGCAAGAAGTGCGTGATCGACGACCATCCCGACATCGGCATGGGCATCAACGCGGCCAGCAAGAACCAGGCCGCCGCGCAGACCTTCCTGAACTGGGTGGCGTCGGACTCGTTTGCCACGCTGTATGCCAACGCCCTGCCGGGCTTCTTCCCGCTGGCGAACGTGAAGTACACCGTGAAAGATCCGGTCGCGCAGGAATTCCTGGCATGGCGCACCCAGTGCGGCAAGAGCTTCCGCAGCTCGTACCAGATCCTGTCGCGTAACGCCAACCCGAACAACGAGAACGATCTGTGGAACGTGTCCGCCCAGCTCCTGAACGGCGCGATGACGCCGCAGGCCGCCGGCGACATGGTGCAGAAGAACCTCGCGAGCTGGTACGCCCCGCAGAAAGGGAAGTAAGCCCGGCACCTGTCAGGCCCCGTCCGGTGTCTACCGGGCCGGGCCTGAGCCATATCGGGCGGCATCGTGACCGTGTCGTCCACGAGGCTGTGAGTCCTGTGCAGCAGAGGGGGGACTCGCAGAGCGCGAAGCGGGGTGCCGGGCCGGATGTCCAGAGTGATGTTCCCGTGTCTTCCCATGTTCCCACTCCAGAGGTGCCCTGAATGACGTATCCCGCCCGCCGCGTCCGCCGGCCGTTTCCGTGGCACATCGTGGTGTTCCTGGCCCCGGCCGTGCTGATCTACACGGTCGTGATGATCTATCCGATCCTGTCGTCGCTGTGGCTGTCGCTGCGGGGTCAGGTGGTGGGCAGCCCCGAGCAGTTCGTGGGGCTGGCGAACTACCAGAAGCTGCTGGGCACCGAGCTGTACGCGCAGCCGCTGTGGAACGCCGTGCGGAACAACGTGGTGTTCTTCGTCCTGCACATGCTGGTGCAGAATCCGGTGGGCCTGCTGCTGGCCGTGCTCCTGAGCTTCCGGCTGCGCGGCGCGGCGGTGTACCGCACGCTGCTGTTCACGCCCACGGTGCTGTCGGTGGTGATCATCGGCTTCGCGTGGAAGCTGATCCTGAATCCGGCGTGGGGCGTGCAGCGTGGCCTGCTGGAGCCGCTGGGATTACAGGCGCTGGATCAGCCGTGGCTGGGGCTGCCCGGCACGGCGCTGATCACGCTGGGCCTGATCTCGGTGTGGCAGAACATCGGCATTCCCATGCTGCTGTTCCTGGCCGCCCTGGTGCGCATTCCCGACGAACTGTACGAGGCCGCCCGCCTGGACGGCGCGGGTGGGTGGCGCATCTTCCGCTCGATCCAGTTGCCGCTGATCCTGCCCACCGTGGGGATCGTGAGTGTGCTGACCTTCGTGGGGAACTTCAATGCCTTCGACCTGATCTACTCGGTGCAGGGCGCGCTGGCCGGGCCGAACTTCGCCTCGGACATCCTGGGCACGCTGTTCTACCGCACCTTCTTCGGCTATCAGCTGCAGGCGGGTGACCAGTACATGGGCGCGGCCGTGGCGGGTGTCATGCTGCTGATCATCCTGACCGGCCTGCTGCTGTATCTCGTGACCATCCAGCGCCGCCTGACCGAGGTGGAACTGTGACCGCCCGCGAGGTGCTGGCCGGCACGACCGGCCCGGCGGCGGCCGAGAAGCCCGTGGTGGGCCGGGGCACGCAGCTCCTGGCGCACGGGGGCCTGATCCTGTTCAGCCTGCTGGCCACGCTGCCCACGCTGCTGATCATCATGAACTCGTTCAAGGATCGCCTGAGCATCTTCTCGCACCCCTTCGCGCTGCCCACGCCGTCCACCTTCACGCTGGAGGGCTACCAGACGGTGGCGACCTCGGCGAACTTCGCGCTGTTCTTCCTGAACAGCCTGACGGTCACGGTCGGCTCGCTGCTGCTGATCGTGCTGACCAGCTCCATGGCGGCCTTCGCCCTGAGCGAGTACCGCTTCCGCCTGAACACCCTGACGGGCCTGTACCTCAGCATCGGGATCATGGTGCCGATCCGCCTGGGCACGGTCGGCATCCTGAACCTGATGGTCGATCTGCACCTCGTCAATACCCTGTGGGCGCTGATCCTGGTGTACACCGCGCAGGGCATTCCACTGGCGGTCTTCGTGCTGACCTCGTTCATGCGCGGGGTGCCCCGCGACCTCAAGGAGGCCGCCCGGATCGACGGGGCCAGCGAGTACCGCATCTACGGCCTGATCCTGCCGCTGGTGCGCCCGGCGCTGGGCGCGGTCACGGCGATCTCCATGATCCCGATCTGGAACGACCTGTGGTTCCCGCTGATCCTCGCGCCCGGCGAGAAGACCAAGACCGTCGTGCTGGGGGCGAGCGCCTTCCTGGGGCAGTTCGTGAACGACTACAACGCCGTGCTGGCCGCCCTGACCCTGGCGATCGTGCCGGTCGTGCTGCTGTACGTGATCTTCTCGCGCCAGCTCGTGAGCGGCATCACCGGGGGGGCGCTGAAGTGAGGCGGATTCCGGCCGTCTCCGGTGCCGTTCAGGAGGCGGCCCGAGCAAAGCGCGAAGGAAAGGCAGACGCTTTCCCGGAATGGAGGGGGGTAGCGGCGAGGTTCCGCTGGCCCACGCAGGGGAGGGAGAGCGTATGAACCGGGTGGGCCTGATCGGTGCGGGCGTCATGGGCCGTGTCCACGCGCAGGCCTGGGCACAGCGCCCCGGCGTGCTGGGCGCCATGTACGCGCCGGATGAGCCTGCGCGCGACCTCGCCGCCCGCTACGGCATCCGGGCCTGCGCGACCCTGGACGACCTCTGGTCAGCGGTGGAGGTGGTGGATCTCTGCACCCCCACCCCCACGCATGCCGACTACGCCGTGCAGGCGGCCCGTGCCGGGAAGCACGTGATCTGCGAGAAACCCCTGGCCCGCACCCTGGACGACGCCGACCGGATCATCGCCGCGTGCCGGGATGCGGGCGTGCGGCTGTTCGTCGCGCACGTGCTGCGCTTCTTCCCGCAGTACGCGGCGGCGTGGGCACAGGTGCGCTCCGGTGCTGTGGGTGACCCCCGCGTGCTGCGCCTGGGCCGCATGGCCCCGCCGCCCCCCGCCGGAAGCTGGCTGCTGGACGAGGCCCACAGCGGCGGCGTGCCGCTGGATCTGCTCATCCACGACCTCGACTACGCCCGCTGGATCGCGGGCGAGGTCGGGACGGTCTACGCCGCGCAGTCCAGACGCCACGGACACGTGACCGTGCATGCCACGCTGTCACACACCTCCGGGGCGATCACGCTGGTGGGGGGCGGGTGGGCTGCCCCTCCTGGCGTGTTCCGCACGCACCTGGACATCGCCGGCACCACGGGCGTGATCGAGTGGACATCGGACGCGCCAATGCCCCTGCGGTCGCATGGGGCCGCGCCACCGGCCCCGGCACAGGACGGAGCGGCGCTGCCCGACCTGGGGGCGGACGATCCCTATGCGGCCGAACTGTGGCACGCCTACGACTGCCTGGAGTCCGGCGAGCCCTTCCGGATCGAACCTCCGGATGCCCGCGCCGCGCTGGCGCTGGCGCTGGCCGTGGGCCGCAGCGTGGCGTCCGGGCAGCCCGAGCAGGTGGACGCATGATCCGCGTGGCGCTGCTGGGCGTGGCGCACGTCCATGCGGATGGCTACGGGGCGTGGCTGGCCGGACAGGTCGGTGCGGAGGTGGTCGGGTTTGCCGAGGACGATCCGGTGCTGGCCGCAGAATTCGCCCGGAACACCCGCCTCCGGCATCTCCCGCTCGCGGACGTCCTGGCCGCTGCACCGCAGGGCGTGATCGTGTGCAGCGAGACCGCGCACCACCGCACCTATGTCGAGGCAGCGGCCCAGGCCGGTGCCCACGTCCTGTGCGAGAAGCCCATCGCCACGACGCTGGAGGATGCCCACGCCATGCTGGAAGCCTGTGCGCGGGCGGGGGTGGCGTTCCACACCGCCTTTCCCGTCCGGTACTCGCCCGCCGTGCAGGATCTCCGGGCCGCCGTGCACGCGGGACAGCTCGGCACCGTCCTGTCTTACAGTGGTGTGAACCACTCGGTCGCGCCGGATCATGAACGCGGGTGGTTCAGCGATCCGCTGCGGGCGGGCGGCGGCGCGGGGATGGACCACATCATCCATGTCGTGGATCTGCTGCACCATCTGGGAGACCGGGTAAAGGCCGTCTACGCGCAGCTCCGGCCTGTCCCGGCGTGGTTGCTGCCCGGACGGGAGGCCACGGACGCCGCCGGACTGGTCACGCTGACGCTGGCCTCGGGGGCCGTCGCCACCATCGACTGTTCGTGGAGTCGACCCCGGGCGTACCCCCGCTGGGGTCACCTGACCGTGGACGTGACGGGCACCGCCGGACTGCGCTCGCTGGACGTCTTCGCAGAGCACGTGACCGTCACCGGTTCCCGCGGGCGGCACTGGGCCGGCTACGGGCACGATCTGAATGCGGCCATGCTGCGCGACTTCCTGCGTGTCTGTGCCGGGCGCCCTGCACTCCTCCTGGCCGATGGTCAGGCCGGCCTGCGCTCGCTGGAGGTCGTGCTTGCTGCCTACGACGCCAGTCGGCGTGGGCACCCGGTCAGCCCCTGACCCGATCTGCTCATCTCGGGCGGGTGTGACTCCGTAGTCAGGTACCGTGATTACACTTCCCGTATGACCGTCCGTCCTGATCCGAGCCCCAGCCGGGCCTGGATCGTGACGTCGGACAGACTGCGGCGCATCAACTATCTGGCCGTCATGCTGGTGCTGCCCCCCGTGTTCCTGTGGAACGCGCTGCGGCTCGACGTGCCCGCCGAACGGCTCCTGCTGGTGCTGTCGGCTGTCGGCCCCCTGGCCAGCCTCGTGTTCCTGATCGTCAGCCGGGGGCGTGCCCTTCCGAGCCGCCGGATGGAACCGGTGATCGACGTGGTGCTGCTGCTCACCGTCGCCCTGCTCGCTGCAGTCCACTGGCACTCCGCCCGCCCGGAACTCACCAGCGGGGCGCTGCTCTCGGCCCTGCTGTTTCCGGGGTATTTCATGCGCTGGAGCGTGGTGTACCGCGACCACCCCGTCCGACGCCACGGCCTGAGCGCGGCTTATCTGCTGCTCACGGTCGCAGCGGTCGCCGGAGCGTATGCCCATGGCCACCGGGACATCGATCCGCTGACCGTCCTGCTCCTGGGGGGGTTGCTGCTCGTGCATCTGTCGGACTTCCAGCGCGTTGCCCGGCAGGTCGATCTGGAACGCGAGCAGCGTACCGCTGCCGAACACACGGCCCGCCACGATTCCCTGACCGGCCTGCCGAACCGCCGCGCCTTCGAGCAAGACGGAGAGCACCTTGATCCCACCCGGCGGCACAGCCTGATCGTGCTGGACATCGACCACTTCAAGGTCATCAACGACACCCACGGCCACGACATCGGTGACCAGGTGCTGGCGGCCCTTGCCCCCCGCCTGGTGGCCATCGTGCAGCACCACGGGCGCGCGTACCGCTGGGGCGGCGAGGAGTTCGCTGTCCTGCTGCCGGACACCCCGGCCATTCAGGCCGCCGAGATCGCGGAGACGGTTCGCCGCCGGATCGAGGAGCAGCCGTGCGCGGGCGTGGGGATCACCGTGAGCCTCGGGGTGGGCGAGTGGCAGCCGAACCTGAGTCTGCGCGAGAACTTCGTGCTGGTCGATACGGCCCTGGGGCACGCCAAGGAACGGGGCCGCAACCGGGTGTGCCGCGTCGACTGCGGCCCGCTGCCGCCCTACCTGCACTGAGCCGGACGCCGCTATCCTGCCGGGTGCACCGTCTCCCGCCGCGACACCGTCCCCAGGAACAGCGCCACGACCTCGCCCTCCGCGCCGCGCCGTACCTCCACACGGTAGGTCGCCAGGGTGCGGCCCACGCGCTCCGGGGTGGCGACGGCCACGAGCAGATCGCCCTCGCGGACGGCGCGGAAGAAGCTCAGGTGGGTCTCCACGGCGACCGCCTGCGCGTGCTGGTTCGAGATGATCGCAAACGCCTCGTCGGCCACGCTGAAGATCAGGCCGCCGTGCGCGGTGCCGTGCATGTTCAGTCCCGTACTGCCCACGGTCACGGCCACACGGGTGCGCTCTGGCGTGGCCTCCAGCACGGTCATGCCCAGGGCGGCGGCGTAGGTCATCCGTCTCCCTCACCGTGCGCGTCCCTGAGCTTGCGCCAGCGCTCGGCGACCCGCGCTTCCCAGCCCTCGCCGGTGGGGGCGTACAGATCCAACTGGATGCCGTCCGGCAGGTAGTCCTGGGCAAACGAGCCGTCCGGGTCGTCGAAGTAGTAGGCGTAGCCGGTGCCGTAGCCCTGCTGCCGCATGAGCTGGGTCGGGGCGTTGCGCAGGTGCAGCGGCACGGGCAGCGTCTCACCCTCGCGCACGGCGTCCAGGGCGTGCTTCCACGCCACGTACACGGAGTTGCTCTTGGGGGCCAGCGCCAGATACACGACCGCCTGGGCCAGCGCCAGATCACCTTCCGGGCTGCCCAGGAATTCCACGGTGTCGCGGGCGGCGATACACAGGCGCAGTGCCTGCGGGTCGGCCAGGCCGATGTCCTCGGCGGCCATGCGCACCACCCGCCGGGCCACGTACAGGGGATCGGCCCCGCCCTCGACCATGCGGGCCAGCCAGTACAGCGCGCCGTCCACGTGGCTGCCGCGCACGCTCTTGTGCAGGGCGCTGATCAGGTTGTAGAAGTCCTCGCCGTTCTTGTCCATCTGCGGCAGGTGCTTGCCGAAGGCCTCGGTGATCGCCTCCGGCGTCACCGGATTCGCCAGGGTGCTGGCGACCTCCAGCGTGCTCAGGGCGCGGCGGGCGTCCCCCTCGGCCAGCCGGGCCAGGAGTTCCAGGGCGTCCTCCTGCGCGGTCACGCCCGGCAGGCCGCGCTCGTCACTCAGGGCGCGGTTCAGGAGGGCGCGCACCTCCTTGTGGGTCAGCGCCTGCAACACCAGGGTGCGGGCACGGGACCGCAGCGCCGGGTTCACCTCGAAGCTGGGGTTCTCGGTGGTCGCGCCGATCAGGGTCAGCAGCCCGCTCTCGACGTGCGGCAGCAGCGCGTCCTGCTGGGCCTTGTTGAAACGGTGGATCTCGTCGAGGAACAGGATGGTCTTCTGGCCCCGTGCGCGCAGGCGTTCGGCCTCGGCGGTCGCCTCGCGCACGTCCTTGACCCCCGCGCTGACCGCCGACAGCGGGATGAAGTGGGCCCCGACCTCGCCGGCCAGCAGCCGCGCCAGGGTCGTCTTGCCCACGCCGGGCGGCCCCCACAGGATCAGGCTGCCCAGCCGCCCCGACTGCAGCACGCGCGTCAGCGGGCGGCCCGGCCCCAGCAGGTGCGACTGCCCCACGACCTCCGCCACGGTGCGGGGGCGCAGGCGTTCGGCCAGGGGCGCGGGGGGGTCGAACAGGGTCACGCGGGCAGGATACGGGGGTGGGCGGGGGCAGATGGGATGGACGCTCAGGTTGTGCGCTCATGGAGCGCCCGGCGCCAGCAGTCATCCGGCACCGCTCCATGTACCGTCCGGACGCCGGGCGCGGCACAATGCCCGCATGGACTACTCGACCTTCGACCATCAGGTCACCCTGGCGGACTTTCCGCCGGACGTGCGCGTCACGGCGCACCCGGAGGGGCACGGCTGGACGCTCCGTGCCGTCCACGCCGACGGCCACACCGGCCTGGATCTGCTGCTGACCGACGGTGCGGCCGACATGTACGGCGAGGGGCCAGCCTTCAGCGCGGCGCTGGCCCGGCTGCGGCAGGCGGCCGTCTCGGGCCTGCCCGCCGTTCAGCCGGATGGGACGCTGGAACGCCTCGTCTTCGTGCGGGATTGAGCGGTCCGTGGCGCGGCGGCCTATCCTGCCCGGATGACCACCCCTGATCCTGCCGAGGCCTACGTCCGTCTGGCCCACGCCATCGACGCCCACGAGGAGGGCTTCATCGACGGCTACGGCGGCCCCGCCGACTGGACTGACCGCACGGCGGTGGCGCCCACCGAACTGCGCGAACACGCGAGGCGTCTGCTGGACGACGTGCAGGCCGTACAGCCGCCGGAGCGCCGCGCCTTCCTGGACGTGCAGGTGCGGGCCATGCTGGTCACGATCGACCGCCTGTGCGGCGACACGCGGACGTACCGCGACGAGGTGCGCGGCCTCTTCGACGTCGAGCCGGTGGGTCTGACACAGGACGAGCTGGACGCGGCCCTGGACACGCTGGAGGCGGCGCTGCCCGGCACCGGCCCGCTGCCGGCCCGGATGGAAGAGATGCGCTCCTGGGTCGTCGTGCCCCGGGAGCGCATCCTGGAGCTGGCCCAGACGATCCTGGCCGAGCTGCGGGAGCGCACCCGCACCCGCCTGGGCCTGCCGGACGGCGAGGACTTCAGCATCGGGCTGGTGACCGACCGGCCGTGGAGCGGCTACAACTGGCCGCTGGGGAACCTCAGGAGCCGGATCGACATCAACACGGACCTGCCGGTGCTGCTCACGAACCTGCCGGATCTGCTGGCGCACGAGGGCTACCCCGGCCACCACACCGAGCACGCCAGCAAGGAGGCCCGGCTGGTGCGGGAACTCGGCTGGCGCGAGCACAGCCTGCAGCTTCTGAACACCCCCGAGTGCGCCGTGTCCGAGGGCATCGCCATGAACGCCCTGCGGGCCGTGATGGACGCGGACGAGGAACTGGACTGGCTGACCGGCGACCTGGCCGCGCAGGCCAGCCTCGACCCGGACGACGTGCGGGCGTACGCCCACGCCGCCCGCGTCATGGATCGGCTGCGGGCGGTGAATGCCAGCGCCGCCCTGATGCTTCACGAGCAGCAGCGCCCCGAGGCCGAGGTGCTGACCTTCCTGGAGACCTACAACCTGCTCACGCCCGAGCGGGCACGGCAGTCGCTGCGGTTCATCTCGAACCCCACCTTCCGCGCGTACACCTTCACGTATGCCGCCGGGCGGGAACTGGTCGGCGACTTCCTGGCGGCGGGCGGTTCCGGCGCGTTCGGGCGGCTGCTGCGCGAGCCGCTCACACCGGCGCGCCTGCGGGCCGAGGCCGCACACGCGGGCTGAAGCCGCGCCGGTGGCGCTACACTCCGCTGGTATGCCACTGGATGTGGGCTCGCGGCTGGCCGGGCGTTATGACCTCCGGGCCCTGCTGGGCGAGGGCGGCAGCGCCCGGGTGTTTCACGCGCTGGACACCCTGATCGACCGCGAGGTCGCCGTGAAGGTCATGCACGCGCATGTCCCGGATTCCGACCGGTCGCGTTTCCTGCGGGAAGTCCGCACCCTGGCCCGCCTGACGCACCCCGGCATCGTGCCGGTGCTGGATCTGGGCACCGAGGAGGACACCGGGCGGCCCTTCTTCACGATGCCCCTCATGACCGGCGGGCCGGTGACCGCCCTGGGGCCGCTGGAGGACGCGCCGCTGCCGCTGGCCCGCTACCTCACGGCGGCGGCCTTCGCGTCGCGTGCCCTGCATTTCATCCACGCCCAGGGCATCACGCACCGCGACCTGACGCCGGGGAACGTGCTGCTCGACGACGCGGGCCTGCCGCGCATCATGGATTTCGGGCTGGTGGCGCTGAGCGAGCACACCCGCCACCTCACCCGCAGCGGCGTGACCCTGGGCACGCCCGCGTACATGGCCCCGGAACAGGCGCGGGGCGTGGGGGTCGGGCCCAGGAGCGACCTGTACGCCCTGGGCGCGGTGCTGTACCGCGTGGCCTGCGGCATCCCGCCCTTCGTGGGCGACAGCGACCAGAGCGTGATGTTCCAGCACGTCTACGAGCGCGTCCCCGATCCGCGCGACCTGAACCCGGCCGTGCCGGACGCGATCGCCCGCGTGCTGCTGGCGCTGCTGGCCAAGCGTCCGGAGGATCGCCCGGAGAGCGGCGAGGCCCTGGCGCACCTGTGGGCGCTGGCGCGGCGGGACGTGTGGAGCGCCCATGCCCGGGGCCAGTACCGGGGTGGCCGGGCCCGGACCGGCGAGCACCCGGACGGCCCGGCCCGCGTGGGTTCCCTGCGTGAGCTGTGGAGCGTGCCCCTGCCCGGCGAGGTCACGTGGCCCGCGGCCGTGGTCGGTGAGGACGATCTGGTCGCCGTGGGCACGCGCGGCGGCCAGCTGGTGCTCACCCACGCGTCGGGCCGGCCCTTTGCCACCTTCGCCGCGAAGGACGAGGTGACAGCGCCCGCCACCTTCCACGGGGGGCACATCCTGTTCGGTGCGTGGGACGGCACCCTGCGGCGCGTGAACCTGCACACCGGCGCGGAGCTGTGGCGCCACCAGGCCCGCGCCGAGCTGACCGGTGCCCCGACCCTGTGGCGCGGCCGGGTGCTGGCCAGCAGCCGCGACGGCCACCTGCACGCCCTGGACGCCATGACCGGTGAACTCGCGTGGGCGTACCGCACGTCCGGCCCGGTCGCGGCGAGCCCCCTGATCTGGGGCGGCGCGGCGCTGCTGTGCGACGAGAGCGGGTGGCTGCACGCCCTGGACGCCCAGGACGGCCATCCCCTGTGGCGCGTGGAGGTCGGCACGGTGCACGGCACGCCCGCCCTGCTGCCCACCTCGAACGGCGAGGCGACCCTGGTCGTGGCCACGTGGGAGGGCGAGGTGCACGCGCTGGCGCTGGGGGTGGATCGGGGCCGGGCGGTGCTGCGCGGCCCGGAGCCGAACATCTGGACGTACGACCTGGAGGACGAGGTCTGGGCTTCCCCGGCCCTGACCCGTGGGGACGGCACCCACGGGCTGGCGATCCTGGCGGGCTGGGGCGGCACGGTGCGGGCCCTGCGCCTGCTCGACGGCGAGGACGTGTGGTCGCACACCCTGGAGGGTCGCGTGACCGCCAGCCCCGTGATCAGCGCCGGTCTGGTCTTCCTCGCCTCCGAGGCGGGAGAGCTGACCGCGCTGGATGTCCGCACCGGCGCCGTGCGGTGGCTGCACCGGGAGCGCACCGGCGTGCAGGCCACGCCGCTGGCGGCTGCCGGCACCCTGTATGTCGCGTTCATGAACGGCACGCTGCGGGCCTACGGCAGCCCGGCCCTCGACCCCGGAGCGTAGCGCTGTCCGGCGCCCGATCATGTGGTGGACATGGAGGCCTCGTCAGGGGCGCTTCAACCCCCGCTTAACCGCCTGCCGTAGAATCCGGGCACGACCGGCAGTGTCCGGCCCCACCCCCGCACGGCAAGGAGTCCAGCATGCCCAACATCGGTGCCCCAGAACTCATCATGATCCTGCTCGTTGCCCTGATCGTCTTCGGGCCGCGCAAGCTGCCGGAACTGGGCAAGAGCCTGGGGGCGGGGCTGCGCGAGTTCCGCAAGAACACCCAGGGCCTCAAGGAGGAGCTGGAGGGCAGCTTCCGCGACGCGCCCACCGCTCCTGCCCCCGCGCCTGTGCGCTCGGTGGCGGCCGCGGACGTCGCGGCCGTGGTTCCCGCCGCCGTCAGCCCGGCCGCCGTGACGCCAGCGGCCGTGACGCCGGCACCGGAGCCCGCCCGCCCGACGGACTGAACCACGGAGCACCGGCCCACCTGTCGCCATGACCAGGTGGGCCGGTGGCTGGTGGCCGGACGCACACGGCGTGACCGGGTAGGCGACGCTGTGTCAGATTTTCGACACGGACGGGTCAGATCCGCTAAGGTGAGGGCGTTCCATCCCACGTTCAGCGGTCTGTCTCCGTCCTCTCGTCGTCCGGGTTGCGTCGTCCTGTGCTGACAGCGGCCCCACCGAGGCTCTATGCACACATCCACGCGCGTCCTGCTTCCCCTGTGCCTGGCCACGATGACGCTCCTGCTGGGGGCCTGCGGTACCAGTGCCCGGACCGCCCCGGATCCGGACGCCGTGGCGGATCAGCCCTGGGTGTACACGGCCCCGGACACGGCGTTCTCTGCCCAGAGCCTGACGCCCGGCGCCAACAGCCTGAGCCGCGAGAGGATGCTGCAGGCGAGCAACGGCTGGGGGCCGATCGAGATCGACCGCTCCAACGGCGAGCAGCGGGCCGGCGACGGCCGGACGCTCACCATCGCGGGGCAGACCTTCAGCCGGGGCTTCGGCGTCCATGCGAACAGCTCGGCGACCTTCAGCCTGGCTGGCCCGGGGGCCACGTGCAGCCGCTTCCGGGTCGGCATGGGAATCGATGACGAGGTGAAGGGCCGGGGCAGCGTGACCTTCCAGATCTACCTGGACGGCACGCTGGCCTACAGCAGCGGCGTCATGCGGGGACAGGGGGCGGGGCGGCTCAGGTGGGCCGACCTGAACATCACGGGGAAGCAGCAGCTCAAGCTGGTGGTCACGGATGGGGGAGACGGCCGCAGTTCCGACCACGCCGACTGGGTCATGCCGCAGGTCTTCTGTCAGGCCGCCGGGCCGAGGCCACGCGTGACGTTCGGCCAGAGCAGCGTCGAGATCTTCCACAAGCATCACGCCACCGTGAATGCCACCTTCACGGGGATCAGCGGCGCGGTGACCCTGCGGCTGGTGCCACCCCAGGACTTCCCCACCGGCGGGTATGCGCCCGGCGGTTCCAGACCCGTCGTGCTGGAGACGACCACGGTGACCCTGGGCGGCGCGGCGCGCACCGTGCCCCTGAATCTGGCGGCCCCCGGCCTGCCCGGCTACTTCAACGAGACCGACGGCACCGAGGGCCGCCTGTCGTATCCCTACACCCTGGTCGCCAGCCAGGACGGGCGGGACGTGGCCAGCGCGACCATCACCATCAACGAGAAGATGCTGCGCCTGGAGCCGAGTGTGGAATACCCGGATGGCCCCCTGCGCTCTGGCGTGCCCGGTACGTTTGTGGTGACCATGAAGGTCACCCCGGCGCTGGAAACAGTCGAGGAGCTGGGTCTGGGCCTGGATTCCAGTGGCGCGTGTCAGGAGCCTGTCCAGGTCACGCCTGTGGGCAGTACCTATCTGGAGAACGGACTGCTCAAGCGGCGGTATCAGATGACCTGCTCTGCGGAATACACCACCAGCCTCAATACCCATGTGGGGTTGGGCGACATCTCCGGGTACCGCGAGTGGTGGTACTGGACGACCTTCGGGAGCGATATCACGGTCACCGCCACGCCCTGAGCGGCCTCTGTGTGACGGTGCCGGGCGTCATGGCGTGATTCCGGCCGGCCCCTAGACTGTGGGCATGCCCCTGCTGCGCCGTGTACTGGCCGTCCTGCCGGTTCTCGTGTTGGCTGCCTGTTCCGGTCAGCCGGCACAGTCCAACCCCTTCGTCACCGGCCGCACGTGGAACATCGCCCACCAGGGCGGGGAACTCGTGCGGCCCAGCAACACCATGACCGCGTTCCGCCACGCGGCGGCGCTGGGCGTGGACATGCTCGACATGGACATGCACATGACGCGCGACGGCGTGCTGGTGCTGTCGCACGACACCACCCTGGATCGTCTGACGGACACGCGCGGCACGATCGCGGAGATGACGCTGGCGCAGGTGCTCGCCGCCGACGCCGGATACGCCTTCTCGCCGGACGGCCGCGAGACCTTCCCCTACCGGGGCCAGGGCGTGCGCGTGGCCCAGCTGTCCGAGGTGCTGGCCGCCTTCCCCGCCTCGCCCATGACCATCGAGATCAAGACGGCGCAGCCCGGTGTGGCCGCGCCCTTCTGCACGGCCCTGCGGACTGCACGCGTGACCGGGCGCGTCATCGTCGCCAGTTTCAGTGACGCCGCCATGCGGGACTTCCGCGCCGCGTGTCCGGAAGTCACGACCAGCATGACCGAATCCGAGCTGCGCCCGCTGGTGCTCCTGAGCAAGGTCGGGCTGGCCGGCCTGGCCCCGCTGCCGGGCGCCGCCGCGCAGGTGCCGGTGCGGGCGGGCGGGATCGAGGTGGTCACCCCCGGGTTCATCCGGGCCATGCACGCCCGTGGCGTGGCCGTGCAGGTCTGGACGATCAACGACCCCGCCGAGATGCGCCGCCTGATGGCTCTGGGCGTGGACGGCATCTTTACCGACCGGCCGGACGTGCTCAAGGAGGTGCTGGCCGCCGGCGCGAGATAGCCCCGTAGACTCCGGGGGTGATGCCACGTTGCCGATTGTTCGCCGCCGCCGTGTTCCTGACCGTGGGCAGCGCCCACGCGCAGCTGTGGCAGACGCCGCAGGCCACCGCCGCGCAGGCCATCCTGAATGGGTACGCGGCGCAGGGCAACGTCCTGACGCGCGGAGACTCGACGGTCACGCTGGACGTCGCGGGGAATGCCGTGGTGGGCGTGTACGTGCAGGCGGCCAGCCTGGGTGATCTGGCGCGCGGCATCGGGGCGGGCTGGGGTCTCGTGGAGGCCGACCTGCCGAAGCTCCAGGCGAATCTCGCCGCGCCCCGCGTGCTGGACGCCGCCAGACAGGGGTTCGTGGACGTGACCAGCGACGACATGACCGACGTGGTCGCCCTGAAAGCCACCACGACTGGGACGAAGACCGTCTATGCGGCGTATGTGGCCGCGAAGGTCTGGCCCGACAACACGTTTCCGGTCACGAAGAACGTCACGGGCCGCGCGACCGCCTCCGACACCCTGCGGATCTTCAGCGACTTCCAGTGTCCGTACTGTCGCCAGATGTGGCAGGTCGCGGCCCAGGGCTGGGAGGCCGCCCCGGACACGTACCGCGCATACCACTACCAGTTTCCGCTGACCAGGCACCGCAACGCCCTCGCCGCCGCCGAAGCCAGCGAGTGTGCCAGCGCGCAGGGAAAGTTCTGGCCGTATGCCGACGCGCTGTTCGCCGCCTACGACACCTGGACGCCGCTGGAACCAAAGGCCGTTTCCCCGCTGCTGACCACCTATGCCAAGACCACGGGACTCGACACGGCGGCCTTCACTGCCTGCGTGACCGCGCATACCTTCAGGAGCAGCATCGACGCGCAGATCAGGGCCGGGATCGCCGTGGGCGTGCAGGCCACCCCCACCGTGTATCTCAACGGCGTGAAACTGGATGACTATAGCGACGCAGACGAACTGGCCCGCGTGCACGCCGCCACGACCGCCACCCCCGACGCCGCCACGCTGATTGACGCGCGCCTGAAGCTGTTCCGGTGACCCCCGGCAGAGGGAGTGGACAGCGACTGTTAACTTGTCTCACTATGTAGTCATGCGAGGTAATGATCCAGATGGCAACCTGCTGCGCGGCACGCTGGACTTCCTGTTGCTTGCCAGCCTGGAAGGCGGCCCGCTGTACGGCCTGCGGATCATTCAGGACGTGCAGGCCAAGACCGGCGGGCACTTCGCCTTCAAGGAGGGCACGCTGTATCCGGCCCTGCACCGCCTGGAGAAGCGCGGTCTGATCCACGCCGAGACCCGCCCCAGCGACAGCGGCGGCCCACCGCGCAAGTACTACCACCTGACCGATTCCGGCCTGACCGAACTGCGTCGGCAGCGCGACCGGCAGCGTGCTCACGCCAGCGCCCTGCGGCCGTATCTGGAACTGGCGTGAACAGGGAAGAGCAGTTTTTGCGCGGCGCCACACGTGGTCTGGGTCGCCGGGCCCGTCTGGCTGCCCAGGCGGAACTGCGCAGCCACCTGCACGAGCGGGTGCAGGCCCTTCGGCTGGAAGGCATGACGGAGGCGACCGCCAGTGCCCAGGCCATGCGCGAACTCGGGCACGCAGGTGCAATCCGCCGCTCACTGTGGGGCGCCCACCCGCCGCTGCACCTGCTGTGGTGGGGATCACTGGGGGTCGGCGTGGTGCTGACCGCCCTGTATTTCCGCGATGTGCAGGTGTTTTCCAGCCCCTTTCCAGAGATTGGCGGGGGCTACGGCGTGACTTATGCGTCCGGAGACGCCGTGCGCGGCCTACAACTGGACAGCTGGCAGCGTCGTCTCCCTCCACAGGCACGCATCACGGACGTCCAGGGAGTGCCGGCACTCGTGGTCGGCGCGGCGGCTCCCATCCCGCTGAGGGGCGGTGCTGACGACGACCGGCCGTTGCTAGTCGAACTCTGGGATCTGCCGGGAGCCGACCGATTTGCAATCAAGGATCAGAACGGCAACTACCGGCCGGCGTTTCCGTGGCTGGAGCAGGCGAAGCGCGTGCGTGGCCCCTACCTGAAGCTTGCCCGGCTTGGCGTGCGGGCGTACCGGGCCGGGTACCGCGTCCGGATCGACGGCCGATCCATCAGCGGCAGACTCGGCCTCAACGGGGTGGCCCTGCCCGGCGAGGTCGGCCCCCGCTTCACGGACTGGACGGATCACCTGCACATGCGTCTGGTGCGGGAGGACGTGAGGGCCGCGCTGCCCAGTGCCCACCAGCGCAGAATCAGCCTCCTCAACTTCGAGATCAATCCTGTTCCCGGCGATGTGAATGTGATCCGCGCCGAACCCGGCCGCGCGTACGTGCTGGTCGGCCGGGTGCAGGAGCAGGTGCTCTCCGAGGGCCGCCTTGAAACAACCGGTGAGGAGAACCTGCTCGTGACACGGCCCATCGTGGCCGGCCCGGACGGCATCCTGCGCCTGCCCGCGTTCACCACTCCGTATGCTGGCCGGTGGACGTCTCTCCAGCTGTATCCAGATGTCGCCGCTTGGGCCGCCGCGTCCGTGGCATCGTCGGCTGTGCCGGCCCTGCTGATCGAGGCCGGGCCGGAGTACGTACAGGGCATGCCCCTGCGCGTGGCACAGAACGTCGTGGTGCAGGATCGGCCGTACGAGATCGCTCTGGTCGACAGAACACAGACGCCGGGGCCGTGAGGTTCACCCCCACGGCCCCCTGACTGACTCCTGTTACGCCCGCGTCTCGTACCGCGTCAGCAATTCGCCCTTCAGGTCATCGAAGCCTACGCCCTTGCGCTCCTTCAGGCCGTCTGGGGTGCGTTCGCGCACGCTGACCTCGCGGCCTTCCTGTTCCTTGTCGCCCACGACGAGCATCACCGGGATCTTGCTCAGTTCGGCGGTGCGGACTTTCGCCTGCATGCGGTTGGAACTGTCGTCCACCTCGGCCCGCAGCCCGGCGTCGTGGAGCTCCTGGCGCAGCGCCCACGCATAGTCGTTGTGGCGGTCGGCAATCGGGATGATCATGACCTGCCGGGGGGCCAGCCACAGCGGGAAGTCCCCACCGTAGTGCTCGATCAGGATGCCCGTGAAGCGCTCGACGCTGCCGAAGGGGGCGCGGTGGATCATCACGGGACGGTGGTCCTGACCGTCCTCGCCGACGTAGCTGATGTCGAAGCGTTCGGGCAGGTTGTAGTCCACCTGGATGGTGCCGAGCTGCCACTCGCGGCCCAGCACGTCCTTCACCACGAAGTCCAGCTTGGGGCCGTAGAACGCGGCGTCACCCGGCTCGACCGTGTAGGGCAGGCCCACTTCTTCGACCGCCTCGATGATCTGCTTCTCGGCCAGATCCCAGTTGGCCTCGTCGCCCACGTACTTGTCGCTGCCCGGCTCGCGTACGCCCACGCGGAAGCGCACATCACGCATGCCGAAGGTGCCGAGCACCAGCACCGTCAGGTCGAGGACGTCCAGGAATTCCTTCTTCAGCTGATCTGGGCGGCAGAAGATGTGCGCGTCGTCCTGCGTGAAGCCGCGCACGCGGGTCAGGCCGTTCAACTCGCCGGACTGCTCGTAGCGGTACACCGTGCCGAACTCGGCCAGCCGGACGGGCAGGTCGCGGTAACTGCGCGGCTTGCTGCCGTAGATCCGGACGTGGTGCGGGCAGTTCATCGGCTTGAGCATGTACTGCTCGTCGTCGACCTCGATGGGATTGAACTGCGACTCGGCGTAGTACGGGTAGTGCCCGCTCGTGCGGTACAGGTCGAGGTTCCCGATGTTCGGCGTGATCACGCCCTGGTACCCGCGCCTGAACTGCTGCTCTTTCAGGAAGCTGGTCAGCTCCTCGCGCAGCACCGTGCCGTTCGGCAGCCACAGCGGCAGGCCCTTGCCCACCATGGGGTCGATGGTGAACAGTTCCAGTTCCCGGCCCAGCTTGCGGTGGTCGCGCCTCCTGGCCTCCTCCAGCTGGTGCAGGTACTCGTCCAGCTCCTTCTGGGTGGCGAAGGCCACGCCGTAGATACGCTGGAGGATCGGGTTCTTCTCGTTCCCGCGCCAGTACGCGCCGCTGGTGCTCATCAGCTTGAAGGCCTGGGGCAGCTTTCCCGTGCTCGGGAAGTGCGGCCCCCGGCACAGATCCACGTAGTCGCCCTGCTGGTAGAAGGTGATCGGCTCGTCGTCGGGCAGGCCCTCGATCAGCTCCTTCTTATAGGGGTCGTGCGGGAACTGGGCCAGCCCCTCGGCCTTGCTGACCTCACGGCGACTGAACTCCAGATTGCGGCCGATGATCTCGCGCATCAATTTCTCAATCTCGGGCAGATCCTCTTCCTTCAGCGGCTCGGGCAGGTCGAAGTCCTGATACCAGCCGTTTTCGATGCTGGGGCCGACCCCGCGCTTGATCGCGTCGTCCCCGTAGCCCTTGCCCCGGTAGAACTCGCCCACCGCCTGGCTCATCACGTGGCCCAGCGAGTGCCGGAACAGCGGCGCGGCGGCCTCCGGGTTCTTCTTCGTGATCAGCGTGATGGCCGCGCCGTCCGGCAGGGGCGTCAGCAGATCCACCAGTTCGCCGTTGGAGGTGGCCGCCAGCGCGTCCTGCGCCAGCCGTGGGCCGATCGCCTTCGCGGCGTCCAGCGCCGTCGCGCCCTGTTGCAAGTCCAGTTGTTTACCGTCGGGAAGAACTACGTGCATACGTACCTCGATTCAAATCATGAGTGACCCGGTCTGGCCGCAAACCCAGCAGAACGCCTGAAAACCTTGACAGAGGTTCTCAGGCGCTCAGAGTTCGCGTGCTCAGACCGGGCAGATAAGGCATTCGCTGTAGCCACACGCCACGCATCACCAGACCGGAGTGATGGCGGGGCGGCTTCATTGGGGCAGGATAGCGGGTGGGGCAGGGGAGGGGCAACCCGGCAAAGAGCCTAGTGCGGGGTCGGCTCCGGTGCCGGGAACGCCTTCCCAAACGTGAAGGCCTGCGCGGTCGGCCCACGTGCCCGCAGATGGACCAGGCGCTCCCATGCCTCGGTCGTGGTCGGGATGTGCCCGGCGGGAATCCACCACAGCGCCGTGAACGCCTCCGTCATGTGCTGGAAATACTGCCGGCGCTCGCGCAGCAATTGAAGGTGGTCGCTGCGGTACACGTAGTCGCGCAGGGGTTCCAGGCCCTCCCACACGGACATGTTCACCAGAATGCTGTCGTCCTCGAAGGGGCGCAGGTCGGTCGCGCTGTCGCCGTCTCCCTGGAGTCGCCACACGAAGCCCGGCGTCCGGTCGGCCAGCGCGTTGATCTCGTCCAGGCGTGATGTGAAGCCATGGAGCTGTGCGCTGCCTAACGGCGCGGTCAGCCGGCCGATATTGACCTGGGCGAGGTGCATGGCCTGATCGTAGCTGGATTGGAGCAGACAGAGCAGCGCCCCGACGCTCGGGCCGGGGCGACAGGAGAGAAGCGGCGCTTACCAGTTGTTCGCGCCGACCGGGCTTGCCTGATCCAGACCCTTGGGGTTACGCCCCCATTTGTTGCTGCCCGGTTCGCTGTCCAGAACGCAGAAGACCAGAACCACCAGACTGCCGAAGGGAACGAGATTGAGCAGATACCACCACCCGCTCTTGCCGCTGTCGTGCAGACGGCGCACCGTCACGGCAATGGAGGGGAGGATCACGGCCAGCGCGTAGATCAGCAGCAGGACGGCGAAGACCAGGGTGGCTCCGGCGAAGCCCGTGGCCGCACTGCCGCCTTCCTCCTGGGCGGACATGGCCAGCACCGCGCCCTGCACCGGGATCTGGAGCAGGATCAGGATCACCGTGTTGATCAGTGTGAACATCCAGTACTCGCGGCGGCGGGCGCGGCCCTGGAAGTTGGCGTAGTTGTTGCGGATGACGTTCAGGTAGTCGTTCATGGTGGGGCCTCCGGGGTGGGGTGTGGAAAGTCTAGGCGGTGGGGCGCGGTGGTTGTGCGGCACCTGCCGCCCCGCCGGGGGTAGGGTGGGGGATCATGCGCGCCCTGATCACCTGGCCCCTGCTGCTCGTGCTGGCCGCCTGCGCGCCCGCCACGTCGCCCACCCGGACGCTGCCCGACACGGTGGCGGCGCTGCCGGGCCTGCCCACGGATCACCTGCGGGTCGTCGTCATGGGCGACCAGGGCACCGGCACGGACACGCAGTGGCGCGTGGCGGCGGCCATGCGGGAGGTCTGCGCACGCGAGGGCTGCGACCTGGGCGTGGCGCTGGGCGACAACTTCTACCCGGCCGGGCCGAAGTCGCTGAACACCACCCTGTTCCGCGACCGCTTCGAGGTGCCGTACGGTCCGCTGAAGATCCCCTTCCTGGTGGTGCCCGGCAACCACGACGAGTCCTGGCTGGCCGGCGGCGACGGCGCAGACTCACGCGGCGCGGACGTGCAGGTCGCGTATTCGCGGATCAATCCACAGTGGGTCATGCCGGCCCGCAGTTACCGCGCTCCCGTGGGTCAGCTCGTGGAGTTCTTCGCGGTGGACACGACGCCGATGGCCGCGTACCTGCCGCCCCGCCGGGCCGACGAACGGGTGGGCGGCGCGTGGGAGGTCGCCCAGCGGGCGTGGCTCTCGGGTGCCCTGTCGCGCAGCACGGCGCACTGGCAGCTGGTGCTGGGCCACCACCCGCTGTTCAGCAACTCCACCCATGGCGACGCCGGACAGTACGACGGGCTGGGACTGGCGTTCCAGCGCGGCGACGGTGTGCGCACGCTCTATATGGTCGCGTGTGGCCGCGCCGATCTCCTGCTGGCCGGGCACGACCACGCGCTGGAGGTGTTCGGGCCGCAGCCGGAGTGTCCGGGAACGTGGTCACTGGTGTCAGGCGCTGCGGGCAATCCAGCGTCGCCGGGCGGGGGGAAGCGCGCTGCGGCCTTCGAGGTCTACCGGCAGGCGGGATTCATGGTGCTGGACATCGCGGCGTCGGCCCTGCGCGTGGAGGTATACGTGCTGGACGCCGCCGGAACGCCCCAGCGGGTGCACATACAGGAACTTGTCCGGCCCTGACATTCGGGGGGATTCGGGGGGATCCGGCGGCCTGGAAGTGCCAGCGTCCGGCGTGCTGCACGGCGTGGATGGCCGGCACACGGTTCTGACCTCCAGGTCACGTGTCGTGGATGAGAATTTTGCATGAAGGCCGTAAGAGTTGCCCTGACACCATGCGCGTATGCCCGCAGCTCCGGAGGTTCCGGGGTTCGCTCCCCTCCCGAGGTGTACCCGAGTGATGCCAGTCCCCACATCCACCACCGCCCTGCAATCCGCCCTGAGTGACCTGCTGCGTATGCACGCGCCCGAGGCGACCCTGCTCGCCTCCGTGGGCGAGGAGGTGCTGCGCGTCCGGGCGGACGCCGCTGCGAACGTGATCGGAGCGGACCTGGTGCCGCCCGACGACTGGTTCGAGCGGGGCGAGATGACGTGGCTGACCCGGGACGGAGCGCTGTTGGGGCTGCTGTGGAGTGAGGATGGTCACGTGCCGGCCACGGCCGTCCAGGTGCTGACCATGCTGCTCGCGGCGGCGCGCGTGGACGGCGCGAACCGGGAGGCAGAGGTGCTCGTCACGCAGCTGCCGATGGCGACGGCGTGGCTCAGCGCGGATCTCCAGTTCCGGCGGGTCAGCCGGCCGTTCCTTGAACTGTTCGGCCTGACCGACGTACATCTCGTCGGCCGGTCGCTGTCGCAGGTGTTCCCGGATCGGCCGGCGTTGCTGACCAGCCTGGTTCAGGCCGCCGCAGGCCGGTCGGTCCGGCTGGCCGACGAGCGCTTCGAGGTCTCCGGGACGGCGCTGTGGGTGCGTGGCGAGGCCCGGTCGTATTTCGGCGGGGCATCGGCCGGGGTCATGCTGACCCTTCAGGACGTCACGGGCGAGTACGACCGGGCCTCGCGGGTCACGGCGCTGCTCGACACGGACCTGCCGTGTGCCCTGCTCTCCGACGCCGGCATCGTGTTGAACGCCAGTCAGGGCCTGCTGGAGCTGTGTCCGCCGTCGGCGTCGGCGGCGCCCGGAGCGCCGCTGTGGGCGTGGCCGTGCTTCGCGGATGTGCCCTCGGAGGCGGTGCGCAACCTCGTGAAACTCGCTGCGACGGGCGGCTCGGCGCGGGCCGAGGTGGCCCTGGCGAACGGGGAGCGGCTGCCACTGTCGGTGCGGCGCACGTCCGAGCCGGGCCTGCTGGTGGTCGAGGGCCTGACGGGCCGACGCGACGGTCAGCTGCCCTCCGGCATGATCACCCAGGTGCTCGCGCAGTCCGACGACGCCACTGTCCTCGTGGACGCGTCGGGACGCGCCCAGCTGGTCAGCGAGCGGGCGGCTCAGCTGCTCGGCGTCGAGGCGTCGCGCCTGGTCGGCCTGGGCCTCACGCGGGTGCTGGGCGAACTGGGCGTGCGGACCTTCACGACCGACGGCGATCCCCTGCTGCTGCCCGAGTGGCGCACCCTGACCCTGCCCCTGCGCCGTGAACTGCTGCTGGCCCTGCCAGACGGTGGCCTGCGGCATATGGAGGTGCGGGCTGCCGCCCTGGACACCGACGCCGGCAGCGTCCTGCTGACCCTGCGCGACCTGACGGCGCTGCGCCGTGCCCAGGCGCGTGTGCGGCACAATGCCCGCCACGACGCCCTGACGGGCCTGCTCAACCGCATGGGCCTGCGCGAGGCGATCACGGCGCCGGCGGCCGTGCGCGGTGGGCTGGGCACCGTGGCGTGCGTGGACATCGACGGTTTCGGCAGCCTGAACGCCGCCCTGGGCAAGACCGCCTGCGATCACCTCCTGATCCAGATTGCGGCCCGCCTGCACGACATGGCCACCTCGAAGGGGGGCAGCGCGGCCCGTCTGACCGACGACACCTTCGCGGTGGTGCTGCCGACGCTGGGGGCACTGGAGGTGACCCAGGCCGTCCAGGAGGCCCTGGGATCCAGCGTGCGGGCCGGACAGCGGGACGTCCCGCTGACCTACGCGCTGGGCCTGGTCACGCCGCGCGCGGTGACCACCCCGGATGCCGCCCTGGGCGACGCCGAGATCGCCATGCAGCATGCCAAGCGCCAGGGCCGCGCCCAGGTGCGTACCTATGATCCGGGCATGCGTGCCCAGGTGGCCCGCGCCTTCGAACTCGAGGATGCCCTGCGCGGCGCGGTGGCGGGGGGGCAGTTCACGCTGCTGTACCAGCCCGTCACCGACCTGACGACCGGGCGGGCCCTGGGTGCCGAATCGCTGCTGCGGTGGAACCATCCGGCGCTGGGGGTGCTGCCGCCCAGCCAGTTCCTGCCGCTGGCCGGGCACAGTGACCTGATCACCGAGGTCAGCGCGTGGGTGGTCGAGCATGCCCTGAACGGTCGCCAGACCATCCGCACCGCCCTGCCGGAGCGCTTCGGGGCGTGGCAGGTCAGCGTGAATCTGGGCCTGGAAGAACTGCGCCGCAGCGCTGGCCTGGGCCGCGTGCAGACCCTCCTGAGTGAGCACGGGGCGCCGGACATCGAGGTCGCGGCGGGCAGCCTGATCGATCACAGCCAGGAGACGCTGGGCCTGCTGGAGCAGCTCCGTACCCTGGGGGCACACCTGAGCGTGGACGACTTCGGCGACGGGGCCAGCAGTCTCTCGGCGCTGACACGCTTCCCGCTCAGTGCCGTGAAACTCCACCCGACCCTGACCGCCCGCCTGCCCGACGACCAGCGCTCGGTGGCCCTGGTGCAGGGCACCATTGACCTCGCGCACCGGCTGGGACTCCAGGTCGTGGCGGTCGGGGTCGAGACCAGCGAGCAACTCGACATGCTGGCCTCGATGGGCTGCGACGCCGCGCAGGGCTACGCGATCTGCCCGCCGCTGGCCCTGCCCGATCTGCTCAAGTGGCTCCAGGCACACTGATCCCTGTCTGAGCGGGGCCGGAGGGGTATCCCTCCGGCCCCGTCGCGCCGCTGAGAGGCCTATAAGAAAACCCCCGCCGGAGCGGAGGTTCTGGTTGGTAGACTCGAGGAGATTTGAACTCCTGACCCCTACAGTGTCAATGTAGTGCTCTACCCCTGAGCTACGAGTCTATGCGGGTGTGGCGTACACGCGAAGGTTTGGAGGCGCTGACCGGACTCGAACCGGTGGTGGAGGTTTTGCAGACCTCTGCCTTACCACTTGGCTACAGCGCCGCTGTTGTTCCGGCTTGTGCTGTCCCTTGCGGGCGGGGCGCTTCGGCCTTTCCTCTCCAGCGCGTGGCATGTTAGCACGGCCTCTGCGGAGTGTAAACGGGGGTTCGCAGGGGGCGGTACGGGAAGCATCGGCGCCGTTCCCATGGCGGTGGCGGGCCCCACACCGTCTCAGAACCGCGCGGCGACGGTGCCAGCGTGTCAGACCCCGGTTCTCTCCATGTTCACGGCCGGGACGGGAGCGGCGCTGGACGGTTCGGGCCAGTGGGCTGACCGGATGGTCACATGTTCCCGGTGTCCTGTGCCGGCTCTGGTACGCTGACTTTGTGATTGTTGCACCCTCTTGGACGTGCCGCTGATGCTGGCGCGTGCCCGCAGCGTGGCCCTGATCGGCGTCGATGCCGTCCCGGTCGAGGTCGAGGTGGACGTCTCTCAGGGGTTGCCCGCCTTCACCGTGGTCGGCCTTCCGGATCAGGCGGTCAGCGAGGCGCGGGAGCGTGTCCGGGCAGCCATCCGCAATGCGCAGCTGCCGTTTCCGGCGGCTCGGATCACCGTGAACCTCGCTCCGGCAGATCTGCGCAAGGAAGGGCCGCTGTATGACCTGCCGATCGCGCTGGGCGTGCTCGCGGCGCAGGGGCTCCTGCCCGCGCGGGCGCTGGACGGCGTGCTCGTGGCCGGGGAGCTCGCGCTGGACGGCAGCCTGCGGCCCATCGCCGGGGCGGTGAACCTCGCGCTGCTGGCCTCCACGCTGGCACTGCCTGCGCTGCTGCCATCGGGCAATGCCCCCGAGGCCGCGTTGATCGACGGCGTCACGGTCTATGGAGCCGCCACGCTCCTGGACGCGGTGCGGCACCTGTCGGGGCAGGCTCCGCTGGAGGCCACCGAGGCCCCGGTGCCCGAGCACGATCCCGGCGCGTTTCTGGATCTGGCCGATCTCAAGGGGCAGGCAGCGGCCCGCCGGGCGCTGGAGGTGTCGCTGGCCGGCGGCCACAACCTGCTGCTGGTGGGGTCTCCGGGCAGCGGCAAGACCATGCTGGCCCGCCGTGCCCCTGGGCTGCTGCCCCCCCTGTCCCGGTCGGAGGCGCTGGAAGTCACGCGCATCCACTCGGCGGCCGGCGTGCTCGCGGCGCGGGGTGGCCTGAACCTGGACGCACCGTACCGCGCCCCCCACCACACCGTCTCGGACGCGGGGCTGATCGGGGGCGGCAGCGTGCCCCGCCCCGGCGAGGTCAGTCTGGCGCACCGGGGCGTGCTGTTCATGGACGAGTTCCCGGAATTCAGCCGCAAGGCGCTGGAGACCCTTCGCCAACCATTGGAGGACGGCGCGGTGACGATCAGCCGGGCACGGGCCACCGTGCAATACCCGGCGCGGTTCCAGCTGATCGCGGCCATGAACCCCTGTCCCTGTGGGCATCATGGCGACCCGGAAAAAGCCTGTGCGTGTACGCCGTCCGAGCGGCTGCGCTACGCCTCCAGACTCAGTGGCCCGCTGCTTGACCGGGTCGATGTGGTGGTCAGGGTGCCCCGGCTCACGGTCGAGGAACTGACCCGCGCCCCCGAACCCGAGGCGTCTGGCCCCGTGCGGGCACGCATCACGCAGGCCCGCACGCGCATGCTGGAACGTCAGGGCATGCGCAATTCCGATCTGGCAGGGCAGGCGCTGCGGCAGCACGCCCCCCTGACGGCTGGGCCGGAAGCCTTCATCAGAGCGGCGGCCCGTCAGCTTGGACTGACGGGCCGGGGATTTGACCGGGTGATCCGGGTGGCGCGGACGGTGGCTGACCTGTCCGGCGCCGACACCATCACCGAAGCTCACCTGGCCGAGGCCGTGGGCTACCGGCCGCGGGAGCTGAGCTGAGGCGTGCCGTCATTCCTCGCTGGCGTCGCGCCGCTCGCGGGTGGTGCCGTCGTCGGCCCCGGAGCCGCGTTCAACCAGCCCGCCGGGGTTCAGCACGCCGGGTACGCCGGACGTGTTGCCGTTCACGACGGCGGGGACGACCAGCGTCTGGTCTTCCCGGTCGCGCACGGCCTCGCCCTCCAGGGGCGAATTCACACGGTTGCCGGACTCCTGTTCGATCTCCTCGACGCTCTTGCCCAGGGGTTCGCTGCCGTAGCGGTTCGAGTTGTCAGTCATGCGAGCAGTGTGGCGGGCGGGCCCTGCAGCGCGGGTGAGGGGGGCATGCAGGCCTCTTTACCGCACCGCGCCACCGGGCGGCGGCTCCTCATGGCAAGTCGGTATGCTGAACCCAGTCCGGAACGGACGGACGGCACAGACCGTGGGAAGGGAGTGACATGACGGAGCGAACAGGTGGACGGGCGCAGGATGTCCTGAGAACCATCGGAATGGACGAGACGCCGGTCAGCGTGCTGGAACGGGAGGACGCGCTGTTCGTCCTGACGCCGCAGACGCTGGTCTACCAGGACGGCGGGGGAACGCGCCGCGTGACCCTGCGCGACCTGACGCGCATCCACAGCGACGAGCAGGGCGTGCTGCGGGTCGAGACCCCGGCAGGTACCGCCCTGACTGCCACCCTGCTGGGCTTCGACGTGACGCAGGTGCAGGCCTTCTTCGTGCAGGTGCGCGACACGACGGCGCGGGCCAAGGAGCAGCCGACCTCGCCGCTGCCGACGGCCGGTGGCCTCAAGACCTTCGCGCCGGTCCCACCGACTCCGGAACCGGCTCCGGCGCCGCGTGCGCCAGCGCCCGAGACCGCACCCGCCCCGGCGGCCGTGAATGCCGCGCCAGCGGCCACGGCCACCCCCCCGCAGGCACCGCGCCGCGAGCCCACCGCGCCCACGCCGCCCCGCGCCCCAGAGCCGGCCCGCCCGGTCGTGATCTCGTCGTCGGCGTTCACGCCCAGCGCGGCCCGCACACCGGCCCCGCAGCCTGAGCCCGCACGGATGCCGGAGCGGGTGGCCGAGCCGGTTCGCGCCGCCGCGCCGCCGGCCACGGCCCGGCCGGTGCCCCCCAGCCCGGCCCCGACCAGTCCTGCTGTCGCCCGCCCGGAGGCCACCAGCCCGGCTGCCATTACCCCGGCCCCGGCCGCGACACCGGCCCCCGTGACCCCGGCCGCCCCGCCCGCGTCGCCGCTGGAGGCCCTGCTCCGTCAGGCCGAGGTGGTGGACGCGCTGACTGGCCGCCTGCGGTTCCTGGGCGGCGTGCTGTTCGTGGCGGCGCTGGCCCTGGCCGCCGTGCAGTACCTGAACGGAGCGCGGCTCGACGGCCTGTGGACTCTGCTGTCGGGCGGTGTAGGCACCATCGCGCTGCTGGCGCTGGCCGACGTGGCGCGGCTGCTCGCGCTGGGGGCGCGGCAGACGGCCCAGCGCCGTGACGACGGCCGCGATGCCTGATGTGCCTGTGGAGACCGTGCTTTCTGACACCACCTCAATCAGCGAGGCCCGCGAGTTGCTCCGCCAGGCGGTCGCCATTCCCTCGCTCTCCGGACAGGAACAGGAGGTCGCCGCCTTTCTCAGCGGCTGGATGGCGCAGCGCGGGTTCCGTGCCCATGTCGACAGTGCTGGGAACGCCGTCGGGGAGCGGGGCAGCGGACCGCTGACCGTGGCGCTGCTGGGCCACATGGACACCGTGCCGGGCGAGATCCCGGTGCGCATCGAGGACGGCGTGCTGCACGGTCGCGGCAGCGTGGACGCCAAGGGATCGCTGTGCACGTTCATGGCGGCGGTGGCGGCCCTGCCCGAATCCGCGCTGGCGGCGGCCCGCTTCGTGGTGATCGGCGCGACCGAGGAGGAGGCCCCCAGCAGCCGGGGAGCGCGGCACGTCATGCACTCCCTGAACCCGGACATCGTGCTGATCGGTGAGCCCAGCGGCTGGGAGGGCCTCACCCTGGGCTACAAGGGTCGGCTGGTGGCGCGCGTGACCGTGACCCGGGGCAACTTCCACACGGCCGGCGAGGGCCAGAGCGCGGCCGACGACCTGACCGAGGCGTGGTTCCGCGTGCGGGCGTGGGCGGCGCGCACCGCCGAGGGCGGCGGCATCTTCGACGCCGTGCAGGCCACGGTGCAGGATCTGAACAGCGTGAACGACGGCGTGACGCAGCGGGCCACCGGCACCTTCGGCCTGCGCCTGCCGCCCCGCATTCCCCCGCAGGAGGCCGAGGACACCGTGCTGGAGCTGCTGCACGATCTGCCGGAGGTGCAGGTGACCTTCACCGGCCACGAGTCGGCGGTGCGCCACCCCAAGGACAACGTCCTGACCCGTGCCCTGCGCGTGGCGATCCGTGCGCAGGGCGGCACGCCGGTGTTCAAGGTCAAGACCGGCACCAGCGATATGAATGTCGTCGCGGAGCTGTGGCCGGTGCCGACCGTGGCCTACGGGCCGGGCGACAGCGCCCTGGATCACACGCCCGACGAGCGCATCGACCTGGCCGAGTACGACCGGGCTGTCGCGGTGCTCACGGCCGCCCTGACCCGTTTGGCCAGCGCGTCCTGAGCTGAACCCTAGACCGTCATGGATCCCGTCACCCTGATCCTGATCCTGTTCGTGGCCGCGTTGGTGCTGTTCGCGACCGAGTGGCTGCCGGTCGATGTCACGGCGCTGGGGCTGCTCTCGGCGCTGCTGGTGAGTGGCCTGATCACGCCCCGGCAGGCCTTCGCGGGTTTTGGGAGCGACACCGTGATCACCCTGGCCGGGCTGTTCATCCTGACGCGGGTGCTGCTGCGGGCTGGCGTGATCGAGTGGGTGGGCACCACCCTGGCCCGGCGGGCCCGGAACGCCACCACCATGCTGCGGGCCATGCTGGGCACGGTCGCCGGCGTGAGCGCGTTCACCAGCAACACCGCCACCACGGCCGTGTTCCTGCCGGTCGTGTCCGGGCTGGCCCGCCGGGCAGGCATTCCGGCCAGCCGCGCCCTGATGCCGCTGGCCTTCGCGAGCATCCTGGGTGGCACGATCACGATCATCGGGACGAGTACCAACATCGTCGTGTCGGGTGCCCTGCCCGCCGCCGGGCAGGGCCCACTGGACTTCTTCGAGCTGGCGTGGGTGGGCGTGCCGACGGCGCTGGTGGGACTGCTGTACCTGTTCTTCATCGCGCCCCGGCTGCTGCCGGCAGGAGAGGGTGCGCTGGAGGAGTCGCTGCGGGCGTATCTGGCCGACCTCACTGTCGCGCCGGGCAGCCCCCTGGCCGGGCTGACCCTGCTGGAGTCTGGCCTGGGCCGCGACCACGGCCTCACGGTGGTCGCGGTGCGGCGCGGCGGCGAGACGATCTATGCCCCCGGTGCGCCCTTTCGGCTGCAGGAGGGCGACACCCTGGCCGTCGAGGGTTCCACGGAGCGCATCCTGGCGGGTAAGAGCACCCTGGGCGTCGTCAGCCGCAGCGAGCAGAAGCTTCAGCCCGGTGCCGCCGACGGCGACGTGCGGCTGGTCGAGGCCGTCGTGATGCCCGGCTCGCCGCTGCTGGGCCGCACCCTGCGGGAGGCGCGGTTCCGGGAGCGCTACGGCGCGTCCGTGCTGGCCCTGCACCGCCGGCAGCAGCACATCGAGCGCCTGGGCCGCCTGCGGATCCAGATCGGGGACGTGCTGCTCGTCCAGGGCGGGGCGGCGCGACTGGACGCGCTGGGCGACCATCTGGTGGTGCTGGGCGACCTGACCGAACACCAGCGGGATCTGCGACGCGCGCCGCTGGCCCTGCTGCTGTTCGGCGGTGCGGTCGTGCTGGGCGGTGCGGGCGTGGTGCCGCTCGCCGTCGCGGTGCTGGTCGCCGTGGCCCTGAGCCTCGCCCTGCGGCTGATCCCGCCCGAGGAGGCGTACCGCTCGGTGGAGTGGCCGGTGATCGTGCTGGTCGCGTGCATGCTTGCCTTCGGCGGGGCCTTCGAGAGCAGCGGCGCGGCGCGGGTGCTGACCGAGGGGCTGTCTGGCGTCCTCGAGCCGCTGGGGCCATACGGCCTGCTGGGGGCGCTGTTCGTGGTGACGGTGGCCCTGACCCAGCCCATGAGCAACCAGGCGGCGGCGCTGGTCATGCTCCCCCTGGCGATCGGCACCGCCACTGCCCTGGGCTACGACCCTCGCCCCTTCGTGATCGGGATCACCGTGGCCGCCAGCAACTCCTTCATTACCCCGCTGGAACCCTCCTGCATGCTGGTCTACGGGCCGGGACGGTACACCTTCATGGATTTCGTGCGCGTGGGGGCCGGGCTCACCCTCGTGACCTTTGTCGTGTCCATGCTGGTGATCCCCCGCATCTGGCCGTTCTGAACTGTCATGCCCATCGGCGGCTCCAAGAGCTGGCACGTCCGGAATGACCGGACATCCCAGCCTGAGCAGTCGGGAATGTGCAGGCGGGAGCGCTGCGCCGTCCACCCGTTGACCATGTGGTCGTCGTGAAGGCAGGGGGTTCACGGCTTGCGGGAGCAGGCCAAATCCTGTACCCTCATTAGTCGGTGCGTCGTGAGCTTCACCGTCCGGGGGGTTCCCCGGCAAGACAGTTCCGGCGCAGCGTGCCAGCATGGTGGGACACCGCCCTGGCGAGAATCAACCCAATGTGGGCAGAGCAGCATCACGGCCACCGGAACCCTGCGGCATGCGCGGGGGAGACCCGATCAAAGGGCCGTTTTGGTATGTGAGCCCACCGCTTGGAGGGAGTAGAGAACATGGCGAAAGGAACGTTCGAGCGCACGAAGCCCCACGTGAACGTGGGCACGATTGGCCACGTGGATCACGGCAAGACCACGCTGACGGCCGCCATCACCTTCACGGCCGCCGCCGCCGACCCGACCATCGAAACCCTGGCGTACGACCAGATCGACAAGGCCCCGGAAGAAAAGGCCCGCGGCATCACCATCAACACCGCCCACGTCGAATACCAGACCCCGGGCCGCCACTACTCCCACGTCGACTGCCCCGGCCACGCCGACTACGTCAAGAACATGATCACCGGTGCCGCGCAGATGGACGGCGCCATCCTGGTCGTCAGCTCCGCCGACGGCCCGATGCCCCAGACCCGCGAGCACATCCTGCTGGCCCGTCAGGTCGGCGTGCCGTACATCGTCGTGTTCATGAACAAGGTCGACATGGTCGACGACGAAGAACTGCTCGAGCTCGTCGAGATGGAAGTCCGCGAACTGCTCAGCAAGTACGAGTTCCCCGGTGACGACCTGCCGGTGGTCAAGGGCAGCGCGCTGCAGGCCCTCGAAGCGCTGCAGAAGAACCCCAAGACCCAGCGCGGCACCGACAAGTGGGTCGACCACATCTGGGAACTGCTGGACGCGGTGGACGCGTACATCCCGACCCCTGAGCGCGACACCGACAAGCAGTTCCTGATGCCGGTCGAAGACGTGTTCACCATCACCGGGCGTGGCACCGTGGCGACCGGCCGCGTGGAGCGTGGCGTGGTCAAGGTGCAGGACGAAGTCGAGATCGTGGGGCTGCGCGACACGCGCAAGACCACGGTGACTGGGATTGAAATGCACCGCAAGCTGCTGGACAGCGGCATGGCGGGCGACAATGTCGGCGTGCTGCTGCGTGGCGTGGCGCGCGATGACGTCGAGCGCGGTCAGGTGCTGGCCAAGCCCGGCAGCATCAAGCCGCACACGAAGTTCGAGGCGAGCGTGTACGTGCTGAGCAAGGATGAAGGCGGGCGTCACAGCGCGTTCTTCGGCGGGTACCGGCCGCAGTTCTACTTCCGGACGACGGACGTGACGGGTGTGGTGGAACTGCCCGAGGGCGTGGAGATGGTGATGCCCGGGGACAACATCACGTTCGTGGTGGAACTGATCAAGCCGATCGCCATGGAAGAAGGCCTGCGCTTCGCCATCCGCGAGGGCGGCCGTACCGTCGGCGCCGGCGTCGTGGCGAAGGTTCTGGAGTAATAGACAATGGTTGCCCCCAAGATCCGTATCAAACTGCGTGGCTTTGACCACAAGGCGCTCGACCAGTCCGCCAGCAAGATCGTGGACACCGTGCGCCGCACCGGCGCGGACGTGAGCGGCCCCGTGCCGCTCCCCACCCGCATCCGCCGCTTCTGCGTGCTGCGCTCGCCCTTCATCGACAAGGACAGCCGCGAGCACTTCGAGATCCGCACCCACAACCGTCTGGTGGACATCATGAACCCCACCAAGAAGACGATCGACAGCCTGATGACCCTCGACCTGCCCACCGGTGTGGACATCGAGATCAAGACCGTGGGGGGCCGCGCATGAAAGGCATCCTCGGCACCAAGATCGGCATGACCCAGATCTGGAAGGGCGACCGCGCCATTCCGGTGACCGTCGTGCTGGCCGGCCCGTGCCCCGTCGTGCAGCGCAAGACCGCGCAGACCGACGGTTACGAGGCCGTGCAGATCGGGTACGCCCCCAAGAGCGAGAAGGCCACCACCCGGCCGCTCGGCGGGCACTTCAAGAAGGCTGGCGTGAGCCCGCTGCGCTTCCTGCGCGAGTTCCGTGGCTTCGCCCCGGACGGTGACACCGTCAGCGTGGATATCTTCGCCGAGGGCGAGAAGATCGACGCGACCGGCACCAGCAAGGGCAAGGGCTTCCAGGGCGTCATGAAGCGCTGGAACTTCAAGGGCGGCCCCGCGAGCCACGGTTCCAAGAAGTGGCACCGCCGCCCCGGTTCGATCGGCCAGCGCAAGACGCCCGGCCGCGTGTACAAGGGCAAGCGCATGGCCGGACACATGGGCATGACCCGCATCACCGTGCAGAACCTGGAAGTCGTGGAGATCCGCGCCGGCGAGAACATCATCCTCGTCAAGGGCGCGATCCCCGGCGCGAACGGCGGACTCGTCGTCCTGCGCGGTGCGGCCAAGGGAGGCAGGTAATGGCGCAGATTGACGTCATCGGTAAGAACGGCGGTCGGAGAATCGACGTGGATCTGCCGGAAGTAAACAAGAACATCCTGCACGACGTCGTGACCTGGCAGCTCGCCAGCCGTCGCCGTGGCACGGCCAGCACCAAGACCCGCGCACAGGTCAGCCGCGGTGGCAAGAAGATGTACTCCCAGAAGGGCACGGGCAACGCCCGTCACGGCGACCGCTCGGTGCCGACCTTCGTGGGCGGCGGCGTGGCCTTCGGCCCCAAGCCCCGCAGCTACGGATACACCCTGCCCCGCCAGGTGCGCCAGCTGGGTCTGGGCATGGCGCTCGCCGCCCGTCAGGGTGAGGGCAAACTGGTCGCCGTGGACGGCTTCGACCTCGACGGCAAGACCAAGGGCTTCCTGGCGTGGGCCGCCCAGAACGGCATGGACGGCACCGAGAAGGTGCTGCTCGCGACCGATGACGAGATGGCCCGCCGCGCGGCGCGCAACGTCAGCTGGATCAGTGTGATGCCGGTGGCCGGCGTGAACGTGTACGACATCCTGCGCCACGACCGCCTGGTCATCGACGCGGCCGCGCTGGAACTCGCGGACGGCGAAGGGGACGACGCATGAGCCACTACGACATTCTTCAGGCCCCCGTGATCAGCGAGAAGGCGTATGCCGGCATGGAACGCGGCGTGTACTCCTTCTGGGTGAGCCCCAAGGCCACCAAGACCGACATCAAGGACGCCATCCAGAAGGCGTTCGACGTAAAGGTCATCGGGATCAGCACCATGAACGTGCCCGGCAAGCGCAAGCGCGTCGGTAAGTTCATCGGTCAGCGCAATGACCGCAAGAAGGCCATCGTCCGCCTCGCCGAAGGTCAGAGCATCGCGGCCCTTGAAGGCCAGGCCTAAGGAGAGACTGCACATGGCCGTCAAGAAATACCGTCCGTACACCCCGTCGCGCCGTCAGATGACGACCGCCGACTTCAGCGGACTGACCAAGAAGCGCCCCGAGAAGGCACTGACCACTGCGCTCCCCAAGACCGGCGGACGCAACAACCGTGGCCGCATCACCAGCCGCTTCATCGGCGGCGGGCACAAGCGCCTGTACCGCATCATCGACTTCAAGCGCCGTGACAAGGCGGGCGTCCCCGGCAAGGTCGCCTCGATCGAGTACGATCCCAACCGCAGCGCCCGCATCGCCCTGATCCACTACGTGGACGGCGAGAAGCGGTACATCCTGGCCCCTGAGGGTCTGGTCGTGGGCGCCATGGTCAACGCTGGCCCCGAGGCCGAGCCCAAGCTGGGCAACGCCCTGCCGCTGCGCTTCGTGCCGGTCGGTGCGGTCGTGCACGCCGTGGAACTCGTGCCGCAGAAGGGCGCGCAGCTCGCCCGCTCCGCCGGCACCAGCATCCAGGTGCAGGGCAAGGAGAGCGACTACGTGATCCTGCGTCTGCCCAGCGGCGAACTGCGCCGCATCCACAGCGAGTGCTATGCGACCATCGGCACCGTGGGCAACGCCGAGCACAAGAACATCGTGCTGGGCAAGGCCGGCCGCAGCCGCTGGTTGGGCAACAAGCCGCACCAGCGCGGCAGCGCGATGAACCCCGTGGATCACCCCCACGGCGGTGGTGAAGGCCGTACCGGCGCGGGCCGCGTGCCCGTCAGCCCGTGGGGTCAGCCCAGCAAGGGCCTCAAGACCCGCAAGAAGCGCAAGGTGTCCGACCGCTTCATCATCACCCGCCGCGGCGGGAAGTAAGGAGGGTAGCTCATGCCCCGTAGCCTCAAAAAAGGGCCGTTCGTGGACGACCACCTCCTGAAGAAGGTGGACGCGCAGAACGACGCCAAGACCAAGCGAGTCATCAAGACCTGGTCGCGCCGCTCGACGGTCGTGCCCGAGATGATCGGCCACACCATCGCCGTGCACAACGGCAAGCAGCACGTGCCGGTGTTCGTGAACGAGCAGATGATCGGCCACAAGCTCGGTGAATTCTCGCCCACCCGCAGCTACCGCGGCCACGGCTCCGAGAAGTCCGCGAAGGGGAGCAAGAAGAAATGACCGCTCCCGCCGAACAGACCTTCCGCAACAAGAAGCAGCGCAAGCAGCAGGTCAAGCTGCGCCGTCCCGGTTACGCCGTGGCGAAGTATGTCCGCATCAGCCCGCGCAAGGTGCGGCTGGTCGTCGACGTGATCCGTGGCAAGACCGTGCGTGACGCCGAGGATCTGCTGCGCTTCATCCCGCGTGCCGCCAGCGAGCCCGTCGCGAAGGTGCTCAACAGCGCCAAGCACAACGCGCTGCACAACGACGAGATGCTCGAAGACCGCCTGGTCATCACGGCGGCCTACGTGGACGCCGGCCCGACGCTCAAGCGTCTGATTCCCCGCGCCCGTGGCAGCGCGAACATCATCAAGAAGCGCACCAGCCACATCACCATCATCGTGGGCGAAGGCGCCACGAGCCGGGGGAAATAAGATGGGCAACAAGATCAACCCGAACGGCTTCCGCCTGGGGATCACCCGGGGCTGGAACAGCCGCTGGTACGCCGGCAAGAAGCAGTACGCCGGCCTGCTGAAGGAAGACGAGCGCATCCGCAAGCTCGTCAACAAGGAGCTGGCCGCCGCCGGCATCGCCCGCATCGAGATCGAGCGCGCTGGCCAGCAGGTCAACGTGATCATCTCGGCGGCCAAGCCTGGCATCGTGATCGGCAAGGGCGGCGACTCCATCAAGAAGCTGCGCGGCGACATCGAGCGTCTGGTGTCCGCTGGCACGGTGGCCGTGAACGTCGCCGAGATCCCCAACCCGAACATCAGTGCGCCGCTGGTCGCGCTGCGGATCGCCGAGCAGATCGAGCGTCGCTTCGCGTTCCGCCGCGCGATGAAGCAGGCCGCGCAGCGCGTCATGGAGTCCGGTGCACGCGGCGTGAAGGTCGTGCTGTCCGGTCGCCTGGGCGGGGCCGAGCAGGCCCGCCGCGAGACCGTGCGTGAGGGCCGCGTGCCCCTGCACACCCTGCGTGCCGACATCGACTACGGCACCGCGCTGGCCCGCACCACCTACGGCATCCTGGGCGTCAAGGTCATGGTGTTCAACGGCGAGGTCATCGGCGGCAAGACCGAGACCTTCGCCCGCCCGCAGCGCAAGCAGGACGACCGCCGCCCCGAGGGTGGCGACCGCCCCAACCGCCGCCGGCCGACCGCCCGCCGGCGCACCGGAGGTGAATGATGCTTCTTCCGAAGCGTTCCAAGTTCCGTAAGCAGCACCGCGGCCGCATGACCGGCGATACCAAGGGCGGCGACTACGTGGCCTTCGGCGACTACGGCCTGATTGCGACCGAGCCCGCGTGGATCAAGAGCAACCAGATCGAGGCGTGCCGCATCGTGATGAGCCGTCACTTCCGCCGCGGCGGCAAGATCTACATCCGGATCTTCCCCGACAAGCCCGTGACCAAGAAGCCCGCCGAGACCCGAATGGGGAAAGGGAAGGGTGCCGTGGAGTACTGGGTCAGCGTGGTCAAGCCCGGCCGCGTGATGTTCGAGGTGTCCGGCGTGACCGAGGAACAGGCCAAGGAAGCCTTCCGTCTGGCCGGTCACAAGCTGCCCATCCAGACCAAGATGGTCAAGCGTGAGGTCTACGATGAAGCCCAGTGAGATGCGTCAGCTGAAGGCGGAAGACTTCGCCCGCGAAATCGACGCCCGCAAGAAAGAACTCATGGAGCTGCGCTTCCAGGCCGCCGCCGGCAACCTGGCCCAGCCTCACCGCGTGACGCAGCTCCGCCGTGAAGTCGCCCAGCTCAACACCATCCGCACCGAGCTGAGCACGCAGGGAGAGCAGGCATGAAGAAGACCTTTACCGGCGTCGTCGTCAGCGACAAGGCCGACAAGACCGTCAGCGTGAAGGTCGAGCGCAAGTTCGCTCACCCGCTGTACGGCAAGGTCGTGACCCGCAGCCACAAGTATGCGGCCCACGACGAGAAGAACGAGTTCCGTGTGGGTGACCGCGTGGAGATCATCGCGGTACGCCCGATCAGCAAGACCAAGACCTGGAAGGTCACCAAGCTGATCGACCGTCCCCGTGGTATCGAGACCACCGCCGTGGACACCGAAGGGGGTCAGGCATGATCATGCCCCAGTCCCGCCTGGACGTGGCGGACAACAGCGGCGCGCGCGAGATCATGTGCATCCGCGTGCTCAACAGCGGCATCGGCGGCAAGGGTCTGACGACCGGGGGCGGCGGCAACAAGCGCTACGCCCACGTCGGTGACATCATCGTCGCCAGCGTCAAGGACGCCGCTCCGCGCGGCACCGTCAAGGCCGGCGACGTCGTCAAGGCGGTCGTCGTGCGCACCAGCCACGCGATCAAGCGTGCCGACGGCAGCACCATCCGCTTCGACAAGAACGCGGCCGTCATCATCAACAACCAGGGCGAGCCGCGTGGCACGCGCGTCTTCGGGCCGGTGGCCCGCGAGCTGCGCGACCGCCGCTTCATGAAGATCATCTCCCTGGCCCCGGAGGTGCTGTAATGCCCCGCCCCAGCGCCGGAAGCCACCACAACAACAAGCTGCACGTCAAGAAGGGTGACACCGTCATCGTCCTGAGCGGTAAGCACAAGGGCCAGACCGGCAAGGTGCTGCTCGCGCTGCCCCGTGACCAGAAGGTCGTCGTGGAAGGCGTGAACGTCGTCACCAAGAACGTCAAGCCCTCGGCCGGCAACCCCCAGGGTGGCCAGGAGCAGCGTGAACTCGCCCTGCACGCCAGCAAGGTGTCGATCGTCGACCCCGAGACCGGCAAGGCCACCCGCATCCGCAAGACGATCGTGGACGGCAAGAAAGTCCGCGTGGCCGTTGCCAGCGGCAAGAACATCGACTGACCCCTCCGGGCCGACCTCACCGTCGGCCTGAGCGGCGCTCTCTGAAAAACTGGGAGACCGCTCGAAGGAACCCATCATGGAACAGCTCAAACAGAAGTACAACGACACGGTGCGCCCCGCGCTGATGCAGCAGTTCGGCTACTCCAGCGTCATGGCCGTTCCCCGGATCGAGAAGATCGTCGTGAACGAGGGTCTGGGCAGCGCCAAGGAAGACAGCAAGGCCATCGACAAGGCCTCGCGCGAACTGGCCCTGATCACCCTGCAGAAGCCCATCGTCACCAAGGCGAAGAAGAGCATCTCCAACTTCAAGCTGCGCCAGGGCATGCCGGTCGGCATCAAGGTCACGCTGCGCGGCGAGCGCATGTACGTGTTCCTGGAAAAGCTGATCAACATCGGCCTGCCCCGCATCCGTGACTTCCGTGGGATCAACCCCAACGCCTTCGACGGCCGCGGGAACTACAACCTCGGCATCAAGGAGCAGCTGATCTTCCCGGAGATCACCTACGACATGGTCGACAAGACGCGCGGCATGGACGTCACCATCGTCACCACCGCCAAGACCGACGAGGAAGCTCGCGCCCTGCTGCAGGCGATGGGCCTGCCCTTCCGCAAGCAGTAACGAGGAACTTATGGCGAATACTTCCAAAGTCGTGAAAGCCGCACGCGGACACAAGTTCGCCGTGCAGAACTACAACCGCTGCAGCCGCTGTGGCCGCGCCCGTGGCTACTACCGCTTCTTCGGCATGTGCCGCATCTGCATCCGCGAGATGGCGCACAAGGGCGAACTGCCCGGCGTGAAGAAAGCCAGCTGGTAAGCACAGCATTCAGAAGGAGCCCCCGGTGACGGGGGTTTTTTCGTTGGGCCGCCGTAGGCGCGTGTGGCCGTAGGCAGGACGTCCAGAACATCAAGAGGCCGACTGGAGGATATCCAGTCGGCCTCTGTGCGGGTGTTCGTTTACTTGTACAGACTGGTATAGGTATTGCCAGTGCCGTCCGTCCAGACCTGCCACAGGCCGCCTGAGGGGTTCAGCGCATAGGACGGGGAGGCATCCTGGGCGACGGTCAGGCTCCGCACGGCACCGGTCGAGGGTGTCAGGGTGCCCGCGAAGCCTCCGCCAGCTATCCACAGGACGCCGCTGGCGTCGAAAGCGAATACCTGGGTGCCGTGGTCAAAGGAAGCGGGGAGTTTAGTGATGGCGACTGTGCCGTCCGATCCGACCTTCCCAACTGCACGTTCGGAACTCGGGAGCACACCGTAGATCCACGGGGTGCCGGAGTCATCGACCGTGATCTTGCTGATCGACGAGAATCCTGTTGCACTGGTTCTCTTGACAGCCAGCGTGGACGTATTTACCGTTACCACTTCGCTTTGGTCGCTGTCGTAGGCGGCCATGACACTTCCGTCCCGACTGCTGCCGAGGAGCTTGGAGAAGGATGACCAGCTGAGATCAGTCACAGCATCGAAGGTGCTGCTCGTTTCATCAAAGCGGGCGACCTTGTGCATGTTGTCCTTGAACACCACAGCCCACAGTCGCCCCTGGGCATCCACGGCGGGCGGACTGTCCCAGCCGAATGCGGCGTCCCAGTACCTCAGGGCGCTGCTCGAATATTTGAACAGTGGGCCGCCGCCCAGGCCAGGGAGCCACACGCCCCCACCAGGGATGGGCAGGACGTCCACATAGATGTATCCGTTGTTGTTCTTGAGGGTAGCGGCATCGGTGGCCTTTGTACCGTCGAAACGGGTCAGGACAGGGTAGATGGCACTACCCTCGACCTGCCGGACGTACCAGAATCCGCCGTCAAGCGCAGTGCCCACGCCCACGACGCGGTACTTGCCGAGCAATGTCCGCTTGGGCCGCGTGGCCAGTGTGAATGGCCGGGTGGCCGTGATGGCTTGGCCGGTGGCAGTCAGGGTGACCTCGGATGTTCCTGAGAGCAGGGCCGTGCCGCCGGTCAGGGTGAGCGTGGTGCTGACGACTCCGTTTTTGGTCAGTGTGACGGACTTGCTGCTCGATGTGACGCCGGCAGGCAGACCGCTCACTGCAAGGGTCACGCTCCCCGCGAAGTTGTTCAGGCCCGTCACTGTGATGGGCAGCGTGGTCTGCTCGCCACCGTAGACCGTGGCGCTGTCCGTGGTCAGGGCAACGGTTGGAGCAGGCACCGTCACCGCAATAGGGGTAGTAGAACGAACCGAGCCGGACGTGCCGAGCAGGGTCACGGTGTAGGTGCCGGGAGCCAGGGACGCGGCGGCATTCAGCGTGACCTGCCCGTTGGCAGAGCCCTGGCTCACGCTCACGCTGGCGGGGGTCACGCTCAGGCCGGTGGGCGGATTCTGCGCGGTGATGTCGACCTTGCCGCTGAAGCCGTTCATGCCGGACACGTTGATGCTCAGAGGAAGGCTGGCGCCCGGTAACACGGTGACTGGGGAGGTGTACAGGTACATCGAGAACGCGGGAAGCGAGGAGATCACGTACAGCGGTACCCGGTCGAGTTCCCGGCCCTGGTCGTCTTTCACGAGCAGATTGACCGTACCGGAGGCGTTCCCGATCAGTTTGAAGGTGAGCGTGGCGTCCACCCGCTGTTGCCCCAGTCCCATGGCCTGGATGCCCTGCGATGCACGGCTCACCTTCTGGGCAGAGAGCGCCGGCAGTGTGAGGGTCGATGGCCCGACGGTCAGCAGGTCGTTGTCGGTGCTGAGGTGAACGGTGCCGCTGAATCCGCCGTCCTGAAAGAAAGTGGCGCGCACGCTCAGGGTGTCGGTGGTGAAGTTGAGCTGGCCTCCGTTGGCATCGAGATATGCCGACACCTGTGGTGCCTGGGCCGTGCCGATCAGTTCGGCTGTGGCCGCTGCCGGGAGATCCTGAAGCGCTGCGATCGGCTCGGAATCGACGTATTCTACGGCGTTCCAGCCTGCCCGCAACGACACGTTGAGCGACAGCTGCGGGCTTCCGGAACAGGAGACGGTGCCCTTGAACGTGGACGTCCCGCTGCTGTAGATCCGCAGGATGTGATGGGGCACAGAGAAGGTCTGATCGTTGCGACGTTCCTGCACGGTTCCTAAGAAGTCGCCCTTGCTGCTGACGACGGCCAGCCTGCTCCAGGCACTGATCTGGAGGGTGTGATCTCCAGTGCCCGCGTAGGTACATCCAGACGCACCAGTGGGCAGAAGGGTCGATAACGTTTCTGCTTCTGGCGTGGCCTTCAGGTCAAGAGACAGTGCGCCGGCGGCGTTGAGCGTGCCTTTGTTGGTCACACTGAGGTCGGAGGTGGTTGCCAGCAGAACAGTTCCCGGAATCAGAGCCTCCCCGCCGACCTTGCCGGTGATCTGTGTGCCGGAAATCTGTACGGGAATAGGTTTGGGGTCAGGTGGTGATGTGGTGTCGCCGCCACATGCGCTGAGGAATGCAGTCGTGAAGACCACAAGACTTATCGGTATACCTGTCTTCATAAAGTCTCCTTCATTTTCACTCACGATTTTAAATTTTCTTGTGGAGTGATGGGGAGCAGCTACGTGGCAGCGTGCGAATCCGTATCGGCAGTGCCTCATGAAGGCGTGGCGGCCGCATCAGCGTGGCGGGAGGTGGATGTCCTGTGCTGCAGCGTGCGCGGCGTGACACTCACCCGCCTCCGGTCTGCTATGCTGCTGTGCTTGACCGGGGCCAGGACTGCGCTCCGCTGTGGAGGTGCATGACCGTGACGGCCGCCGAGAACATTCAGGAGACGCTGTACCCCGCGCCGATCAAATCGGTGGAGGCGGGCAGCGCGGCCGAACGCGCGGGCGTGCAGCCCGGTGATGTGCTGCTGCGGGTGAACGACCTTCCGGTGACGGACGTGCTGGCGTACCGGCACGCGCTGTCGCAGGGACCGGCCACCCTGGAGATCGCCCGGCCGCGCACCGCTCCCCAGATCATGACCGGCGTGCCGGGCACTGCGCAGGATCACCACCGCCTGCTGCTGCCCACGCCGCCCAGCCTGGACGAGACCTTCACCTTCGCGGTGGAGTGGGAAGATCCGGGGCTGGAGTTCGAGGAAGTCCTGTTCGACGGCATCCGCAAGTGCGCGAACAAGTGCGATTTCTGCTACGTGCACCAGATGCCCCGGGGCTTCCGCAAGAGCCTGTACATCATGGACGACGACTTCCGGCTGTCGTTCCTGTACGGCTCCTTCGTGACCCTCACGAACCTGACCGAGACCGACATCCAGCGGATCCAGGACGAGAACCTGTCGCCGCTGTACGTGTCGGTGCACACGGCCAACCAGGATCTGCGGCAGGACATGATGAAGTGGTGGCGGCTGAAGGTGAAAGACCCCCAGGCCGTGCAGATCCGCAGCATGATCGAGCGCCTGGAGGACATTGACCTGTACACCCAGATCGTGCTGGTGCCGGAGCGCAACGACGGCGACCACCTCGACGAGACGGTGGCATACCTGTCGGGCCGCCCGAACGTGATCTCGGCAGCGGTCGTGCCGATCGGCCTGACGTCGCACCGCACCAACCTGCCGGATGTCCGCACGTTCACGCGGGAGGAGGCCCAGGACTCGCTGCGCCGCCTGAACGTGTGGCGCAAGCAGTTCCTCGCCGAGCGCGGCACGCGGTTCGTGTTCCCCAGCGACGAGCTGTACCTGCTGGCTGGCGAGCCGCTCCCCACCGAGGAGGAGTACGAGGGTTTCCCCATGCTGGAGAACGGCGTGGGCATGATCCGCGACTTCCTGACCGAGGGCCTGCCGGAACTGCCCGCCGCGCTGCCGGAGCCGCGCAGGGTCATCCTGGGCACCGGCTCGCTGTTCGCCGAGTCCCTCGACCGCGCCGTGGAGCCCCTGCGGGCCATTCAGGGTCTGACGCTGGAGGTGCGCAGTGTGGAGAACAAGACCTTCGGCAAGGTCACGACCGTGGCCGGCCTGCTGACTGGCCGCTGCTTCCGCCACGCGGTGAAACCCGGCGAGGCCGACCTGCTGATCGTCCCGCCCACCACCCTGCGCTACGGCACCGAACTCATGCTGGACGACACCAGCCTGGAGGAGCTGCGCCGGGAACTGCGCATGGACATCCGGGCCGGCGGGGCCACCCTGGGTGAACTGGCCCGCGTGATCCTGCAAGGCGCCCAGAGCAGCGGTCACCAGTGGGGGATGAGCGCTCACGCGGTCAAGGACGCCGGCGATGCACCCGCTGAGGCGCAGATCGCCGAACAGGGGATGCGGGGGCAGGCATAGGGTCAGGGCAACTCCAGGCATCCTGGGCGCGTAATCCGGGGTATGAGAGCCCTCTCCCTGATCTTTGGCATCCTCGCCGCGCTGGGCCTGCTCCTGGGCCTGCTGCCGCTGTTCGGCTGGCTGAACTGGATCTTCGTCCTGCCGCCGGCCCTGCTGGGGCTGATCTTCGGTGCCCTCAGCAGAGACCGCACGGCGACCACCCTGAGCGCCGTCGTGGCCGTCCTTGCGGCCCTGCGGCTGATGCTCGGCGGCGGCGTCATCTGAGCCAGATGGCGCGTGTTGCACGCGCGCCCGGGTGTCTGCTACTCTGCACGGGCTCAGGCGCGGCCACGCGTCCACGCATCCAGGGTCCTTAGCTCAGTTGGTAGAGCATCGGTCTCCAAAACCGAGGGTCGTAGGTTCAAGTCCTGCAGGGCCCGCCACGGACAGCCCCCGCCCAGCGCGGGGGCCTGTCGCTGCCGGTCAGAGGCGTTCGTGTCGCTGCGAAGTCTCCAGCAGCGCGGTGGCGGCGGTCAACCGGTTCATGCGAACTGCATGTCGACGGAGGAGACGGCCTGCAGATGATGCCGGCAAGCGCGGCTCCGCACGCACATGACGAGCGGGGAGCGGTGACACGCCCTGCTGGGTGGTGGAGCAGGAGGCGAGGAAACGAACCTCGTCCGGTCTGCTCGTTCATCTGGTCGACGTGCGGTGCCACATGGGAGGCACGTGGCCCTGCCCTGTCTGCGCTGGACACACTGGTGCTGAGGATATTCCCACCGGCCGACGGTCGACTGACAGCAGAGTTCAGAGGGAATGAGGGTACCCATATTCCCTCTGAAACAAGCGGAGCGAGTCCCTGATAAGGCAGCGGTTGGAAGTGGAGCCCTGGGGCATCCGTTCAGCCCCGGAGTTGAACTGAACACCGCTGTGACACAGCGCTCCTGGGCCTCGTGGTCTTTCCCCTCGGCGAGATCCGGTTCCGGGGCGGTGCGGCAGTGAACCTCGGACGCGGCCTGTCCACCGTGGGAACCTGCCGGGTCACCACCACAGCAGACGGTGCTGTCGGCCGGGCCCACGAGGGTATGAGAGTCGGCAACCGTCCGGACAGAACTGGAGCCAGTCCAGGGGGCGCCGCTCGATCCGGCAAGGGGAGAGGGGTGCTGCCGCGTCCCGGGAGATCCGGCGGTCATGGACTCACATGAAACGGCTCAAACCGCCTGGTGGCTGTCATGGGAAGCGATCCGGGGCACACAAGGACGATCCGACCAACTGGTGGTACACACCACACGGCCCAACCTGTATAGACAACAGGCGACCGGTCGTCTCCTCCTTTTGGCCGATGACAACGGTACTTTCTGATCGAGCCATCAGAATCCACATCGAATGATGAGAGTACCGACCATGAGACAACCCATACAGGAATTCTTCACATTGAACCGATTCACCTTTGTAAATACGCCTGTTTCCGGTTTTAAAAAATTCTCATCTGTGCTCACACGTGATAAACGTCACACTAAGTCCTACATTTTACTTTCATAACGTTTCGTTAAGGTGCGGTCAGAGGCAAGTCACCGCACGGTGTCATCCCCGCGCATCTTCGTTCCCCCCTCACCCATCCCAGCGTCTCCCATCGCAGCGCGTCAGCGTGCGAGGACGCTCTTCCTGTCCACTCCAGCCGAGGAATTCCATGACCCACGTCCCCCCTGTCCGCTTCCGCACCGCCGCCCTCCTCCTGATCCCCCTGGCCCTGGCTGCCTGCTCGCAGGCCCCCAGCACGCCCCCGGTATCCGCCGCGAACGGTACGCAGGCTGACACGGCCCTCCTCCCCTGGACGGCCACCGACGATGGGCTGGGTGAGTTCGGTGCCCTGGCCCTCGTCTCCGGTGAGAACAAGCTCTCGGCCCTGGGGTGGACGAGCGCCACGAACGGCTACGGCCCCGCAGAACGCAACAAGAGCAACGGCGGGAGCGCTGCCGGGGACGGCCGTACCCTGACGCTGAACGGTAAGACCTACAGCAGCGGGCTGGGTGTGCACGCCAGTTCCAGCGTGACCTTCACGCTGGACGGCAAGTGCAGCACCTTCGCCAGCGACATCGGTGTCGACGACGAGGTCGGCTCCTCCGGCAGCGTGGTGTTCCAGGTGTATGCCGACGGCACGAAGCTCTACGACTCGGGCACCATGACCGGATCGAGCAGCACCAAATCCGTCAGCGTCAGCGTGGCCGGCAAGAAGGAACTGCGCCTGGTCGTCACCGACGGCGGCAACGGGGCGTCCAGCGATCACGCGGACTGGGCCAACGCCCGCGTGCTCAGCTGCACGACCTCCGGGAATGTCTCCAGCTCTGGCGACGTGACCTACAAGGCGCCGCTGGTGATCACGAAGGGCGGCACCTACACCGGCAACTACCGCAGCACCGACCCCAGCATTCCCGCAATCTCTGTCAAGACGTCGGAGCCGGTGATCATCGAGAACGCCAACGTCAAGGGGCCGGGCAACCTGATCAGCGGCTTCCGCATGCAGCTCACCGTGCGCAACACCCGCGGCTACGGCGTCAATCCCAACATCAGCGGGCGCCCGACCGGCCGCTTCATCAACTCCGAGGACACGCTGAACCTGAGCATCACCAACAACTACCTCGAGGGCACCGGCGGCATCTACGTCCGCAACTTCATCGGCAAGGGCAGCAGCGGCCAGACCATCAAGATCCTGCGCAACAGCGTCCGCAATATCGACGGCCGGCTGAGCAACGGCAGCGGCGGGTACCAGAACGCCTTCCGCCGGTACCAGTTCGTCCAGTTCAATACGGTGCGGGGGCTGGTGAACGCCGAGATCGCGTGGAACCAGGTGATCAACGAGCCCGGCAAGAGCGCCCTGGAAGAGAACATCAACATGTACCAGTCGACCGGTACGTCCGGCAGCCGCGTGAAGATCCACGACAACCTGATCTGGGGCGCGTATGCGATCAACACGGCAACCGACACCGGGTACGCCGGTGGAGGCATCCTGCTCGGCGACGGCGACGGCAGCTCCAGCAGCACGGCCGGCGGGTACTTCGACGTGTACGGCAACACGATCATCAGCACGAGCAACCAGGGCATCGGGATCTCGGGCGGGCACGACCACAAGGTGTACAACAACCGCATCGTGTCCAGCGGCCTGCTGCCGGACGGACGCAAGATCGCGGCGCAGAACGTGGGCATCTACGTGTGGGACATGTACGGCTCCAAGGCCGGGGGCAACTGGTACAACAACACCGTCTTCGACAACAAGATCGCGTGGCTGCGGCATCGCACGGACGGCAGCACCTTCCTGAACAACACGTGGTTCAAGGACTGCTCCAGCACCTGCTACAACAACACCACCCTGATCAACCCCCCCACGCTGGTCACGGAGACCACCGAGCACGCGGCGTGGAAGACCCGGGCCGCGAGCGCCGGCCACACCATCGGCGTGCAGTGATCCTGCCCCCTCTCGCCTGAACGTCGAGAACGCGCCCGGCCACCTGGCCGGGCGTCTGCATGGTGGGGCCCACCGTGCGGCACGGTGTGGTGGCCCTGAACCTCCGGGGTTCACTGCCGCTCGCGCGACCTCACCTCGCGGCCAGGGCGCGCGAGACGTCGAGAATGCTGACCGACCCGGCCGGATCCACCGTGCCCGCGCTGTTGGCCTCCCCGGCGTTGACCACGACCACCTTCCGGCCGTCCGGAGTGAAGGTCAGCATCTGGGGCAGGGCGCCGACGGTCACGGGCGGTGCCCGCAACGTGCCGTCGGCGTTCAGGAACAGCACGTGACCGGGGTCGGTCTTGGGAAAGGTCTCGACAGCCACGGCGATCAGGCCGTCGGGCCGCACAGCCGCCCACGTGGGGGTCCGTCCGTACGATGCCAGCGGCAGGGTGCCGGTCTTGACCGGGCGGGTCACGTCACGCAGATCGAGGATGTCCAGCCCGGCCGCAACACGGTTGACCACCAGCAGGCGCTTCCCGGTTCGGTCGTAGGCACTCATGCTGGCCACGCCCTGCCCGAAGGCGAAGGGCGCAGCCTGGTAGCGGCCGGTGAGGGCCAGGCGACCCGTGTCCTGCACGGTGTAGAGGGTGACGCTGCCACTGACCTCGCTGCTCACGACGAGCAGCGGCTGCCCGCCGGGGCTGTCTGTCGCCGGAATGAAGAGCAGGGCATCCGGCTGGAGGTCGCCGGCATCGCCGCTGTCGGGCGCGGCGGTCGGGTCTCCGAAGCGGGCGTAGTCCACGATGGTCGGTGTGGTCGGATCACTGACATCGAAGACCATGATGCCGCCGGCCCGTTCCAGGCCCACGAAGGCCAGCGTGCGGCCCGCGATCACGCCGGTCGTGACGGCTTCCGGTTCCGGCCCCCGGTCATCGCTGCGGGTGTCGAAGGAACTGATGGTGCCCTCGCTGCCGAACGTCGCGGGCGTCCGCGCCGCCAGGTCGCGCTCGATGGCGTCTCCGGTGTCGGCCACGAGGGCCAGGTCCGTGTCCCACACGCTGACGCTGCGCCCCCCGAAACTCAGGAGCCGGTCGGCCAGTCCGTTGCCGTCCGTGTCGGCATCCGGGCGACTGACGTGGAGGCGGCCCAGGGCCGTGTCGGCCTGCAGGCTGGCGGCGTCCGGGAACACGGCCGGATCGAGGGTCAGCGTGCCCACCCTCACCGCGTCGCTGCTGCTCAGGGTCTCGTCACGGGGATTGCCCTCGTTGGCGGTCAGCAGGTACGACCGGCCCCCGATCGCGACATGCGCGATGTGATCCGGCATGTACATCCCCTGCACCGGCCAGGTGCGGATGTTGATCCGGTCATAGTCGCTGGCGTCCAGCCCCTGGCCGGGCACGCGGTGATCCTTCAGGCCCAGGCTGCGCACGTCCGTGACCGTGCCGCTGGCGATGTCCACCGTGGCGACCGCGTTGTTGTTCTGGAGGGTCACCCATGCCACCCGGCTGTCCGGCGACACAGCCGCGAAGTGTGGCTCGGCGTCCACGGACAGCCGGCCGCTGCGGCCCAGCCGGATGCTGCCTGCCCCCTGCGGCGTGTCGAAGGCCGTGAAGTCGGTGGTCGTGATCACTGGCCCCGGCGGGACGCCGGGCGTGCCCGGCTGGGCACACGCGGTCAGCAGGAGGGTCAGGATGAGCACGGCGCGGCGCGGGGACGTCATATCTCGAATGTAACTGACCAGACCTTCAGGCGGTTCCAGTACCACCCGCCAGGGGGATGACGGGCCTGGGCCGTGACCGCTCAGGGCTCACGTGTGGTCTGGAAGGCCAGGTACGCACGGGCCACGAACGCCGGGTCGCTCAGGGTGCCGTCCAGGGCCTCCTCGATGCGCCGCAGGCGGTAGCGCAGCGTGTTCAGGTGGATGTGCAGGCGCGTGGCCAGGTCACCCAGCGAGCCGCTGTGGGCGAGGTACTGCCGCAGGGTGTCCTCCAGGCGGCCGTCGGGATCGGCGCGGGCCAGGCGGGTGTGGAACTGCTCGGCCAGGGGATGCAGGGCGCCGCTGTCCAGCACGGCCCGCAGGGGGTCGACGTGTTCGAACGCGGCCATGCTGCGGGCCCCCTGCACGCCGTCCAGCGCCTGTACCGCCTGCCGCAGTGCCGTCTGTACTGTCCCGAACCCGGCCTGCGGCTGACTGACGCCCAGCCGGAAGTCCACGGCGGTCGCGGTCAGCAGCGCGGCGTGCAGACCGCGCATCTCGCGTTCCGGAGCGCGGCCCGGCCACAGCCACAGCGCCAGGTCGCCGCGCACGGTGGTCAGGCAGCTCAGCTCCCGGCGGTGAAAGTAGCCCTCGCCCACGCTGCACAGGACGTCCAACTGCTGGATGTGGGCCTCGCGGGCCCGCGCCGCACGGGGCAGGGCGGTACCCAGGCGCAGGGCGGCCAGCACGGTCGTCTGCCCGCCGGGCATCCCCGACGTGTCTCCGGCCAGCAGCGTCTCGAACTGCCGCTCGCCCACCCGGCGGCGGGCCGCGCCGGCCGCCGCCGACTGAAGCCGCGCCAGCCGCACCAGATCGCCCACCAGCGTGGCCAGCGCCTCCCAGCCGCTGTCCACCTCCAGGGTCAGGATGCCGACCGGGCGGCGGTCGTACTCCAGCCGCTGCGTGAGCGTGACCGGCCCCGGTTCGCCCGCCTGGGCCACCACGTCGCCCCAGCTCGACCGTACGGTCGCCCGGCCGCCCGTCACGGCCGCCAGCCAGCGGGCCATGTCGGTCTCCGGCTGCGGCGCGGTCAGGGTGCCGTGCAGGTCGCCCAGCAACTCGGCCAGGGCGGGCAGGTGGGGGCTCAGCGTCCGGGCCAGCACCCGCAGATACGCGGCCCGCCACTCGGGGGCGGGCACGTCCGGCAGCAGCATCGGGGCGGCCGAGAGGTCGGGCACGGGGACATCGGGCGTGACCTGCGCGAGGCCCAGTTCCGCACGCACCTCGTTCAGGCTGAGCACTGCATGCGTACCGGACACTGTGAAAGTGTACAAAGCCGCCTGTGCATTCTGTGCAGACCGTGCTTGAGGTGAGGCCCGCATCGGCCTAGGCTGCGGCTGTCTGACAGTTCACCGCTTCACCCCGGAGGTTCCATGACCGCCACCATCCCGCCCCCGTCTGCCCGTGATGCCCTGCATGAGCGGCTGCGCTCACCCCTGCTGCACTTCATCGGCGGCGGGTGGGTGCCGTCCGAGAGCGGCGAGACCTTCGAGTTCCTGACGCCCACCGACAACAGCGTCCTGGGCCACGCGGCCAGCGGGACTGCCGCCGACATCGACCGCGCCGCCCAGGCCGCGCACGCTGCCTTCCCGGCATGGCGTGCCCTGAGCGGGAAGAAGCGCCGCGCCGTGCTGCACCGGGTGGCCGATCTGATCGAGGCCCGTGCCGACGAGATCGCGACCGCCGAGAGCGTGGACACCGGCCAGCCCATCCGCTTCATGAAATCGGCTGCCGCCCGCGCCGCCGAGAACTTCCGCTTCTACGCCGACCGCGCCGAGGGCGCCCAGGACGGCCTGAGCCTGCCGACCCAGGGGTTCCTGAACTACACCCTCCGCCAGCCGATCGGGCCGGTGGGCGTGATCACCCCGTGGAACACGCCGTTCATGCTGTCGAGCTGGAAGATCGCCCCTGCGCTGGCCGCCGGCTGCACGGTGGTACACAAGCCCGCCGAGTGGAGCCCGGTGACCGCGACCCTGCTGGCCGAGATCATGCACGAGGCGGGGATTCCCGTCGGCGTCGTGAACCTCGTGCACGGCTATGGCGAGAGCGCCGGCCGGGCGCTGACCGAGCACCCGCTGATCCGGGCGATCGCCTTCATCGGCGAGAGCCGCACCGGGAGTCTGATCCAGAAGCAGGGGGCCGACACCCTCAAGCGCGTGCATCTGGAACTGGGCGGCAAGAACCCGGTCGTGGTCTTCGCGGACGCCGATCTGGATCGGGCGCTGGACGCCGCGATCTTCATGATCTACAGCCTGAACGGGCAGCGCTGCACCAGCTCCAGCCGCCTGCTCGTGCAGCGCAGCGTCCACGACGACTTCGTGGATCGGCTCGCGGCGCGGGTGGCGCAGATCCGCGTGGGCGATCCCCTCGACCCCGCCACCGAGGTCGGCCCGCTGATCCACCCGGTGCAGGCCGATAAGGTCTGCTCGTACTTCGACCACGCCCGAGAGGGTGGCGCGACCGTCCGGGTCGGAGGCGAGCGGATCGGGGAGAGCGGCAACTACGTGCGGCCCACCCTGTTTACGCAGGCCACCAGCGACATGCGGATCAGCCAGGAGGAGATCTTCGGCCCGGTGCTGACGGTCATTCCCTTCGACGACGACGCGGACGCCCTGCGGATCGCCAACGACGTGCCCTATGGTCTGGCCGCGTACGTGTGGACGAGCGACCTGACCCGCGCCCACACCTTCGCGCACGGCCTGGACAGCGGCATGGTCTGGATCAACTCTGAAAACGTGCGGCACCTGCCCACGCCCTTCGGTGGCATGAAGGCCAGCGGGATCGGTCGCGACGGCGGCGACTATTCCTTCGACTTCTATATGGAGACGAAGAACATCGCCGTGAATCTGGACGGGCATAGGGCACAGCGGCTGGGGATGGACATGGAGACTGGATCATGACCACGCTGAACGCTATCTGGGAACGGATTGAAGCATGGTATGAGGCGCAGGGGGCGCTGGCTCAGCTCCAGCCGGGCGCAACAGAAGAACAGATCGCGGCCCTGGAGGCCTTCCTGGGATATCCGGTCTCTGATGACCTGCGGGCCTCGCTGCGTCGGCATGACGGCACCGTGGATGGAGGCTGGCCCACCGGAACGCTGCTGGGCACGGCCGCCAGTCAGGATGAGGCCACGGTCTGGCGTGAACTGCTCGATGGTGGGGATTTCGACGGAAATACCGACCACGACGCTTCTGCTGGGCGTGAACAGGTCGAGCGCGGCTGGTGGTCGCACGGGTGGGTGCCGCTCGACGCGGATGGGGGTGGGAACGGTGCCGTGGTGGACATGACGCCTGGCCCGGCCGGAAGCATGGGCCAGGTGCTCGATATGGATCACGAGGCGGGGCCGAGTGGCCCACAGCACGACACTCTCGCTGGCTATCTGGAAGAGATCGCTGAAAAACTTGAATCCGGCGAATACGTGGTGGCCGACGGTGGCGTCTATGCCGCCGACGAGGTGGAAGATGAGTGACGCCCACCGCATCCTCATCACTGGGGCCGCCGGCGAGATCGGCTCCGCGCTGCGCGACCTCATCCGCGACTACCTGCCGGACTCTGGCACCATCCTGCGCCTGACCGACCTGCGCGACCTGGGTGCCGCGCGGGATGGCGAGGAGGTCATGACCGCCGACCTGACCGACTTGAACGCCATGCACGGGGTCATGGATGGCGTGGACGCCGTGATCCACCTGGGCGGTATTCCCAACGAGCACACCTATGAGCGCATCCGCGACGTGAACGTGGACGGCACGTACCACGTGCTGGAGGCGGCGCGGCAGGCCGGCGTGCACCGCGTGGCCTTCGCGTCCAGCATCCATGCGGTGGGCTACTACCCGCGCGAGCCGATCACCCCGGACGTCCCCGTGCGCCCGGACACCTATTACGGCGTGAGCAAGGTCATGGGCGAGACGTTGGGCCGCATGTACTTCGACCGTTATGGCCTGGAATTTGTGGGTGTGCGGATCTGCTCGTTCCAGCAACGCCCGATGGACGCCCGACACCTGTCCACATGGCTGTCGCCGCGTGACGCCGCGCAGGTGTTCGCCCGTGCGGTCACGGCCCCGGACGTGGGCTATCTGATCGTGGCCGGCATCAGCGGGAACACGCGGCGCTGGATGACCCCGGAAGGCTGGGACGTGCTGGGCTACGTCCCGCAGGACGATGCCGAGGCCCACGCCGCGCAGGTGCAGGACATCCACGGCGACCCCGCTGACCTCACCGAGCAGCGGCAGGGCGGCATCTTCGTCGATCCGTCGTACACCGGCCTGGCCGGAAAGGAGCAGTGACATGGGTGCCCGCACCGGACAGCAGTTCCTCGACCGCCTGAGGCAGAACCCCCCGAACCTGTACGTGGACGGAGCGCGGGTCGAGGATCCCACGACCCACCCGGCCACGCGCAATGTGGCGCACTCGCTGGCGGGGCTGTACGACCTCCAGCACGATCCGAGATACCGTGACCTCCTGACTTTCGAGGAAGGCGGCGAGCGTCACGCCACCGCGTTCCTGGTGCCGCGCACGAAGGACGACCTGCGGAAGATCGGGGCGGCGCACCGCGTCCGGGCGGACTACTCGCTGGGCACGCTGGGCCGAGCCCCGGACTACATGAACGCGAACGTCATGGCAGCGGGGATGGCGAGTGCGTACTTCGACCAGGGCGAGGGCCAGGAGCGGCACTTTGGCGAGCACATGCGCCGGTACTTCGAGTACGTCCGGGCGAACGACCTGTGCCTCACGCACGCGCTGACGAACCCGCAGGTGAACCGCAGCAAGCAGGCCTCCGAGCTGCCCGACCCCTACATCGCGCTGGGCATCGTCGAGGAGACCGCTGCGGGCGTGATCGTGCGCGGGGCGCGGATGCTCGCCACGCTGCCCATTGCCGACGAGATCCTGATCTTCCCGTCCACGGTCATCAAGGAGAACGGCGACCGCAGCCGCTACGCCGTCGGCTTCGGGCTGCCCACGGACACGCCGGGCCTGTCGTTCCAGTGCCGCGAGCCCTTCGACCTGGGGCGCGACACCGAGGATCACCCGCTGTCGAGCCGTTTCGACGAGCAGGACGCCTTCGTGATCTTCGACGACGTGCTCATTCCCTGGGAGCGCGTGTTCCTGATGTACGACATGACCCTGGCGAACCAGGCCTACGCGAAGACCGACGCCGTCCTGCACATGGCGTATCAGGTCGTGAACCAGAAGATCAGCAAGACCGGGGCCTTCCTCGGCGTGGCGCAGGGCATCGTGGATACGGTCGGCAGCGGCCAGTTCCAGCACGTGCAGGGCAAGGTCAGCGAGATCATCATCACACTGGAGATCATGAAGGCGCTGGAGGTGGCGGCAGTGGACGGCGCACAGCTCAACGCCTATGGCGTGATGACCCCCGCCCGTGGCCCGCTGGATGCCGCCCGCAACTACTACCCCGCCATCTACCCGCGCCTGAACGAGATCATCCAGCTGCTGGGCGCGTCGGGAATCATCATGATGCCCAGCAGGGCCGACCGCGAGGGGCCGCTGGGGCACTTCATCGAGAAGCACCTCCAGGCCACCAATGCCACCGCCGAGGAGCGCCTGAAGCTGTTCCGGCTGGCGTGGGATCTGACCCTGAGCAGCTTCGGCGCGCGGCAGAACCTGTACGAGAAACACTTCTTCGGCGACCCGATCCGCATGTCGAGTGCCCTGTACGAGGTCTACGACAAGCAGCCGTATGTGCAGCGCATCCGGCAGTTTCTTGACCAGCCGAAGCCTGTAGTGGCGGACTGAATGGCGATGAGGCAGAGCCGAATCCGAGCGGAGCGAGCAGCCACAGGAAGGGGGTCGCGTCGTCGGAGGGGGAATTGGCGGGGTGTGCCGGTTCTCCCGGAGGCGCAGCGGCACCCGACGACTTTCGGAGACGTCCAATGATCCCCAACACCATCCGTATCGCGCACGCTGTCCTGTACGTCACCGATCTGGCCCGGTCGCGGCACTTCTACGTGGAACTGCTGGGTCTGAACGTCCTGCACGAGACTGCCGGGGCGCTGTACCTGCGCGGCACGGAAGACCGTGAATGGACGCTGAAACTGGAACTCGCCCCCGAGGCCGGCGTGAAGCACGTCGCGTACCGTGCGGGCACGGACGCCGATCTGGACGCCCTGGCCGCGCTGCTGGACGCCCAGGGCCTGCCGTGGCGCTGGGAGACCGACCTCGACCGGCCCCGGCTGCTGCGCTTTCAGGATCCGTCCGGCGTGCCCGTCGCGTACTACGCCGAGTCGGTCAAGCACCCGTGGCTCCTTCAGGATTACCACCTGCACCGGGGCGCGGGGCTGCAGCGCATCGACCACATCAACGTCATGACGCCCGACGTGGCGGGCACCATGCGCTGGTATACGGAGCACCTGGGCTTCCGCCTCAGCGAATACACCGAGGACGATGACGGCCGCATCTGGGCGGCATGGATCCAGCGCCGGGGCAGCGTGCACGACCTGGCGCTGACCAACGGCACCGGCCCCCGTCTGCACCACCTGGCGTACTGGATGCCCGACATGCAGAGCATCATCCGCACCTGCGACATCCTGGCCGGGGCACGGATGCCGGAACACATCGAGCGCGGCCCCGGCCGCCACGGCGTCAGCAACGCCTTCTTCCTGTACATCCGCGACCCCGACGGCCACCGCATCGAGCTGTACACCAGCGACTACCTGACCGTCGACCCGGACTTCGAGCCGATCCGCTGGCACCTGAACGACCCGCGCCGCCAGACGCTGTGGGGCGCCCGAACTCCGAAAAGCTGGTTCGAGGAGGCGTCCGTGCTGGAGGCCTACGCGGGCGGCTGGGTGCGGGAGCACGAGAGTGAACTGAAGGGTCTGCCGGTGCATGTGATCTGAGGTTCTGGGCGAACTGCTCAGTCGGCTACGCGGCCAGCTCCCCTGGGGGGGAGCCAACCATCACATCCTTACCTCCCCTTGAGGGGAGGTGCCCCGAAGGGGCGGAGGGGTTAGCACGGCGCCCGCCCCGCCCCATCTCCCCGAGGTGCCATCCATGAAAACTGCCAACTTCATCGCCCGTGGCCGACAGCACCGTGGGGTGCTGCGTGACGGGCTGCTCTACGACGCGGCGGGCGAGGCTCACCGCCCGGACGACGTGCAGTTCCTGCTGCCGGTCACGCCGGGCAAGGTGATCGCACTGGCGCTGAATTACGCCGACCACAACGCGGAACTGGGCTTCCAGACACCCGAGGAACCCGTGATGTTCCTCAAGCCCAATACCAGCCTGCTGCCGCACCGGGGCACGGTTGAGTACCCGCGCGGGGCGCAGTTCATGCATTACGAGGTGGAGCTGGCCGTGGTGATCGGCCGCGACGCCCGGCGCGTGAAGTCGCGGGATGCCGGGGACTACATCGGCGGGTACACCATCGCCAACGATCTGGTCGTGCGGGACTACGTGAGCAATTACTACCGGCCGCCCATGCGGGCCAAGGGCTGGGACACCTTCGGGCCGCTGGGGCCGTATCTGGTCAGCGCAGACGAGGTGCCCGATCCCTACAGCCTGGGCCTGCGGGCCTATGTGAACGGCGAGCTGCGGCAGCAGGGCAACACCCGCGACATGATCCTGAAGGCCCCGGAGCTGATCGAGTTCATGAGCCGCTTCATGACCCTGCAGGCGGGCGACGTGATCCTGACCGGCACCCCGAAGGGCGTGTCCCACGTGAAGCCCGGCGACGTGATGCGCCTGGAGATCGACGGGCTGGGTGCCCTGGAGAACGACGTGCAGTGGGAGACCGAGGACGCCGAGCCGCTGATCGCCCAGGAGGGGAAGCGCGAATAATGCCCCACCTCATCGTCGAATACACCGACAACCTGCCCGAGCCCCGTATTCCCGAGCTGCTGCGGGCCCTGAACGGCGTGCTGCTGGCCCGCGCCGACGTGTACCCGGCGGGCGGCATCCGTGCCCGCGCCGTCCGCCTGACCGAGTACGTGGTCGCGGACGGCACGCATGACGACGCCTTCGTCCACGTGACCCTGAAGATCGGCTCCGGCCGCAGCGAGGAGGTCAAGCGCGAGACGGGCGCGGCACTGTTCGAGGTGCTGAAAGCGCACTTCGCGGCGGACTTCGATTCCAGATACCTGGCCCTGTCGCTGGAGATCTCGGAGTTCAGCGAGGCGGGCACCTTCAAGCACAACAACATCCACGCCCGCTACCGCCGGGAACAGGCATGAGCGCCCTTACCGACGCGCAGGTGCAGGACGCGGCGGCCCGGCTGGATCACGCCGAGGAGACGCGCACACCCATTCGGCAGCTGTCGCGGCAGTACCCGGACATGACCCTGGGCGACGCCTACCGCGTGCAGCGGGCGTGGGTCGATCTCAAGCTGTCGCAGGGGCGCACGCTGTACGGGCACAAGATCGGCCTGACGTCGCGGGCCATGCAGATGTCGTCGAACATCACCGAACCCGACTACGGAGCGCTGCTGGACGACATGGTGTTCCCCGAGGGCAGCGAGATCCCCACGTCCCGCTTTATCGTGCCGAAGGTCGAGGTGGAACTCGCCTTCCGCCTGGGACGCGACCTGAGCGGCCCCGATTGCACGGTGCTGGACGTGCTGGACGCCGCCGACTGGGTCATCCCGGCCATCGAGATCATCGACGCCCGTATCGAGCGCATCGACCGCGAGACGGGCGTGACCCGGAAGGTCTTCGACACCATCAGCGACAACGCCGCGAACGCCGGGATCATCCTGGGCGGGCGGCCGGTGCGTCCCACCGACATCGACCTGCGCTGGGTGGGGGCGCTGCTGTACCGCAACGGCGTGATCGAGGAGACCGGCGTGGCGGCGGGCGTGCTGAACCACCCGGCGACCGGTGTGGCGTGGCTGGCGAACCGGCTGCATCCGCACGGCGTGACCCTGAGGGCCGGGCAGATCGTGCTGGCCGGATCGTTCACCCGTCCGGTCGATGCCGCCCCCGGCGACGTGTTCCACGCGGACTACGGCCCCCTGGGCGGCGTGGCCTTCCGCTTCGGGCGATGATGCACCGTGGAGGGAGAGATGCCGGATGCATCCTGACGCCCGCGCCCACCGAGGAGACCCCATGACCGACCTGACCAATCCCCTGAAACGTGCTCTGGCGGCCGGTATGCCGCAGATCGGCCTGTGGGTCACGCTGGCCGATGCCTACCCCGCCGAGGTGCTGGCCGGGGCGGGCTTCGACTGGCTGCTGATCGACGGGGAGCACGCGCCCAACGATGTCCGCAGCGTGCTGGCGCAGCTCCAGGCCGTGGCGGCGTATCCGGTGGCCCCGGTCGTGCGCCCGCCCGTGGGCGACACCCACCTGATCAAGCAGTATCTCGACCTGGGCGTGCAGTCGCTGCTGATCCCCATGGTCGAGAGCGCGGCGCAGGCCCGCGACCTGGTCGCCGCGACCCGTTACCCGCCGCAGGGCGTGCGCGGGGTGGGCAGCGCCATCGCGCGGGCGTCGCGCTGGAACGCCGTTCCGGACTATCTGGCACGCGCCGACGACGAGATCTGTCTGATCGTGCAGGTCGAGTCGGCCGCCGGGCTGGACGCGCTGGACGGAATTGCGGCTGTGGAGGGCGTGGATGGCGTGTTCATCGGGCCGGCCGACCTGAGTGCCAGCCTGGGGCACCGGGGCAACCCCGGCCATCCGGAGGTGGTGGCCGCCATTAAAGACGCCATCGCCCGCATCACGGGGGCTGGGAAGGCGGCGGGCATCCTGTACACCGACGAGGCGCAGGCGCGGGCGGCCCTGGACGCCGGCTGCAGGCTGGTCGCGGTGGGTGTGGACGTCAGTCTGCTGGCGCGTGCGGCCCGCGACCTGGCATCCCGCTTCCGGGATCAGGGCCGCAGCGGCTGACCGTAGCGCGTCAGAAATTCCTCGCGGGGCATCCACGCCATCTTGGGCTGCTGCACGCTGGGCGGCCGGGTCGTGCCGTGCACGAGGCGCAGCACCCGGAAGCCCAGGCCGTAGAGGCGGGCGCGGGCGGGCGGCAGCTTCAGCAGCGTGAAGCCCGCCTGTTCCAGCGGCCCATAGAACAGTGTGACGGCGAACACCGCCTGGGCGTCCGCTAGTTCCGGCAGGGTCTGCATGGCATACGCCACGTCCTTCAGGCTGCGCTGGTACGCGCGGTACGTGCCCAGCTGGCTGCGGGCGGCCATGCTGACCAGCCGCGCTGAGTCCAGATGCATCTCGGCGGTGGGCGTGTCCGGCGGCAGCGGCAGCGGCGCAGGGGCGTCCCTGAGCGGCGCGACCCGCATCACGGCGTCCGGGCGGCTGGTCAGGTCGATGACGTGGTGGGCCCGCGTGAAGTTCGCCTCGACGGTCAGTGCGTAGGCGTGCGCCAGCGCGTCGCGGGGCGTGGCGCGGCGCAGTCCCGGCAGGTCGCGCACGGGCATGGGCCGGTAGCCACGTGCCTTCAGGTCGGCCAGCGTGGCGGCCAGATCGTCCGGCCCCACGCGCAGGGTGCCGCCGGGCCGGGCTGCGACATCGGGAAGGGGCAGCGGATGGACGCCGCGTGCCGCCAGCGCGAGCAGGCTCCGGTGGCCGGGTGCGGGGCTGGCATCGGCGGCCCACGACCGGATCGCGTGACCGGCCGCCACGTCGAGCGCCGCGAGGGGCGAGGCCGGGCCGCTGCCGGCCACCTCGTGCCCGGCCTCGGCGGCGGCCCTCAGGGCGTCTCCCCAGCCGATCGCCTGCGCGGCCGGCACGACCACGGTCAGTCGGGTGGGGCCGGCGGTCTCCAGCACGCAGCGCAGCGTCTCCGGATCACTCACGGGCACGATCAAGCCGATCTCGGGGCCGCCGCTGCCGCCGTGCCACGCGCCGTAGGTGCCGGCCCGCAGCCGGGCGCGGCGGACTCTGGTTAGGGTGGACACGGCAGCAGACATGGGTGGACTGTAGCGGGTTCCGGGCGTCAGCACGCCGCCCGGGGGCTCATCCCGAAGTCGGGCGACAGTCTCATGCGCGGCGTCGTATGCTCTGAGGCGCGATGCTTCACGAAGCCTTGAAGATTGAACGGCAGGGTCCGTCCGGCGGGCAGGAATGAGGCCACTGCGGATCGGGCTGTTCACCGACACGTTCCTTCCCGATCAGAACGGCATCGTGACCAGTGTGGGCCTCCTGAGCGACGAACTGCGCCGGCTCGGGCACCACGTCGATGTGGTCGCGCCGGACTTCCCCGAGCACGTGGACACCCGGCCCGATGTGCGCCGTGTGGAGTCGATCCGCTACATGTTCCTGCCCACCTACCGCCTGGCGTGGCCGACCCGCAAGAATTTCGAGCAGAAATACGACCTGGTGCATACCCACACGCCCCTGACCCTGGGGCTGGCCGGCATGCGGCTGGCACGCAAGTGGGACGTGCCGCACGTGGCGACCTACCATACCCACCTGGAGGCATACACGCACTACGTGCCGGGCCTCACCGCCGTGCAGCAGGCCACGGGCCTCGTGACGCGGGCGGTCGGCCACCTGTACGGCCGGGCCGCCGCCGTGATCGCCCCCACGCCGGGCATGCTGGACGTGCTGCGTGACCTGAAGGTGCGCAACCCGGTCGTGATTCCCACGTCGGTCGATCCGGCGGTGCTGCACGCCGCGCCGGACGTCGAGAGCCCGTGGCCCGCCGGTACGCGGCGTATGCTCACGGTCGGGCGCCTGGCCAAGGAGAAGCGCTTCGACCATGTGCTCGACACGGTCGCGGGCCTGCCCGACGCGCACCTCGTGATCCTGGGCGAGGGGCCGGAGCGCGAGCATCTGGAGGCGCACGCCGAGCGCCTGGGCATCGCCCACCGCGTGACCTTCCTGGGCGTGAAGCCGTGGACACAGATCGGCGCGTACTACCGTCTGGCGGAGCTGTTCCTGTTCGCCAGCGACACCGAGACGCAGGGTCTGGTCTTGCAGGAAGCCCAGCTCATGGGCGTGCCGGTGGTGGCGGTCGGCGCACGCGGCACCCTGAGCGGTGTGGCCCACGAGCGCAGCGGCTACCTCGTGGCACCGGGCGACGTGAACGGACTGATCGCGCACGCCCATCACATTCTCGGGGATCCCCACGTGTGGGCCCGGCTCTCGGCCGGGGCACGGGCGTTCGGGCACACGACCACCCCGGCCGGCGTGGCCCAGCAGGTGCTGGAGGTCTACGCGGAGGCCCTCAACCTCCCGCGTGAGGTCACCTTTCCGGCCGAGGCGGGCCTGCCTGGTCATCCGCGAAATACCCTCGCGTATGACCGGTGATGTTGCGCAGGTGCTGCCACAGGAACGGCACGAGGCCCTTGTCCAGCCGCCGCGCACTCGTCTCGACCAGGGCGCCCGGCACGTAACCGATCACGCCCACGCGCCCCAGTGCCTGCCCCAGGATCACGTCCTCGTAGGCCTCGACCACCGGGTAGCCGCCGGCCAGCAGCGCCGCCTCGCGCGAGAAGGCCATGTTGCCCGCCGCCAGATTCGGCTTGCCGACCACCCGGCACGCGTGCAGGAACGCGCTGTAGCCTGCGCCCGACAGCTGTGCCCACACCGGCGCCACCCCACAGAAGCGCATCGGGCCGTACAGGGCCACGTGGCCGGCCGTGTGGGCTCCCAGCCGCTCCAGCCAGTCCGGCACCGGCAGCGAGTCCGCATCGGTCGTGGCGATCCACGTGCTCCGGGCGGCCAGGAGCCCGGCCTGACGGGCCCGGGCCACGCCGCGCTCCGGGCACGGCACCACCCGTGCGCCCCACGCCTGCGCCACTCCCGCCGTGTCGTCCGTGCTCGCGTTGTCCACCACGATCACCTCGGCCGGCGCACAGGTCTGGCGTTCCAGGGCCTGCAAGGTGGCGGGCAGATACGCCGCCTCGTTGCGGGCGGGAATCACGACGGAGAAATCGGGCACCCGGACAGGCTAGCAGTTCCGGCACAACGCGAAGTGCGTCACAATGGACGGCTGTGACTGTCCGCGACCGACTGCCGATCCGAGCTGGCACCCTGGGGGCCGTGGTGGCCGCCGCCGCGTCGCTGGCTGCCGCTGAATTCGTGCGTACCGGCCTGTATCTGCCGTACCTGGGGCAGGGCCGCGTGCCGCAGGAGGTGCTGGGACTGCCGCCCACCGCCGCCGGGCTGGCGTGGGCTGCCCACTTCGCCGCCGATTCCGTGATGCGTGGCCCGACGGGGCTGCTGATCGCCCGCTACGGCCTGCGCCCGGTGCTGGTGGCCGGGGCGCTGCTCATGCTGGGCGCGATCGCCCTGCTGCCGCTGGCGCACTCGGTGTGGATCCTGATCGTGATCGCCGCGCTGCACGGCGTGGGCTTCAGCGCCATGTGGCCCGGCACCATGAACCTGACCGCCGACGCCGCCGAGCCCGGCGTGCAGGGCCGCGCCCTGACGGCGGTGAGCATGGCGGTGGTGCCCTTCGTGGGGATCAGCTATTTCCTGTTCGGTCTGCTGCGCGATGGCCCCTTCATGACCGTGTACGCCGTGTGCCTGGGGGCCCTGGCCCTGTCGGTGGCGTGTGCGCTGCTGGTGCCGGGCCGGGCCGTGCGTGGCCCCAGCCGTGTCCCGACGCCCCCGGAGGAGCGGGCCCGCATCCTGCGCCGCCTCGCGCCGCTGCTGCCCGCCGCGCTGATGCAGACCCTGACCCTGGCCCTCTTCGGGGGGGTGCTGTTCAAGCTCCTCGACACCTTCAGCCTGCCGTACTGGCAGCTGGTCACGGTGCTGGCGGTGGGGGCCGGCGTGGCGTTTGCCTGTCTGCCGGTGGTCGGCAAGGTCGCGGATCGGGGCCGGGCCCGCTTCACGCTGACCCTGGGCTTCGGCCTGATCGGCGTGGGCCTGCTGGCCTTCGCGTTCACGCCCCCCGGCTGGACGCTGTTCCTGCTGGCGGCGGTGGTCGGGCTGGGCTACTCGGGGGTGCAGCCCGGCTGGGGGGCGCTGGTCACCGCCACCCTGCCCGAGGCGCAGCGTCCGGCCGCATGGGGGGTGCTCATGACCGTCGAGAACATCGGGACGGCGCTGGGGCCGGTCGTGGGGGCATTCATGTTCCAGCACTACGGGGCTCCCGGTCTGTTCGGTCTGGGAGCGGCCCTGGCCCTGGCCACCGCGCTGTTCTATCTGGTGTTCCGCCGGCTGTTTGTGCCACAGCCCCAGCTCGCCTGAGATGCGCGTGTGGCCGGGTGTGGCAGCCCTCGCGGCGGTGGCCCTGGCCGAGGTGCTGGGCCGGGCGGCGGGCTGGGGCGCCCTGGGGCCAGGGGACGCTGACACGAACCGCGTGGCCGTGACCTTTGACGATGGCCCCAGCGACCAGACCCCCGCGCTGCTGGAGGTGCTGAGCCGTCACGGCGTCCGCGCCACCTTCTTCGTCACCGCGCCGGCGTGTGTGGCCCACCCGGCTGAGCTGCGATCCCTGCTGGACGCCGGACACCAGATCGAGGCCCACGGACGCTGGCACACGCACGCGCTGCTGCTCCCCCCGTGGCGCGAGTGGGCACAGCTGCGCTGGCATCCCCGCGCCGCAGACAGTGGCCCGCACCTGTACCGGCCGCCCTACGGCGGACACAGCCCCCTGACCCGGCTGCTGGCCCGTGTGCACGGTCGCAGGGTCGCCCTGTGGGATGTCGAGGGCCGCGACTGGACACACGCGGACGCCGCCACCCTGGCCCGGCAGACCCTGGAGCGCACCCGCCCCGGCAGCGTGATCCTGCTGCACGACGGGCCGGCCGTGACGCCTGCCCTGCTGAACCGGCTGCTGGCCGGACTGGAGACACGTGGACTGACCGCCGTCACCCTGAATGAGCTCCCCGCCCGGAGGATCACGCTGCGGGCGGGGCTGGGGCGGCTGCGGGCGAGTTATGGAGGCTAGGCGACAGTCCGGCACCACTGCCCTGACATTCCGGATCTACACTGCGGCCCAGGAGGCAGTCTGATGGGACTGGTCATGCTGGCCGTGTTTCTGCCGATCATCTCGTTGGGTCTGCACTTTTCGAGAAGACAGGAACGTCTGAACCGGGCGATGGACGCGATGGACGATTCGCGCCGGGACGCGGGCTATGTCGGCCCCCACCTGCCTGGCCCGTTCTGATAAAGCGTCCCACCTAAGGATCGTGATGACCCATCGCTCCAGTTGCGACTGAGCTGGAGCACTCCAGACGACGCTCAATCACCTTCCGGGAAACGGCGCGGCTCTGCACAGAGCACCCCGCCTCTACCCGGCAGCGTCCAGCGCCCGGTCATCGCGGCGTATCTGCAAGCCTCTCAGCCCGGCGTCGGCTTGCTGACGCGCTGACGGCCGGCCATGGCGCGGCCCAGCGTCACCTCGTCGGCGTATTCCAGCGCCCCGCCCACGGGCAGGCCATACGCGATGCGGCTGACCGTGGCCCCCAGGGGTTCGAGCAGACGCCCGAGGTACAGCGCCGTGGCGTCGCCCTCGACGGTGGTGCCGGTCGCCAGGATGACCTCCATGCCCTCCGCGACGCGGGGCAGCAGGGGCTTGATGTGCAGGCGGTCGGGCCCGACGCCGTTCATGGGGCTCAGGACGCCGTGCAGGACGTGATACAGGCCCCGGTACTCGCCGCTGCGTTCGATCGCCAGGACGTCACCGGGTTCCTCGACCACGCAGATCACGCTCTGGTCGCGGCTGGGATCACTGCACACGTCGCAGCGCTCGGCGTCGGTGATGTTGAAGCAGATGGGACACGAATGCAGGTCACGCTTGGCTTCCAGCAGGGCGGAGGCCAGCCGCTCGATGTCCTCGCGGGGCTGCTCGAAGAGGTGGAAGGCCAGCCGCTGAGCGCTCTTCGCGCCGATGCCCGGCAGGCGCGACAGTTCGCGGATCAGGGCGACCAGGGAGGGGGGGTATTTCATGCTGGCCCCTGCGGGGCCGCAGGGGGCCGGCTTGCAACGCTGCGAAGCAGAGGGCAGAAGGCAGAAGGCGAAGAGATGGGGGATCGCTCCATCAGAAGCCGGGGATGCCCAGGCCGCGCGTGGCGTCCTGCTGCAGGGCGTCCGCCTTGGCGCTGGCGTCCTGCACGGCGACCAGGATCAGGTCTTCGAGGGCCTCGACGTCCTCGGGGTCGACGGCCTTCGGGTCGATCTTCAGCGCGGTCAGCTTGCCGTGGCCGTTCATGGTCACGGTGACCAGTCCGCTGGCGCTGCCCTCGACCGACTTGGCGGCCAGATCGTCCTGGATCTTGGCGGCGGCGGCCTGGGCCTGCTGCATCTGCTTCATCAGCTTCTTCATGTCCATCGTGAGGTCATTGTAGCCGGGCCACCGGCGGCACATTGGTGCCCGGTCATGGGTTGATCACGTGCCGTGCTCATGATGTGGCTCAGCACCGCCGGCTCAGGTGTGGCACCGGGGGGTGCCGGAGCACCTGAACGGTCCCGGCCGAGGGAAGGGAGGTGAGAGGAAGTCCCGTCCGGAGCCCACGCTCCGTGTCCGCCCGGCAGTTCGTCCGCCATCCACCCGACGGGTCAGACCCGCCGGCTGTCCATGTCCTGTGCCCGCTGCGGCCAGGACAGAGGGGGCGTCGTCATGCCTGCATCCCCGCGTCTGTACCGTCCGTCCCTGCCCCTGTGCCTGCTGCTGGGCGGCCTCCTGATCGCCAGCCACGCCCGCGCCGACGCGGCCGAATCGGCCGCCAGCGCCGGCTTCCTGACCCAGCCGGTGTCCGGCCTGGGCGACATGATGGCCCCGGTGCCGTGGGGCTGCGGCGGCGCGGCCCCCGCCACCCAGAGCATCCTGGAACTGCACTGGAACTGGCACTGCTCCTTCGACAACACCATCAATCCCGCGCTGGGGCGATTCCCCAACGACGGCAACCGCTTCTTCGGCTTCCACCGGCAGTTCCTGTACACCTTCAACACCTACCGCCAGAGCCAGGGGCTGCCCTTCGTGCAGACGTGGATGCCCTTCGCGGGGGCGACCATGCCGCTGGGGCACGCGGCCCGGCCCGACCTGGCGCCGTGCAACAACTGCACGACGCTGCCGAATACGTTCCGGTTGCCGTCGGCGGGGGGCACCTTCAATCCGGCGACGACCACCCTGGAGGACTACGGCAACTCGCTGGTGCCGTGGCACAACGGCACCCACGTGGCGATGGCCGAGGCCGGCGGCAATCCCGGCAACAACTGCTTCCTGCCGACCAGTCCGCTGCACTTCCGCGACATCATGTGCGTGACCACCGCGCCGCGCGATCCGATGTTCTTCCGCTTCCACAACTTCGTGAACGACCTCCAGGACGAGCTGCTGACCTTCCAGGACACCGACGTGATGGTCGTGTTCGACAGGTCTGGCTCGATGACCCTCCCCAACGGCACGGGTACCGACACCCGCCTGAATTCGGCCAGGGCGGCGGCCAGCCTGTTCGCCGACCTGATGCGTGACGCCAGCAACAACCGCGTGGGCCTGCTGAGCTTCTCGACGGCGGCCAGCCCCAGCCCCGAGCTGCCGCTGACCCTGGCGAGCAGCGCCCCGGCGGCCATGACCACGGCCCTGGCGGGCATCAGCGCGGGCGGCGCGACCAGCATCGGCGGCGGGCTGCTGGGTGCGGTCACGGCGCTGAACGCCAGCAGCAACCCGCACAAGGCCATCCTGCTGCTCACCGACGGCGTCGAGAACACCGCCCCGATGATCGCGGACGCGGTGGGCCGCACCCCGAACCAGCTGCGCGACACCCACGTCTGCGCGGTGGGCTTCGGCACGCCCGGCAGCCTGGACGGCCCGAGACTGCGCGATCTGGCCGAGCGCCAGGGCGGCACCTACCGCGCCGATGCCGATCCGCTGACCCTCAAGAAGTATTTCGTGGAGTGCTTCGCGGACATCTTCGATACCTTCGTGGGGAAAGACCCGATCGGCACGCTGGCGGCCGGACAGCAGGGCAGTGCGCCCACCGTGCACGTGGCCAGCGGGGACGGCGAAATCGTGTTCGTGTCGTCGTGGGACACGGCGGTGCCGCCCGGCAGCCTGCGCCTGGCCGTCACGTCGCCGTCGGGCACGCCGGTCAACCTGAACGCGCCGAATGTCGAGAGCCGCTTCGGGCCGACATGGCACATCGTGCGCGTCAAGACCCCGTACCTGCTGGAGCGCGATGGCCGCTGGACGGCCCGTCTGACCCGGCCCATGCGCTCCTTCGTCAACGGCTTCACGCCGGACGCCTTCAAGACTCCGGCGGTGGGCACGGCCCTGTACGCCCAACAGCTGACCCAGCTGTGCGCCGACGGCTGCGCCAAGACCCTGTTCTACGAGGAGGCGAAGGCCAGCCTGATCCACCACAGTCACGGCAACGCCCTGTACCCGGCCGTCATCAACACGAAAAAGGCGGGGGTCACGCCGGTCGTCGACCGGGTCGCCACGCCCGGGGCCTTCGCGGCGGCCCTGAAGCGCGGCGGTTATGACCTCGTGGTGGCGTCCCTGCTGCCCGACAGCGGCCCACAGGTCTACGACGACCTGCTGGCCGAGTGGGCGTGCTCCGGCAAGGGGCCGAAGATCCTGCTGAACGACGTACGGAAGGAGGGGGGCGAGGCCACGCTGCGCTGCCTGGGCGCGCTGCGCACCGACGAGCGCGGCTTCAGCGCCATGAAGGGCGACGGCTCGGTCTTCAGCGGGTCTGTGGGCTTTGCGGCCATGCCCATGGCCGGCATGACCATGCGCCCCGACACGGCCAGCTTCAAACCGACCGGCGCGGCGGGCACGGGCACGCCCGGCGTCTCGCCCCAGCGCGGCGCGGTCATCGTGTCCCGCGCGGCCGTCAGCCCGAACGCCCCGGCCACTGCCCAGCGCTACTTCATCGAGTCGCTGGCGTCGGGCACGGCCCGCGTGCGGCCCCACACGTGGCGCAGTCCCAACTACACCGGCGAAGCCCTGCACCCGGCCTTCCACATCCCCGAGCCGTACATCCCCCTGGGCGGCTTCGACAGGGTCACGGCCAGGGTCGAGGTCACCCGGCCGCTGGAGAGCCAGGGCCGCCTGTACGCCGGCACCGATGTCAAGGAGGGCACCCGGCGGGAAGGCGATCCCCTGACCCTGCGCCAGACGGCCGACCTGCGCGTGAACCCCCGGCAGGCCGCCGGTGCCGTGAAGACCGAGACCCTGAGCTTCCCGCTGAACGATCTGGGTCAGGACGGCGACACCAGTGCGAACGACCGCTACTGGGAGGTCGCCCTGCCCGAGAAGGTGGCCGAATTTGACGGCGAGTACACCTTCCACGCCTACTTCACGATCTGCCGGGGCACGCTGTGCTTCGACCGCGAGGCCCAGCAGACGGTGGTCGTGGACGCGAAACCCGACCCGCGTGCCAGCAAGGTGCAACTGGTGCAGACCCCTAACAACGTGGCGGGCGTGGCGAACGTGCTGTACACCCCGCTGGACGCCGCCGGGCTGCCGCTGGGGCCAGATCGCCAGTCCCAGCTGCGGTTCACTGGCAGCAAGGGCGTGGAGGTCAAGGAGGTGCGTTCTGTGGATGCGGCCGGCACCTACGCGATCACGGCCACCTACGACCCGCTGAACACCAACCCGACCCTGACCGTGGCCCCCTTCGGGCGACCGGCCGAGGGGCAGGAGATTGCGCTGAGGTAGGTGGCGATCGATCAACAGCAGGCACCGGCAAAGCGAACAGGACGATGTGTTCGCCGGTGTCTGCTCTACAGCGCCGCGATCCGGGCGTGTTTGGCCCGCCGGTACAGCTGGGCGGGGCGGCCCACGCCGGTGCGGCGCTCGCCGCTGGGCGTCAGGATGCCCTGCGACAGCAATCTCTTGCGGAAGTTGCGCTTGTCCAGTCGGCGGTTCAGCACGGCCTCGTACACGCCCTGGAGTTCGGGCAGGGTGAAGGTGTCGGGCAGGAATTCCATGGCGAGGTTCCCGTACTCCAGCCGCAGTTGCAGCCGCCCGATCGCCTTGTCCAGGATCGCGTGGTGGTCGAAGGCCAGGGCGGGCGGCTGGTGGGCGCTGAGCCACTCGGCCCCCAGCGTGTGCCCGCCCGCCGTGACGTGCACCGTGCCGTGCGGCAGCACCGCCAGATGCGCCACCGACACGATGCGGCCGCGTGGATCGCGGTTTACCTCGCCGAAGGTATAGAACTGCTCCAGATGGCGAGGTTCGAGCTGCACGGTGGTCTCGGTGCGCAGTTCACGCAGGGCGGCCTCGTGGAGTTCCTCGCCCGGGTAGACGAAGCCGCCGGGCAGGGCCCAGTCCCGCGCGTGGGGCAGGGCGCCGCGCTGTACCAGCAGGACGCGCAGTTCGCCGCCGTGCATGGCGAAGGCGGCCACGTCCACCGCCAGACCGACCTGGGTGGCCTGCGGGGGAAGGGTCAGCCGGGTCATGACCGGATGGTAGGTTCGTGTATGTGGTACGTCAAGGATAAGTGTCTAGCACAGTGGGGGGCAAGACGCGTCCGGACGTGCTCGACAGCGTGTTTCGGGCAGACGTCGGGCTGCCCTTCGGGGCACGCGCGCCCCCGCTGGGACGGGCGCCGATCCCCGCTGTTCTGAGAAGCGTGCAGGATCGGTGACGGTCAGGCCGCCGCCCGCGCGTGGTAAACTGAAGTCTACCCGCCACGGCGTGGTACAGCCGCCGGAGCTCCAGCGTGAGACCCGGCGCGCGGAGGTGATGAACATAGCGAAAGAACACAAGGTCAACGAGCAGATCCGCGTGCGCCAGATCCGTCTGATCGGCGCGGAAGGTGAGCAGGTGGGCATTATCGACACGCGAGACGCCATGAACATGGCGCGTGAGGCGGGCATGGATCTGGTCATGGTCAGCCCGCAGGCTGTCCCGCCCGTCTGCCGCCTGCTCGACTATGGCCGGTTCCGCTACGAGCAGCAGCAGAACGAGAAGGAAAACCGCAAGCGGGCCCGTGCCCAGGAAGTCAAGGCGATCAAGTTCCGCGTGAAGATCGACGACCACGACTTCAACACCAAGACCGGCCACGTGCGCCGCTTCCTGGAGGAAGGGCACAAGGTCAAGGTCACGATCATGTTCCGTGGCCGCGAGCGTACCCACCCGGAACTGGGCGAGCGCATCCTGACCCGCGTGTCGGAGACCCTGGCGGACATCGGCGCGCCCGAGAGCATGCCGAGCATGATGGGAATGGACATGAACATGATCATGGCCCCCAAGGCAGCCCCGGCGCCCCGCAAGGAACGGCCGGACGACGAGGGTACGGTGGCTCCTGTCGCCACCACGGCCCCGGCGGCCGCGCCGGAGCCCACCGCGACGCTCTGAACATACCCCAGAAGGCCGGGCGGCCCACCGTGAATGGTGGGCCGTCTTCCCGTCTTCCATGCTTTATAAAGTAAACTGACGGGCATGGAGCAGCGCTCCGGGAGGACGACCATGATCAAGATGTACACCACCAGCTGGTGCAGCGACTGCGTGGCCACCAAGCGTGCCCTGACCAGCCGTGGCATCCCCTACGAGGAGATCAACATCGAGCAGGACGAGCAGGCCGCCGAGTACGTGATGAGCGTGAACGGCGGGAAGCGCAGCGTCCCGACCCTGGTGTCCGGCGACGTCGCGGCCAGCCTGAGCGGCTTCCGGCCGCAGAAGCTCGACGCCTTCCTGGCCGAAGCCGGGCTGTAAGCGCAGAACGAATACGGGCCGCCTCCGTCGGGGGGCGGCCCGTCCTCGTGTGGTCAGCGTTCGGCAGGCACCGGGCGCAGCGTGTAGATGCCGGGATCGCTGGGGTTGCTGGAGGCCACCAGCTGCCCGACCTCGACCGCATCCGGTTCGGCCAGAATGCGCGTGAAGTCCGAGGCGCTGAGTACGGTCTCGCGCACCGGCAGCTCCTGGCCCTGTGCCCAGCGCACGAGTTCCGACAGGGCCTGGGCCCCCGCTGCGCCGAAACGCGGCCCGAAGGCGGTCGCCGTGACCACCGCCGACGCTCCGGCACCCTGCCCGGTCACCAGCAGCGCGGCGTATCCGGCCCGTGTCCGTTCGCCCTGCCGATCCGTCACCAGGATCAGCTTGCCACCGGTCAGTTCCGACCCCTGCACGCGGGCCATGATGGCGTTCAGCGTTTCCTGTGGCGCTCCCGGCACTCCCAGCGGATCGGCGACGTTCATGGGCGCAGTGTAGCGGCCCCGGTCACATCAGCGCCCGGTGATCCGTGAGCATGCAGCGGTCCTGCACGACCTCGATCCCGTGGGCCTCCAGCTCCTGCGCCACGCGGTCGTCGCGGATGCCCTGCTGGAGCCACACGACCCCGGGCAGCGGCTGCATGGCCAGGATCTCGTCCAGGTGCCCGCGCACCTTGTCGCTGCGACGGAACACCTCGACGATATCGACCGGCACGCTGATCTCGGTCAGGGACTGCATGGCCCGCTGCCCGAAGTACGACTCGCCCCGCGCCGCCAGGGCGGGATTCACGGGGATCACCGTGTAGCCCTGGCGCTGCAGGTACTCGGGGACGAAGTGGGCCGGCTTCATGGTGTCCGGGTGGAAGCCCAGGACGGCCACGACCTTCGCGCCCTTCAGGATGCGGGCCAGATCGGCGCTGCTGGTCACGGCGCCTGCCCGGCGGCATAGGCCGCGTGCGCGGCGTCGAGCGTGGCTGCCAGTTCCGTGTCGGTGTGCGCGGCGCTGACGAAGATGCTCTCGAACTGGGACGGCGCCCAGTAGATGCCGCGCGCGAGCATGCCCTGGAACCACGCCGCAAAGCCCGCCGTGTCGCTGCCCGCCGCCTGCGTGTACGTGCTCACCGAGCCGTGCGGCGCGTCCTGGTGGAACGCCGTGAGCATCGAGCCGATGTGGTTCACGCTGATCGCGACACCCGCCGCAGCCGCGGCGTCCTTCAGCCCCGCCGCGAGCCGGGCCGTGTAGACGTCGAGCCGCGCATAGATGTCCGGGTCGGCCTCCAGCGCGCTCAGGGTGGCCAGGCCCGCCGCCATCGCCAGCGGATTGCCGCTCAGGGTGCCCGCCTGGTACACCGGCCCCTGCGGCGACACGAACTCCATGATCTCGGCCCGGCCGCCATAGGCCCCGACCGGCAGGCCCCCGCCGATGATCTTGCCCCAGCAGCTCAGATCCGGCTCCAGGCCCAGCAGGCCCGTTGCGCCGTTGAGGCTCAGGCGGAAGCCGGTCATGACCTCGTCGGCAATCAGCAGGGCACCCGAGGCCTTCACGCGGTGCAGCGCCGCCAGGAAGTTTGGCGTGGGGATCAGCACTCCGGCATTCCCGACCACCGGCTCGAAGATCACGGCCGCGATCTCGTGCCCGCGCGCCGCGATCAGGGCGTCCAGCGCCGCCGGGTCGTTGTACTCGGTCACCAGCGTCAGGCCCGCGTACTCCTGGGGCACGCCCGCGCTGCTGGGGGCCGCCGCGCCCAGGGGGCCGTCGGCGTTGGTCATCAGGCCGCTGCCGGCCTCGACCAGCAGGCCGTCGGCGTGGCCGTGGTAGTTGCCCCGGAACTTCACGATGAACTTGCGGCCCGTGAAGCCCCGTGCCAGCCGCAGGGCGCTCATGGTCGCCTCGGTGCCGCTGGACGTGAAGCGCACCTTGTCCGTGCCGGTCAGGCGCGTCACCAGTTCGGCCAGTTCCACCTCGCGCGCCGAGGGGGCGCCGAAGCTCGTGCCGCCGTTCAGGGCGGTGCCGATGGCCTCACGCACCGCCGGATGGTCGTGACCCAGGATCATCGGGCCCCACGACCCGATGTAGTCGATATAGCGCGTGCCGTCGGCGTCCGTGAGGTACGCGCCGTGGGCCGAGGCGATGAAGCGCGGCACCCCGCCCACCGACTTGAAGGCCCGCACCGGGCTGTTCACGCCGCCCGGCGTGACCGCCTGCGCCCGTGCGAACAGGGCCTGCGACTGCGCCGTGCTGGACGGCCCGGCGGAAGACGATGCTGGAGGCAGGGTCGCGTCACGGGTCATGCCATCACGTTAGCGCGGGCTGCCCCGGTGGAAGGCAGCCCGCGCTTCTTTACGGTGCGGCTACAGACCCAGCAGACCCGCTGCGGCCGTGGCCGTGAGTTCCTGGCGGAACGGGGCGACCAGGGCCTTCTCCTGCGCCGTGGCGGTCTGGACGGTGCCGTTCAGATCCGGCGCCTGGCCGCGTTGCAGGGCGGCCGCCGCCTGGGCAAAGTCGATGTCCGGCAGGCCCAGGCCCCGGTTCACGCCGCTGCGGACGGCCGCGTAGCGCTCGGCGCTCATGCCCTCGCGGGCCAGGGCGGCCGACTGCGCCGTGCGGGCCGCGCCGATGCTGCCGCCCACCTCGCGCAGGACGTTCAGCACCTGCACGATGTTGGGCGTCTGCCCGGCCTGGATCTCGGTGAAGACCTGCTGCGCCCCGGTGAATGAGCTGCCCAGGGCCGTGCGGACATCACGGCGCACGCGCACGAACTTCTGCACGTCCGCCTGGGTCAGGGGGGCCGCCGCATTCCCGGTCGGGGCCGGGGTGGTCGTCCCGTTCTGTGCTCCCGGGGTCTGCGTTCCGGTCGTCTGCGTCTGGGGCACGGTCCAGCCTGCCAGGAACTGCTGCGCCGGCCGGATCACCGCGAACCACGCCACGGCGGCCAGCACCACCAGCACCAGCAGCGATCCGCCGCATCCCAGGCAGCCACATCCCACTCCACGTCTCTGTGTCATCCCAGTCCTGTACGCCCGCAGGGGCCGCCGGGTTCCCGGCCCGGTTGACAGGCGGTGTCCGGACGGTGCTTCATACGACTCGTCTGCACAATTCAAGCCGCGCCCCGCCGTGGGACGCCCCGGAGGCCCGATGACCGTACGATCCCGCTCCATCACCCTGAGCACGCTGCTGCTCGGCTCGCTGACCCTGTCCGGCTGCGCGCCGCTGCTGTACTCCAGCGACACGCGCGTGCAGGACACCCGCACCTTCCGGGCCGTGCCGCCCACGCTGACCGCCACGCCGGGCGCGACCCTGACCCAGGGCGTCATGCCGGGCATCCAGGGGCAGGCCGCGTATGCCATCGAGGTGCCGGATCGCTGGAACGGCACGCTGGTCATGTACACCCACGGCTACGCCGGCACCGGCGCGGACGTGAAGGTACAGGTGCCGGCCCTGCGCGAGTACTGGCTGTCGCAGGGCTATGCGTGGGCCGCCAGCTCGTACAGCAGCAACTACTACGACGTGCGGGCGGGGGTCGAGGACACCAACGCCCTGGCCCTGGCCTTTCCCCGGCTGACCGGCAAGGCGACTCCTGGTAAGTACGTGATCGTGGGCTTTTCCATGGGCGGACACGTGGCCGGCGCGGCCGTGGAGGCCGAGACCATGCAGACCGCCCGCAACCGCGTGACCTACGCCGCCGCCATGCCCATGTGCGGCGTGATGGATCAGGACTACGAGTTCCAGTGGCTGGGCGACTACACCGCCGCCGCCGCACAGCTTGCGGGCACCAGCTCCGGCGCGTATCCCGACACGACCTTCCAGAAGCGCCTGCCCGAGACCCTGGGCAAGCTGTTCACCAGCTTCAGTGGCCCGGTGTGGCAGGAGAACGACGGAGCGGGCGCGAAACTGCGCGACCTGGCCAGATCCCTGACCGGCGGTGAGCGGCCCGTGTTCACCCTGGGCTTCCGCCTGGGCGGCTACCAGCAGGCCGTGCTGAGCACCGGCGGTTCGGACGGCACCCTGACCGGCATCCTGCCGCGCAACCTGTACAGCAACCAGGGCGTGACGTACCGCTGGACGACCGGCGATCCCACGGCCGACGAGACGGCCTTCAACGCCGCGCTGCCCCGCACCGCCGCCGCGAACGAGCCCAACCCGCCGCGCTGGGACGGCGTGCGCTGGCTGCCGCGCGTGCAGGGGCAGATCAGCGTGCCGGTGCTGACCATGCACACCACCGGGGATTTCTACGTGCCCTTCCGCCACCAGCAGCTGTACCGCCAGCACGTGAACGCTCAGGGCCACGGCGATCTGCTGGTGCAGCGCTCGATCCGCGCGGCCGGGCACTGCGAGTTCACGGCGGCCGAACTCGTCGAGGGCTTTGGCGCCCTGATGACGTGGCAGACCACAGGTCAGAAGCCAGCAGGCGACGACGTGACCACACCTGCCGTGATCGCCGACCCCAACTACGGCTGCGCGTACACACGCGGCACCCGCGCCGGCGTGGCTCCGTGCCCCGGTGCAGCTCCAGCCCCAGCTGGTTCGATGTAGTCCAGCCGCGTGCAGGCGAGGTGGGGGAGACTCCGCCTCGCCTGTCCGGTTATGCCGACGGAATTCCGCCGTACAGCGCCGTAACCAGCGCCCAGCCCTCCTGAAGTGTCGCCGTGACGGGGCCGCCCTGCGCCTCGTTGCTGACCGTCCAGCCGCTGCCGAGCGGCACATCGGCCCTGTCCAGCGGCCAGCGCACGCCCGACAGGGTCAGGCCGCGCAGGTCGGAGCACGCGACCACACTCAGGGTCACGCCGGCGGGCACGTCCACGCGCAGGCCTGCGCCGGGCAGCAGGGGCCAGGCCCACTCGTCGCCGCTGGTCAGGGTGACGCCCAGGCCGTGTTCCCGCGCCAGCCGCACGCCGCCCAGCAGGAGCGCGGCCGTGTGGTCGAAGCGCCCGCCGAAGGCCCCCACGAAGACCAGCTCGCGTGCGCCCCGTGCCAGGGCGTCCCGAACCGCCAGTTCCGCGTCGGTCTCGTCCTTGGCGGCCGGATGCACCTCGCGCGGCGCGTCCAGCTCCACACCGTCTGAAGAATCGAAGTCCCCGACCCAGGCGTCCACGCGCACGCCCAGCACGTCGGCGTGGCGGGCCCCGCCGTCGGCCGCGACGACCAGATCCGGGCGCGGCAGGGCCAGCAGCGCGGCCGTGCACACCAGCCGTCCTCCGACCAGAATCCACGCGGTCACGGCGCCGCTCCGTCCACCCGGTCGTCCGGCACGTCCAGCACGCGCGAGGCGTCCACGTCCACGCGCAGCGCGTCGCCGTCCAGCGCCGCCGCCTCCCGCGCACTCAGGTGGAGGGTCAGCGGGCCGTGGGGATGAGCCACGGTCACGGTCAGGCCGGTGTCGGTGCGCTGGCGCCGGGTGACCGGGAACGCGTCGCCCGTGCCCAGCCGCACGGCCGTCTCGGGTACCAGTCGCACCCGCCCCGGCCCGCCCGGAAGGAGGTTCTCCCAGCCCAGGAAAGCCGCCACCCACGCGGTCGCGGGCCGGTCGAACACCTGTGGCGCCGCGCCCTGCTGCACCACGCGGCCTGACCGCATGACCGCCACCCGGTCACTCAGGGCCAGTGCCTCGCGCTGGTCGTGCGTGACCAGCAGCACGCCCGCCCCGACCCGCGCGAACAGGGCCCGCAGCTCCGAGCGCAGTTCCTCGCGCCGCTGTTCGTCCAGATTCGACAGCGGCTCGTCCAGCAGGAGCAGCCCCGCCCCGGTCGCCAGGGCGCGGGCCAGGGCCACGCGCTGCTGCTGCCCGCCGGACAGCTGCGTCACGCGGCGCGAGGCCAGCGCCTCCAGGCCGACCAGGGCCAGCACCTCGCGGGCCTGCGCCTCGGCGGTCGTCCGCGCCGCGCCGCGCATCCGGGGACCGTAGGCCACGTTGCCCAGCACGCTCAGGTGCGGAAACAGGGCGTAGTCCTGAAAGACCAGCCCCACGTGCCGCGCCTCCGGCGGTAGGGCCGTCACGTCCCGCCCGGCGACCTCCACCCGACCCGAATCTGGCCGCTCCAGGCCTGCCACGCAGCGCAGCACCGTGCTCTTCCCGCAGCCCGACGGCCCCAGCAATGTCAGCGTCTCGCCAGCCGCGACCGAGAGCGACACCTCCTGCACGGCCTGAACGGTGCCGAAGGATTTGTGGAGGTGATGAAGATCTAGTGCAGTCAACTGGCCAAACTCCCGCCTCGACTTTCGTGTTGCCAGAGCGCGTTGTCCAGCCGTGCCGGTGTGGTGTCGAGCTGCATTGCGACCTCCCGAATAGCCCTAGTGACACGCTGCCGGTCGCCCTCATGCCCGAGCCTGAGCGGGTGGTCATCCAGTCTGGAGAACAGCCGGATCAGCATCGAGTCCACTTTCACGTGATCCTCGCGCCCCATCAGCCACAGCAGGTAATGGGCCAGGGTCGGGCCGATGCCACGTACTTCCGGGGCCAGATCACGGAGCATCAGGGTCTCGGCTGCATCATCGTCCAGACACTGGAAATCGGCTGTGGTCTGGACGCGGTGTCGAACGAAGAAATCCGCGACGTCTCTGGCAACCTCGACTTTTAAGCGCCCTGACAGCTTCTGCCGGTTCTTCAGCACGTCAGAGGCGTAACGCTCACTTCCGACGGCATCGACCCGCAGGATGAACTCGCTGAACGTCAGTTCCGGAATGTCCGGCAGGTCGGCATGCAGCCGGTTCAGAAGAGGTTCGACCACAGTCTTGAACCTGGCCTGAGCGCTGAAGACGCAATTCACCACCGAGTGAACGCCACTGTGATGCAGGCTGAAATCTGGATCGACCTCGATGTTCTGGGTCTTCACGAATTCAGCCAGCCTCGTGGTCAGCGTGTCGGTCATGCTCAATTGTTTCACGTCACCTCCCCACGCCCGCCGTCCAGCAGCGTGAACACCAGGGCCGAGAGGAGCAGCAGGCCGGTCGCCAGGGCACACGCCTCGCCCAGGTTGCGCTCGCCGGGGCGGCCCAGGCGGTCGTACAGGCCGGTACTCAGGGTCGCCCACTCGGGGCGGGTCAGCACCAGGGTCGCGCCGAACTCGCCCAGCACGGTGGACAGGGCCAGCGCCGCGCCCCCGCGCAGGGACGGGAGGGTCAGAGGCAACGTCACGGTGCGGAGCACGCCCCATGATCCCGCACCCAGCGACCGGGCGGCCTCCAGCACGCGGGGTGGCAGCGCCCGCAGCGCCGGCAGCAGCGAGCGCACGACCAGTGGCAGGGCCAGCAGTACGTAGGCCGCGATCAGCATGGGCAGCGTGGCGGCCAGTACCGGGTACGCCAGCAGGTAGCCCACCGCCAGAGAGACCGGCGAGACCATCAGCGGCAGCAGCGACACCACGTCCAGCACCCGCGACCGGGCCCGCCATGCGCCCAGCGCGAAGGCTCCGCCCAGCAGCACCGCCCCGGCCCCGGCCATGACCGCGAAGCGCAGGGTGTTCCAGACCAGCAGGCCCGCGTCCGGGTCGCCCAGCACGCCCCGCCAGTAGCTCAGAGTGGGGCCGGACGAGCCCAGTACGCCCCGCAGGGCCACGGCCAGCAGCGGCGCGAAGCAGATCAGCGCCGTCAGGGTGCCCAGGAGCAGCAGCCCGACCAGCGCCCCGCCCCGTGCCCTGGGCAGCCCCGCCACCGGCACGCCCACCCCGCCCCGGCCCAGCGACACGTAGGCCCACGTCGCCGCCAGCGTCAGGGCCAGTTGCCCCAGGATCAGGGCGCTCGCCTCGGGCAGCCGCAGCTGGAAGGCCGACTGGTAGACCTCGACCTCCAGGGTGCCGTAGCGCTCGCCGCCCAGCGCCAGAGGCAGCCCGAAGCTCAGGGCCGAGTACAGGAACACCAGCACCGTGCCCGCCGCCAGTCCCGGCAGCGCCAGCGGCAGCGCCACCGTCCACGCCGCCCGCCCTGCCGACGCCCCCAGCGACCGCGCCGCGCCCAGCACGTTCGGCGGCACGCGCGAGAAGCCCCCGTAGGCCAGCCGCACCATGACCGGCAGGTTGAAGAACAGGTTCCCCAGGATCAGCAGCGCCGGCGTGTCACTGAGATCCACGCCCGTCCAGCGGGTCACCCAGCCCTGCGGCCCCAGCAGCGCCGACAGCCCCAGCACCGCCACCAGCACCGGGGTCACGAAGGGCAGCAGCAGCAGCCGCAGGAACAGGGCCTTGCCCGGCACGTCGTGGCGGGACAGCAGGTAGGCCAGCGGAGCCCCCAGCAGCAGGGCGAGCCCGGCGGTGCCGGCGGCCTGGGCGAGTGTCCACGCCAGGCGGCCCAGGAAGTAGGGATCCTGCCAGATGCCCAGGTTGACTCCGCCTTCCAGCAGGGTGCGGGCCAGGGGGACAGCGAGGAAGGCGGTGATGAAGAGGAGGGCGGGGAGGGTGAGGAGGGTTCTGGGCACGGGCTACCCCACCCCCCGGCCCCCTGCCCCCCTGGGGTAGGGGGAGCGGCGCTGCGCTGGGCATGTGGTCGCCAGGTTGACTGGCCGGCCTTTGTGGTGGTTTCGGTGGCGAGGGGCGGCGTATCTGCCCTTTGCGTTCACGCCGTCACCGCCCGTGCGCTGCGCGCCCGATGGCATTCGGTTCGGGGCAGGGGAAAGGGCTTCGTCTTTATGGCCCTCTCCCCTCGTGGGTGACTCGTAGAGCTGCGAAGCAGAGGGTGGAGCCGCGCAGCGGCGGGGGGTGAGGGGGCGTGTGATCACCACAACCCCATCAACGTACACTCACCTCTCCCTGGCTGGGGGTGAGGGGTTATCTCGCCCTCAGAACCTGCGTGATCCACGCATCCACCAGGCGCTGGGGGTTGGCGGGCACCGTGTTCGTCGCGTTGGCGGTGCTGGGCACCTGGGCAAACGTGTACACGGGGTCGAGCGGCGTGCTGCTCACCGCCGGGTAGACCCACATGCGGGTGGGGATGTCGGCCTGCACGGGGGCGCTCAGCATGAAGTCCACGAACTTCCTCGCCAGGGCGGGCTGCTTCGTGCCCTTCAGGATGCCCACGCCTTCCAGCTGCAGCCACGTGCTGCCGGGCAGCAGCAGGGTGCCGGTGGGCGCCTGCTGCGGGGGCTTCTTCGGGTCGTAGCCGTCGGCGTAGTAGACCTCGGCGGCGGGGCTGCTGGCGTAGCTCAGCACGATGGGGTATTTCCCGCCGTTCTTGCTGAAGTCCTTGTTGTAGGCGTCGCTCCAGCCACGGGTGATCTTCATGCCGTTCGTGCGGGCGGTCTTCCACCACGTCCATGCGCCGGCCTCGCCGTAGTGGGTCACGGTGGCGAGCAGGAAGGCCAGACCGGGGCTGCTGGTCGCGGGGCTCTGCACGACCGTCAGCTTCGCGTAGGTGGGGGTCGCCAGTTCGTCCAGGGTCTTCGGCAGCGCCAGCCCGGCCTTCTGGAAGTACGCACGGTCGTAGTTCAGGGCCACGTAGCCGTAATCCACGGTGTTCAGGGTTCCGGCCTCGTCCAGGCGGCGGGCGGCGGGCACGGTGCTGAGCCTCGGAGACACGTACGGCGTGAGCACATCGGCCGACCTGGCGCGGGCCAGCAGGCTGTTGTCCAGGCCGTACACGACATCGGCAATGGGCGCACGGCGCGTCAGGATCAGGCGGTTCAGCAGGTCGCCGGCATCGCCGCCCTTCACGAAGCGCACCCTCGCGTTGTTCTGCGTCTCGAAGGCGGCGACAAGTTTCTTGTCCACGTCGAAGGAATCGTGGGTCACGACTGTCAGGGTCGTCTGGGCGTGGGCGGCTCCGGCCAGGAGCACGGTCAGGTACACAGCAGTTCTACGCATAAAAAAGTCCCCTCGCGTCACGAGGGGAAGCGGGGAGGCGGCACGGGGCCACACTCCGGTCACGCTCCCTCCGCCGGAATGACCCGGATCAGGTTCCTGGGGTAAGTCTCAGCCCTGTTGCAGATTCAGGGCACCCCCGGTGACGCGGGGGCAGGATAGCAGTTCAGGCGAGCCGCGCCGGGCTATTCGATCTCATTCTTCAGTTCTTGGATAGCGCGAGATGGTCAGACCGATCCCGAGATTTCCGGCAAGCCGGGCCAGAGACGCGGGAAGATGGTCGGCCTGATGCACAATTTCTTTGCCTGCTGAGTCAAGCGTGCCAACACGATCCTCGATTCCGAAATCAAGTTCCATCCATGAGTCCGCCCACGTTGGATCGCCTTCTGTCAGGAGCTGTTGGAGGATCGAGAGACTGTCGGTATGGGCCTGAAGAAAGGAGATGGCTTCGCTGATCTGCACGTCAGGCTCGTCAAAATCTGCGCAACTCACGCGGGCGAGAAGTCCGGATAGCGGCTGCACGTGCGGACTGAACGATTTGCGCCTTGAACCGGCATGCCAGTGGTCGTGGGCGGTGAATGAGGCGCGAGACAGAAACGCGGTGGGATCAAAAAGGCCGCAGACACGCAGGATGCAGGACACCTTGTCACGATATGCGGTCATGCCGGTCTGCCGCAGGAGATCCTGTGGCGTGTCTGATGAACGTGGCCTTGAAGTGGCTGGGCTGGGGAACCTGCTGGTGTGGTTGGTCGTGCGGGACGGCGCGGGCCGGGTGCTGCTGGGCCGCCGGGACGGTTCTGCGTACGGGCACGGGTTGTGGGGCCTGCCGGGCGGGCAGGTCGAGGACGGCGAGGGCCTGCCGGAAGCGGCGGCGCGGGAACTGTGGGAAGAAACCGGTCTGACGGCTGATCCCCTGTCCCTGACCGTGCTGGGCGTGCGGCGGTATCAGGTGGATGGCGTGCGCGGCGTGGATGTGCTGTTCCGCGTGCACGAAGTGAACGGTGTCCCTGAGCCGCTGCACAAGACCTCGGAGGTGGGCTGGTTCGCGCCGGAGGCCCTGCCTGCCGACGCGCTGCCGTGGATCGCGCCCGTGCTGGACGCCTTCCTGAGTGGTGGGGCGCGCGTGGCCGAGCAGCTGACGGATGTGGCGGCCGTGCGTGCTCTGCCCGGCTGATGCCCACAAGGATCGTGGCCGGCCCGGATGCGGCATGGTGGGGGAGATGATCCCTGCCGATTCCCGGCCGCGCCGCGCTCCGCCCTCCTGGCTGCTGGTCGCGGGCGTGGTGCTCGTGGCCCTGAACCTGCGTCCGGCCATCGCAGGCTTCGGGCCGCTGCTGCCGCAGATCCAGGCGCAGCTGCACCTGAGTGCCGCCACGGCGGGTCTGCTGACCACCATCCCGCTGCTGTGCTGGGGTGTGCTGGCCCTGACCGCGCCCCTGCTGACGCGCCGCTGGAGCAGCGAGGCCGTGATCCTGGCCATGGTCGCCGTGCTGGGGGTGGGTGCCCTGTTGCGGGCCGGGCCGACCCTGGGCGTGATGCTGCTGGGCACCGTGCTGGTCGGAGCGGGCATTGCCGTGGTGAACGTGCTGCTGCCCAGCCTGGTGCGCCGTGAGTTTCCCGCGCAGGTCGGGGTGATGCTCGGGGTCTACACACTGGCGGTCGTGGGCGGGGCCACGCTCGCGTCGGCAGTCGCGGTGCCGCTCCAGGTCGCGGGCGGGTCGTGGCAGGCCTCGCTGGCCACGTGGTCGGGACTGGCGCTGCTGGGGGCCGTGGCGTGGCTGCCTGCGGTGAGGGGCCGGCCCCACCGATCGGTGGGCACGGTGCCGGTGTGGCGGGAGCTGTTCCGCAACCCCCACGCGTGGCCGGTCACGCTGTTCATGGGTACGCAGTCGCTGGTGTTCTTCACGTGGCTGGCGTGGCTGCCGCGTGTGTGGCACGACCAGGGCCTGAGTGCCGGGGTGGCCGGGGGGCTGCTGTCGCTGGGGAACGTGGTGCAGCTGCCGTTCGCGCTGTTCATGCCGATCCTGGCGGGCCGGTTCGGCGTGTGGCCGCTGATCGTGATGTCCGTGATCCTGGACGTGGTGGGCCTGCTGGGGCTGCTGCTGGTGCCCGCGCACCCGCTGGTGTGGACGCTGCTGCTCGGCGCAGGCTGCGGCAGCACCTTCCCGCTTGCGCTGTACCTGATGGCCGTGCGGGCCGACACGCCGGCGCAGGCCCCGCAGCTGTCCGCGCTGGCGCAGGGGGTCGGGTACTCGCTGGCGGCGCTGGGGCCGGTGGCCTTCGGGGCGCTGCACGACCGCACCGGCGGGTGGAGCGCGCCGCTGTGGTTCCTGATCGTGGACACGGGGCTGGTGCTCGTGACCGGGTACTGGGCGTGCCGCCCTGCACGGGGAACCGCATGAGTTTTCACCTCGTGTCGTGGCTGGTGCTTCAGGACGCCTCGGGGCGCGTGCTGCTGGGCCGCCGCGCGCACACCTCGTACGGCGAGGGTGAGTGGGGCCTGCCGGGCGGACGGGTGGAGGCCGGGGAGTCGCTGGCCGCCGCCGCCGTCCGTGAGGCGCACGAGGAAGTCGGCGTGACCGTGGATGCCGCGTCAGTGACTCCGCTGGGCCTGTGCCGCTACGACCACGGCGGGGCGCAGGGGGCCGATGTCTTCTTCCTGGCGCGGGCATGGGCGGGCCAACCGTCGCCGCTGGACAAGACGTCGGAGATCGGGTGGTTCGCGCCGGACGCCCTGCCGCCGGACGCGCTGTGGTGGGTGGCCGGGGTGCTGCGAGCCCACCTGCTGGGCGGCGCACGCCTGACCGAACTGCTGGACGGCTGGGACGACCTGCACATCCTGGTGTCATCCCCGGCTGTCCCTGGAGGATGAACACCCTCCGCATTGCCAGAAGTCCTTCCATCTGGAATACTTCCAAATGAAATGAGTCTTCACCTTCCCCCCACCCCTAGCCCCAGCGATGATCTGTATGACGTCGTGCGGCTCACGCTGCGGCTCTCGCGGCGGTTCAAGCATGCCTTGGACGAACCGCTGGAGCAGGCCACCGGCCTGAACACCAAGGAACTTGTCGTGCTGGCGGCGATCATGGACGGCGCGAGCACGCCCGGCAAAGTCGCCGCCGCGCAGAACCTGCCGGCTCCCACCGTGACCCGCATCATCACCACCCTGGTCGAGGCCGGACTGGTCGAGCGCGTGACCGACCCCACCGATCTGCGCCGCTTCGAGCTGCGCCTCACGCCGCAGGGGCAGGCGACCCGTGCCAGCGTCCGCGCGAATGGCATGACCATCGTCGGAACGCACTTCGGGCACGTCCCCGACGCCACCGTGCAGGCCGCCCTGCACGCCCTGCGCGCCCTGCACGAGGTGTTGAACGCCGCCCCCCTCACCACCGGGAGAACCGCATGACCAGTCCCACCCCATCCGTTCCCACCCACGCGGGAGCCAGCCTCAGCCCGCGCGAGAAGCTCCTCGCGTTCACCGGCATCCTGACCGTCCTGTTCCTCGCCAGCCTCAACCTCACGGTGGTCGGCAGCGCCATGCCGCGCGTGATCTCCGACCTGGGCGGCTTCCACCTGTACGCATGGGCGTTCACGGCATATTCGCTGGCCACGACCATCGCCATTCCCATCGTGGGCACCATCAGCGACCGCTTCGGCCGGCGGCCGCTGCTGCTGTTCGGCATCGCCGTGTTCGCCCTGTGCTCGGTCGCGCTGGGCTTCGTGACCAGCATGGAACAGCTGATCGTGTGGCGGGCGCTGCAGGGCATCGGCGGCGGCACCCTGATGGCCATGAGCTTCACCGCCATCGCGGACATCTTCACGCCCATCGAACGCGGCAAGTACCAGGGCTACACCGGCGCGGTGTGGGGCGTGAGCAGCGTGGTCGGGCCGCTCGTCGGAGGCTTCCTGACCGATCACCTGGGCTGGCGCAGCGTGTTCTTCGTGAACATCCCCTTCGCCCTGCTGGCGGCGGTCGTCATCTTCCGCTTCTTCCGCCTGCCGGCTCCCGGTGTGCGTGGCCACTTCGATGCGCTGGGGGCCGCGCTGCTGGCCGGCACCGTCACCGCCCTGACCCTCGCCATGAGCTGGGGCGGCGGCACGTATGCGTGGGGCAGCCCCACCATCCTGGGCCTGCTGGCCACGACCCTGGCGCTGGGCGCGTGGTACGCCGCGCATTCCCGCACGCAGGAGCGCCCGATCCTGAACCTGCGCCTCATGCGCGAACGCTCGATCTTCACGGCGTCGATGGCGGGCCTGCTGGTCAGTGCAGGGATGTACGCCGCGATCCTGTACCTGCCGCTGTACATGCAGGGCGTGCGCGGCTCCAGTGCCAGCGGCAGCGGCCTGGCCCTGGCTCCGCTGATGGGCGGCATCATCCTGACCTCGACCCTGTCGGGGCAGATCGTGAGCCGCACCGGCCGCTACAAGTGGATGGTGCTGACCGGCGCGGCCGTCGCCACCGCCGCACTGCTGCTCGCCACGCAGCTCTCGCTGGCCACGCCCCTGATCCTCGCCGTGGGGCTGATGGTGCTGCTGGGCATCGGCCTGGGGCCGGTGAACAGTCAGCTGACCCTGGCGGTGCAGAACGCCGCGCCGCGCGAACAGCTCGGCAGCGCGACCGGCGGCAACCAGTTCTTCCGGCAGATCGGCGGCACGCTGGCCGTCAGCCTGTTCGGGGCGCTCGTGAACGCGCAGCTCGCCGCGAACCTCGGCCCGGCGCTGCCCGCCGCCGCCCGTGACCTGCCCGCCGCCGTACAGGGGGCCATCGCCAACCCGAATGTCCTGAGCAGCCAGCAGGCGACCCAGGCCCTGGGGGGCGCCCTCGGGCAGGCCGGGCACCCGGAACTGCTGACCCCGATCCTGAACGCCCTGCGCGGCGTGCTGATGGGTGCCATCGACCACGTGTTCCTGGTGTCCGCGATCCTGGTCGGGCTGGCCTTCGTGGTGGTTCTCTTCCTGCCGGAGCGCCCGCTGAAGGGCCGGGCCACCGTGAAGATCGAGGAGACCCGGCTGGAGGGGGCGGGGGCGACGGACTGAGAGGAACTCCGATTGAATCCCGCTGCAAGCGGGATGAAATCCGACCGAAGGGAGTAGGGGCAACTACGCATTTCGGGAGATGGACGGACATCCGGTTCTTTCCCGGATGTCCGGGAATCGGACGGAATCCGTAGGAAATGCGCAGACCGCAGACGGCAGAGAGCGGAGGGCTAAAGATGTTCTGGCCCTCCTCTCTGTGCCGTCTGCTCTAGGCTGTCGGCATGCTCGACGTTCTGGTGATCGGTGGGGGCCTTGCGGGCCTCACGGCGGCGCGCACCCTGACCCGTGCGGGGAAGCGGGTGCGGGTGCTGGAGGCAGCCCCGGAGGTGGGCGGCCGGGTGCGCTCGCGCGTGGTGGACGGCTTCACCATCGATGCCGGGTACCAGGTGCTGTTTCCGTCGTATCCGGCGGTGCTCCGCCAGCTCGACCTCGGGGCGCTCGACCTCGTGCCGATTCCTCCGTCTGCGGTCGTGCGGCGCGGGTCACGGGCGGCTGTGCTGGGCGACCCCATCCGCGATCCGGCGGGGCTGCTCTCCACGCTGACCACCCGCGTGCTGCCGCTGGGCGACAAGCTCCGGGTCGTTAAGCTCGCCGCGAGCCTGCGTGCTCCCGCACCCCACACCCTGCTGACCGGCCCCGACGAATCCACGGAAGGCTACCTGCGCCGCCAGGGCTTCAGCGACGTGGCGCTGGACGTGTTCTTCCGGCCGTTCTTCGGCGGGATCTTCCTTGACCGCCGCCTGGGCACGTCGGCGCGGCTGTTCCGCTACTACTTCCGCATGCTCATGGACGGTGGGGCGGCGCTGCCCCGTGCCGGGATGGGCGCGATTACGGCGCAGCTCGCCCAGGGCGTGGATGTGCGCACCGACACCCGTGTGACCCGGCTGGTGCCACACGGCGAGCACGTCACGGCGGCCACCTCTGCCGGCGAGATCGACGCGCGGCATGTGATCGTGGCGACCGATCCCGACACCACGCAGCAGCTCACCGGCGAACCCGTGTCACGCGGCAGCGTGGGCAGCACGTACCTGCACTACGCGGCGCAGGAGCGCATCGACCCCGAGACCCGCCTGCTGCTCAATGCCGAGGACGGCCTGATCAACAACGCCCAGTGGGTCAGCAGCGGCGTGCCGGGCCGGGCTCCCGCCGGACAGCACCTCCTGACCGTCTCGGTGCTGGGCCTGCCGGAACTGGACGACGACGCGCTGGACGCCCGCGTGCGCGGCGAGCTGTCGCGCTGGTACGGGCAGGAGGCCGCCCTACGCCTGCGCACGCTGCTCACCGAGCGCATCCGCCACGCGCAGTACCCGCAGCCGCCGGAATACGCCGCCACCCTGCCCGGCCACGCCACGGATCTGCCCGGCGTGCTGCTCGCCGGCGAGATCACCTCGATGAGCGGCATCCAGGGGGCCATGGAGAGCGGGGAGAAGGCCGCTGCGATCGTCCTTGGTGACCTCGCCGGCATGAGCCGGCCGCGCGGCGCGTAAAGGATGGGGAGGCGTGACCGTATCCTGAGGCCATGACTGCCCATCTCGACCATCTGGTCATCGCCGCCCGCACCCTGGACGAGGGCCGGGCGTGGCTGGAGGGTCGCGTGGGCGTGTCCATGCAGCCCGGCGGCACGCACGACACCTTCGGGACCCACAACGCCGTGCTGTCTCTGGGGCCGGACGCCTACCTGGAGGTCATCGCCGTGGATCCGGACGCGCCCGTCCCGCCGCGCTCCCGCTGGTTCGCGCTGGACACGGACGAGATGCGCGGGCGCCTGGAGGCCGGCCCGGCCCTGATCCACTGGGTCGCCGCCGTCGAGGGCCTGACCCCCAGCGCGGACGTGCTGGAACTGTCGCGCGGCGACAACCGCTGGCGGCTGACCGTCGCGACCGACGGGGCGCTGCCCATGTACGGCGTCGCGCCGTCGCTGATTCACTGGCTGAGCCCGCCGCCCCCCACCCGGCTGGCGGACGCCGGGGTGCGGCTCGTGAAACTCCAGCTCGGCACGGCGCACCCGGATCGGCTGCGGGCCCGGCTGGACGCCCTGGAATTCGATGGCGAGGTCGAGGTCTACGAGGCCCCACAGGCGGAGCTGCGGGCAGTGCTCCAGACGCCGGGTGGACTCGTCACGCTGTAGGGGTCATCACCCTCCAGCCTGTTACGTGGTAGCCCGACGGGCAGGCCGACGGCCATGCAGCACCAGCGCGGCCACCAGCCCCGCGACGAAGCCGAACAGGTGGGCCTCCCACGACACGTAGGGGTTGCCCGGCAGCACGCCCCACAGGATGCCGCCGTACAGCGCGAAGGCCAGGGCCGCCACGCCGATCGCCACGGGCGTGCGCTCCCACCAGCCCACGCCCAGCAGGTATGCCAGATACCCGAAGATCAGCTCGCTGGCCCCCAGGTGGACACTTCCGCCCCGCCCGAACAGCCACACCAGCGCCCCGCCCAGCACCGCGATGATCAGCGTCGCGGCCACGAAGCGCCAGACGTTCCGCACCGCGCCCATGAACGCCAGCACGGCCAGCGGCACCGTGTTGGCGATCAGATGGGGGAACCCCGCATGCAGGAACGGCGCGGTCAGCACGTGCCAGAAGGTGCCCGGATCGCGCGGCAGGATGCCGTAGGCGTCCAGGCTGCCGCCGACCGCCGTGTCCACGACCTCCTGCCCCCAGACGCCCGCGATCAGGGCGGTGGTCAGCGCCAGGGCGGGGCGCACCTGCGCGGTGCGGCGGGGCGGCACCAGCGGCGAGGATGACAGGGGAGACCGGCGCACCCCCACAGTCTGACGCAGCGGGGTGAGGACACAACTCCCAAGGCTTTCCGAAGGCCACGGCCCCGCCCTGGCTCATACCGGCACGCCTAGCATGGCCCCATGCAAACGCGAACCCTCGGACACTCCGGGCTCCAGGTCTCCACCGTGGGCCTGGGCTGCAACAACTTCGGCGGTCGCCTGGATCAGGTGGGGACGGACGTGGTGGTGCGCCGCGCCCTGGACGCCGGCATCACCCTGTTCGACACCGCCGACGTATACGGCAACCGGGGCGGCAGCGAGGAGATGCTGGGCCGGGCGCTGGGGGGCGAGCGCAGCCGCATCGTCCTGGCCAGCAAGTTCGGTCACGACATGGGCGACGGCCGCAAGGGCGGGCGGCCCGAGTACGTCCGCCTGGCGCTGGAGGCCAGCCTGAAGCGCCTGGGCACCGATTATCTCGACCTGTACCAGCTGCACACGCCGGACGCCACCACGCCCATCGAGGACACCCTGGGGGCGCTGAACGAGGCGGTGCAGGAGGGGCTCGTGAAGCACATCGGGGTCTCCAACATGGACGCGGCCGGTGTCCGGGACGCCGACCGGATTGCCCGCGAGCACGGCTGGCCGCGCTTTACCTCGTGCCAGGATGAGCACAGCCTGCTGGTACGCGGTATCGAGCGGGAGCTGATCCCCACCATGACGGAACTGAACCTGGGCCTGCTGCCGTACTTTCCGCTGGCCAGCGGCCTGCTCACCGGCAAGTACCGCCGCGACCAGCCCCTGCCCGAGGGGGCCCGCATCACCGGGAGCGAGAACGCCCAGAGCCGCTACCTGAATGACCACAACTGGGACGTGGTCGAGCAGCTGCGCTCCTTTGCCGAGGGGCGGGGGCATACGCTGCTCGAACTTGCCTTCAGCTGGCTGCTGTCCTTCGACGTGACCAGCTCCGTGATCGCTGGGGCGACGAAGCCCGAGCAGATCGACGGGAATGTGGCGGCGGCGGGGTGGGTGCTCAGCAAGGAGGAGTTGGCAGAGGTGGATCGGATTACGGGGTGAGGGTGGGGGCTGGCGACAAGCTTCCCACCCCCCCAGCCCCCCTACCCGGAGGGCAGGGGGGAGCTAAGCGCTGCGCTCGGCAGGTGGTCGCCATGTCGTCCTGGCCGGCATTCATGGGATTGACGGTAGCGAGGGGCGGTGTACCTGCTCATTGCGTTGTCGCTGTCACCGCCCGTGCGCTTCGCGCCCGATGGCATTCGGTAGAGGGGCAAGGTGCGGGGCTTCGGTTTTTAGCTCCCTCTCCCCTTGCGGGAGAGGGTTGGGGTGAGGGGGGCGTGTGACCACCGTTGCCGAATCCAGTCACCCTGCCACCGTTCCCATCCTCTACCCGATCCGCCCCCGCAGCCAAGCCACCACATCGGCCACGCCTACGGTCGTGACCTCGCCTGTCCGCCTTTCTTTGACCTCGACCTCGCCGCGCTCCAGCGCCCGGCCGATGGTCACGCGCCACGGCAGGCCCCACAGATCAGCATCGGTGAACTTCACGCCGGGGCGTTCGGTGCGGTCATCGAGCAGCACGTCCACGCCAGCGGCGCGGAGGTCGGTGTACAGCCGTTCGGCGGTCTGCACCTGGGCCGGGTCGGTCATGTCCACGACGGTCAGCACGGCGTGGTACGGGGCGATGGCGTCCGGCCACACCAGCCCACGGTCATCGCCCATGACCTCCGCCACGGCCTGCACCAGTCGGGTCACGCCCAGGCCGTAGCACCCCATGAAGACCGGCTGGGGCGTGCCGTCCGGGCCGGTCACCGTGAAGCCCAGGGCCTCCGTGTAGCGCGTGCCGAGCTGGAACACGTGCCCGACCTCGATGGCGCGGGCCGACTGGAGGAGCTGGCCCGGATCGTGGAGGCTGGTATCTCCAGTCCGTGCCTGCCGTACATCCACGACCTCCGGGAGCGGGAACTGCACGCCCCAGTTGGCCCCACTGACGTGCCAGCCAGTCTCGTTCGCGCCGGTGGCGAAGTCGCGCAGGGCGGCGGCCTCGTGGTCACACAAGCGCAGGAAGGCCGGGTGGAGGTCGGCGCGGTGGGCGATCACATCGTCGGACAGGTCGGGGGCCACGGAGCCCAGCGGCACGGTGTCCACATCGGCCCAGGTGTCCGGCCCGGCGGTGTTCACGCTCAGGAGGGTGCCGCCGGCGTACCGCTGGGCACGTTCCTGCACGGCGTTCCAGACCTTCACCGCGTTCACGCTGTCGTCGCCGCGCACGCTGACCAGCACCGGCACGTGATGGTTGCCGTCCGGCCGGGCGAAGGTGGCGACCAGCAGCACGTTTTTCACCAGATGCCCCCGCCCGCAGCCCAGCGCGTGACAGGCGGCCTCAGCGGTGGCCGTGCCCGGCGTGGATCGGCGCTCAATGTGCGTGAACGGTGAGGCTCCAGCGTCCGGTGCCCGGCCCACGGCGCGTTCGGCGTTGGCGGCGTACTGGCCGTCCGGGCTAAAGAGCACCTCGTCCTCGCCCACGTCTGCCAGGATCACGAATTCACGGCTGCCGGTGCCGCCGATGCTGCCGCTGTCGGCCTCGACCGCCCGCCACGGCACGCCCAGGCGCGAGAGGATGCGCCCATATGCGCCGGCCATGACCTCGAAGTGCGCGGCCAGATCCTCCGGGGTGGTGTGGAAGGAGTAGGCGTCCTTCATCACGAATTCCCGCGTGCGCAGCAGGCCGGCGCGGGGGCGCAGCTCGTCACGGAACTTGCGGCCGATCTGGTACACGCTGACCGGCAGGTCGCGGTAGCTGCGGGCCAGGTCGCCCACCACCGACGCGGCCACCTCCTCGTGCGTCGGCCCCAGCGCGTGTGCCCGCCCGGCGCGGTCGGTCACGGTGAACATGATGCCCTCGGCGCGGGTGTAGGCGTCCCAGCGGCCCGACTGCTCCCACAGCGCCTGCGGGTGCAGCAGCGGGAAGTCCACCTCCTGCGAGATGTCCTCCAGCTCGGCGCGGATCAGCGCCTCCAGCCGCGCCAGCACGCGCGTCATGAGCGGCAGGTGCGCGTACAGGCCCGCGCCCACTTTCCGAACGAATCCGGCCCGGCTCAGGGCCTGGATGCCCCGCGTGTCGGCGTCTGACGGCGCGTCGCGCCACGTGACGAATAACCCCTTCGATACCCGCATGGTGTTCCCCTTCTGAATGCAACGACGACAGGTCGGCGTCCCCAGGACGCGCGGCGGCACATGGCGTGGTTACACCCCGGAGGGCGGCGGGAGCACGGGCAGGCCCGCACCGATCCGGATGGTGGGGGTGATCTGCTCGCTCATGCGGCGGAGCCTAGCGGTCAGCGGGGGCAGTCGTCAATCCGCCGGATGGTCAGGGGAGGGGCGAGTGAGGGGACGATGGTTCTGGTGGGGTCGTCACTCTATATTCCCAATCGGCCATCTGGGACGGCGTTGCCGTCCACCCCCTCCCAGCCTCCCCCGCAAACGCCTGATGTGAGATGAGAAGCGGCGGCATCGGGGCGACATGGAAAATGGGCGTCCAGTACGAGGGCAAGCTCCGCTCGCCACCCCCCTCCCAGCCTCCCCCGCAAGGGGGGAGGGGTAAAACCGTGGCATCCCACCCTGCCCCTGACCGAATGCCATCGGGCGCGCAGCGCACGGGCGGTGACAGCGACAACGCAATGAGCAGGTACGCCGCCCCTCGCTACCGTCAATCCCGTGAATGTCGGCCAGGACGCAACATCGACCACATGCCGAGCGCAGCGCTTAGCTCCCCCTGCCGGCGGGCAGGGGGTTGGGGGGTGGGGACGCCCGCCGCAGGCGCCCACCTTCCACCCCCTTTACTGCACCGATTCCGCAAGCACCGCCCCATGCAGCCGCGCATATACGCCCCCCCTGGCGAGCAGCTCAGCGTGCGTCCCCTCCTCGGCCACGCCGTCTTCCGTGAGCACCACGATCCGGTCGGCGCTGCGGATGGTGCTCAGGCGGTGGGCGATGACCAGCACCGTGCGCTCACCGCGCAGATCGTCCAGCGCGGCCTGGACGGCGCGTTCGCTGTGGGTGTCCAGGGCACTGGTGGCCTCGTCGAGAATCAGTACCGGCGGATCATTCAGAAACGCGCGGGCGATGCTCAGGCGCTGTTTCTGTCCGCCCGAGAGCTTCACGCCGCGCTGGCCGACATCGGTGTTGTAGCCGTCGGGCAGGGCCGTGATGAAGTCGTGGGCGTGGGCACGGCGGGCGGCGGCCATGACCTGCGCGTCGGTGGCGTCCGGGCGGCCGTAGCGGATGTTGTCGGCCACGCTGCCGGCGAACAGGTACACGTCCTGCGGCACGATGCCGACCTGCCGCCGAAGAGAGTCCAGCGTCACGTCCCGGACATCGTGCCCGTCGATCACGACCTGCCCGGCGGTGACGTCGTAGAAGCGGGGGATCAGGGCGCACAGCGTGGACTTGCCTGCGCCGGACGGGCCGACCAGCGCGACCGTCTCACCGGGATGGATGGTCAGGTTCAGGTCGCGCAGGACATGCTCGCCGTCCTCGCGGTAGGCGAAGGCCACGTCCCGCAGTTCGATATGGCCGCGCACGTCTGGCAGTGGCACGGCGTCCGGCGCGTCACGGATGGCCGGAACGAGATCCATGATCTGCATGAAGCGCGTGAAGCCGGGCAGGCCCGCCTGCGTCACGCGGGCGAAGTTCACGAAGCGCTGCACCGGATCGACCAGCACGCCGACCAGCAGCAGGTAGGTGATCAGATCCGCCACGGTCAGGCGCTGTCCGGCGATCAGCACGCCCCCCAGCACCACCACGATGACGGTCAGCAGGCCGGTGAAGGTCTGCACGCCCTGGTGGAACCACGCCTCGTTGCGGTAGACACCCCGGCGCGTGGCCACGAAGCGCGCGTTCTGGTGGGCGAACTTGCGGGCCTCGGCGTTCTCGCGGGCAAAGGCCTGTACCACGCGGATCCCAGCCAGGGAGTCCTCGACCTGGGCATTCACGTCGCCCATCGACACGCGGCTCGCCAGGTACGCGGCGGTCAGGCGGCGGTGGAAATACAGCGCGTACACGGCCATGACGGGCAGCAGCGCGAACACCACCCACGTCAGGGCCGGGTTCACGTGGATCAGTACGGCGAAGGTGCCGCTGAACTTCACGGCGGCGATCAGCAGGTCTTCCGGGCCGTGGTGCGCGAGTTCGCTGATGTCCTCCAGGTCGCCGGTCAGGCGGGACATCAGCTGGCCGGTGCGCTGGGTGTCGTAGAAGGCGTGCGGCAGGCGCTGGTAGTGGTCGAACAGGTCGCGGCGCATGTCGCGCTCGATCCACGTGCCCATCATGTGGCCCTGGTAGTCCACGAAGGTGTCGGCGGCGACCTGCGCGGCCAGCAGCGCCAGCATGAGCCCGCCCGCCGCGTAGATCGGGCCGGGGTCGATGGGCGCCGGGCCGCCCAGCACCTCGCCGGTGATGAAGCGCACCACCAGCGGGAACGCGACAGCGATCCCCGCCACGAGAAACGCACACGCGAGGTCGAGCAGCAGGACGCGCCGGTACGGGCGGTAGTACGACAGGAACGTCCGTCGCCAGCGTCGGGCACGGGCGGCGTCGGACTCGGGAAGGGTGGGGACAGTCGGGTTTACATGGGGCGTCGGCCCCGGATGGGTGTCGGGCATGACTCGGTCTGGCCTCCAGAAAGGACGGTGGTGCGGGACTGGGTGGTCAGAACGATCTGCGTCATGGGAAACCTCCGGGGGCGCCCCGGCTCCGGCGTGGAGCGGGACGGTTCAGGCTACCTTGTGGTCAGGCAAAGCCCGTAAGCGCAATGGCAGAGGGGGCGGGCAGGCCAGTTCACTGGCCTCACCCACCCCCTCCGGTGCCGCTCAGGCCCGCAGGTACTGGCCGAACCACGCCAGGGTCTGGGCCCAGGCGTCGTCGGCAGCGGCCTTCACGTAGTTCTGGCCGGTGTCGTTGTTGAAGGCGTGTCCGGCTCCGTCGTAGATCTTGATGCCGTAGCGGGTGCCCGCTGCCTTCAGGGCCGCCTCCAGCTGCGGGATGCCCGCGTTGATGCGCGTGTCGGTGCCGCCATAGATGCCCAGCACGGCCGCCCTGATGTTCGGCACTGCCGCCGTGTCGGGCGCGGGGCCATAGAAGGGCACGGCCGCTTTCAGCTCGGGTACCGCCGTCGCCAGCCGCCATGTGAGCCCGCCGCCGAAGCAGAAGCCAACCGCGCCGATGCCCTGCACGCCCGGCTGTTTCTGGAGCACGGCCACGGCCTCCTTCAGGTTCGCCACGTGCTCGTCGCCGGGCGTCTGGGCCAGATAGGAGCTGATCTGCGCGGTGTCGATGTACTGCGCGGTGCCGCCGATCTGCGACACCAGATCCGGAGCCATAGCGATGTAGCCGGCCTTGGCGAGCCGCCGCGCGATGTCCTGGATGTGCGGCTGCAGCCCCCGGTTCTCGTGGATGACCAGCACACCCGGCGCGGGGGCAATTCCGACCGGCCGCGCCACGTAGGCCAGATGCGTGAAGCCCCGCGCCCCATACGTGACCGGGCCGACCGTGATGGCCGGGTCGCGTGGATCGACCATGCCCGCGCCGCTGGCCTTGTCCGGCTGGGGCGGGGCCGTCTGTGCCTGGGCAAGCTCGGCCGCGCTAACGCCCGCGATGCCCAGCGACGCGATCAGGGTGCGGGCCCCGACCACGCCGCCACCCAGCAGGGTCATGCGTCGCAGGAACTCGCGGCGTTGCAGCTCGCCCTCGCGGTAGTCCTCGGCAAATTCCTCGGCGACGTAGCGGAACAGATCCTGTTTGTACTCGGTCATGGTCAGTCCTCCGGGGGTGGGGGGCGGCCGGGCGACAGCGTGGCGGGGGGCCATGGGACATCCGGCACCGCCCGCTGGCAGGGCGGGCGTGAGGGGTGGGCGGCGCTGTCTTGATGTTCAACATGCCAGGGTTCTGTTCATGTTCTGTGCACGACCCTTGCGCCAACCATCATGAAGACGGCCTCCACGTGGGAGGCCTCATCTGGGACGTCTGGATGTGATCAGGCCCGCTGTCTGGCCTTCAGCGCTCCCTTCTGCTGGAGGTATTCCGCGATCTGCACGGCGTTCAGCGCGGCCCCCTTCAGGAGCTGGTCGCCCGACACGAACAGGTCGATGCCGCCGGGGAAGACCAGCGACTCGCGGATGCGGCCCACCTCCACGTCGTACTTGCCGCTGGCGGTCAGGGGCATGGGGTACAGCTTCCCGGCCGGGTCGTCGCGCACCTCCACCCCGGCCGACGCGGCCAGCAGGTCACGCACGGCCTGCGGGTTGGCGGGGCGTTCCAGCTCCAGCGTGATCGCCTCGCTGTGCGTGCGCAGGGTGGGAATCCGCACGGCGGTACACGAGATCTGGAGGCTGTCGTCCCCGATGATCTTGCGGGTCTCCCACGCGACTTTCATCTCCTCCTTGGTGTAGCCGTTGTCCTGGAAGGCGTCGATGTGCGGGATCACGTTGAAGGGGATGGGGTGCGCGAAGACGCTGGCCTGCGCCTGCCCGCCGTCCAGTTCCACCCGCGTCTGCTCCAGCAGCTCGTCCATGCCCTTGGCCCCCGCGCCGCTGGTCGCCTGGTAGGTGCTCACGATCATGCGCTTCACGCCGTACTGCCGGTGAATCGGGGCCACGGCCACCACGGCGATGGCGGTGGTGCAGTTCGGGTTGGCGATGATGCCCCGGTGGGTCAGGGCGGCGTCCCCGTTGACCTCGGGCACGACCAGGGGCACCTCGGGGTCGTAGCGGAAGGCGCTGGAGTTGTCGATCACGACCGCGCCGCCCGCCACCCAGGCCGGAGCCAGGGCCTTGCTGATGCTGCCGCCCGCCGACGCCAGGATCACGTCGGCGTCGATGGCGCCGTCCGGCGTGGCCTGCACGGTCAGCGGCTGATTCCTGAACATCAGCGTGCTGCCCGCGCTGCGTGGGCTGGCGAACAGCAGCAGCTCGTCAAAGCGCAGGCTGCTGCCCTCCAGCACCTTCAGAAGTTCGTGTCCCACCGCTCCGGTTGCTCCCACGATCGCTACGCGCATACGCTCCTCCAAAGAAAAACCGCCCCGCACGTCTGGCGGGGCGGTTGCCGTCACGACACCGCCCTCACGGGGTAATGGTGGTCATGCGGGCGTTCATGTCACGCAGGGTAGAGGCTGCGCCGCAGGGGGTCAAGCGCAGACGTCTAACCGGAATCCGCTGCGGCCACATTCAGCCCTTGCGGCGGAAGAGGCCGCCGAGCAGCCCGCCCCCCGGCTTCCTGGGTTCCCGCCGGGGCTGGAAATCCTCCAGCTTGATCTCCGCTTCCGGATGCGGCGCGGCCTCCCAGCCGTAGTCCGTGGCAATCAGGCCGCCGTAGCGTCCGGCCGCGTACAGGGCGTGCTCACGCTCCTGCTCGGGGCTCAGGGCACGCGGGTCGGCCAGGGCCTCGAGCATGGCCTGCAGACTCTCGTCCGGGCAGGCCCAGTGCCCCTGGCTGAACACGGCCTCCTGGCCGTAGATACGGATTCGGACGGACATAGCGTGGCTCCGGGAATGGGTCGGGAAACGCCGGACGGCGGACGTCCGTGGCAGGGATCGGATTGTGTAACCCGCCCAGGATAGCGCTCCCGATCCCGCACGCGTGTCCTCACTTCACCTTTTCACCTAGACGCCGCTCATTGCCGGCGTGGAGCCGCGCGATGTTCTCGCGGTGCAGCCAGATCAGCAGGCCTGACAGCCCCGCGATCACCAGCATCTGCCACGGCGTCCGGCCCAGCGCCACCACCAGCACCGCTGCCACCAGCGCCCCCACGATGCTGCCGGCACTCACGAAGCGCGTGAGCCACATCGTGAAGATGCCGACCACGAAGGTGCCCCCACCGATGACCGGGTCGAGCGCGGCGATCGTGCCGAAGCTGGTCGCCACGCCCTTGCCGCCCCGGAACCCCAGGAACGGGCTGAAGTTGTGGCCCACCACGGCCGCCACGCCGCACGCGGCGGCCCACGGCTCCGCCAGACCCAGGGTGCGGGCCAGCGTCACCGCCAGCGCACCCTTGAGGATGTCGAAGACGGCCACGGCCAGGGCCGGCCCCTTGCCGACCGAGCGCATCACGTTGGTGGCGCCGCTGTTGCCGCTGCCGACCGTCCGGATGTCCACGCCCCGCCCACGGGCGACCCACGCGGCGGCCGGGATGGAGCCCAGCAGATACGACAACAGCACGGCAACGACGGTCACAAAGGTCACGGTCAGGATTGTATGCCCCTGGGGAGGGCGCCGGAGCGAGGAGCGTCATGGTTTGATTTCCCCCCGGGCATGGGCTACTCTGCTGTGCGCTGGAACGGTGCCCGAGTGGTTGAAGGGGCACGCCTGGAAAGCGTGTGTACGGGCAACCGTACCGAGAGTTCGAATCTCTCCCGTTCCGCCAGAAGAAGAGAGGGGGCTGCGACCGCTGGTTGCGGCCTTTTTTCGTTTCGTTTCACCCGAATCGAGGCTCAGTCCGAGTGTGCGGCGACCAAAACGTGTCCCCGTGTTTTGGACAGAGCGTGTAGACATTCCAGGTTGAAGCGTGACGAAAAAGAGGCTGCCGGAGGATCCGTATGCTCGATTCACTCCCGCAGATCATCGAAGAATTCCTGCTCGACGGCGAGGCCAGAGGCCACAGCCCCCAGACCACCCGCGCATACCGTGCCGCGTTCACGGCCTTGACCACCTGGATGGCCACGCGGAACATCGAGCGCCTGACCCAGATCACGCCCCTGTCCCTCCGCGAATACGCCGTGCACTGCTCGGCCACCCTGTCGCCCGGCGGTGCCCATGCGCGGTTGCGCCCCGTCAAGACCCTGCTGAAATGGGCCCACAGTGAGGAACTGCTGCCGACCGACCTGACCCGCCGGCTGCCGATGCCCCGCTTGCCGCGGGAACCGATGCCAGCAGTTCGGTTCAGTGACTTCCAGAAGCTGCTCGGCGCGGCCCGGCTCAAATCCCGGACACCGCTACGGGACGTGGCGCTGCTCACCGTGCTGTACGACACGGGCGTCCGCGCCTCTGAAGCCCTGAACCTGCAACTCGACGACGTTCGTCCCGAAGGTTTCCTGCTGATCCGCAAGGGAAAGGGCGGGAAATCGCGCTCCGTCCCCATGGAGCGCCCGACCCTCAAAGCAGTCCGCGCCTACATCTCGCAGGAACGGGACGCTGACCCTGGAAGCCCCTACGTGTTTCTGGTGGGTGACCACCAGATGACCCGTGGGGCTCTGGACAAGGTGCTCGACCGCCTGTGCCAGTTTGCCGCCTTGCAGCGCCTCAGCGCCCACGCGTTCCGCCGTGGGTTTGCCGTGCAGTACCTGCGCAACGGCGGGGACGTCTTCACGCTGCAGCGCATCTTCGGTCACTCCTCGTTGGAGATGAGCAACCGGTACGCTCAGCTGCTCGACGATGACGTCAAGGCGGCCCACCGCCGCTCCTCACCTCTGCGCAGTCGGGGAGAATAAGCATGGCCCGGATCGACACGCACTTCGAGGCGTTTCTGGCCGAGCGCCAGCAGTCCGGCCTCAGCCCGAAAGGCGAGCGGCTGTTCCGGGACGCGTGGACGGCCTTCCGCCGCCTCCCCGGCTCCTACCGGGCCGACGGGGCCGCCGTCGGGGCCATGCTCACCCAGGGCCGCCGCTGGGGGCGTCACGACTCCTACCGGCTCGCCCGGGGCCTGGTGCAGATCCTGACGTGGCTGCGGGCCCACCAGCACATCCCGGCCTCGACCGCGCTGGTACCCCCGTTGCCGCGGAGTGTGTATGGGCCACACCTGCTCACCGAAGGCGACATCGCGCGGCTGCTCCGGGCGATCGACGACCCAGGGATCCGCACCCTGGCGTATCTCGTCTACCACACGGGCCTGAAGGCCCAGACGCTGATCGGCCTGAAGAAGGAGCAGGTCAGTCTCGCCACCCGCTCCCTGACCCTCCCCGGCCGGGATGGTGGGCCGGACGTCGTGCTGCGTCTCAGCGACCCGGCGTGTATTGCCCTGCGCCTGTGGTTCCTGCGCCGGCGCCAGAAGGCCCTGTACCTGTTCCATGACGCGACCACGATGCCCCTGACCCTCCGCTCCGCCTCCCACGCCCTCCGGGAGGCTGGAACGGCCGCGCATCGGCCCGGCATCGGCTTCGGACGGCTGCAGTACGCCCACCTGCGGCTGCTCGCCCTGAAGGAATCCGAGGTCGACCAGGCCCTGATCGAATCCCGCCTGCAGCAGCCGTTCCGGCTGGCCCACCTGCGCCTGCCGAACCTGTTGTTCCTGGCCGACGCCCCCTTCAACCCCCAGTACGTCCTCAGCCTCACCACACGGAGACCATCATGAAGATCCGCATGCCCAGCCACATTCCGCCGACGTACGCCAATTTCACCCTTCTGGACGCGAAACGCGGGGAGGTCGTGCTCAATCTGTGCTTCGCCGAGGGCGATGAGAAGAATCCCACAGCGACCGTGGTTCACAAGGTCGTCTTCCAGACCGCGAACTTTGCGCGGCTCATCCAGCTCGGGCAGGAACTGCTTGACGACGAGGCCAGACGCTATGGGGACGCGTAGCGGGGCGAGATGGATGGCGTATCCCGGTCAATCTCTCTTTCCTGCTGAGCGACCTCCTACGCCCTGCAGGCCAGTCCTTCGATAACAATCTGCCCCCCGCCCCTCGGTTGGTGCGGCGAGCCTCCACAAGCCCCCCGGTGGGGAACGTCGGGCCCGCACCCACGCTCGACAGATCCACCCGGGCGCTGCGCTGACCGTCTTCAGCCGGCCTCTCATCGGAGGCGACCAAGCCCCACAACCGGGGTTGTAGCCTGGAAGTGAAGGTGAACTCCGGGCTGGTGCTGAGGTGGCATGGGGTCTGGCCGGGACGCTCCGCGCTGCCGCGCGGGAAGGGTGGGATCACCCCGTCCGGCTGATCTTGGCGACTCTGATGCGGCGTGACGTTCAGGGCCTGGTGTCCTGGTCGGCACGTCGGCTGCTGCCGCAGCCAGCAGGGTGGAGGGGCCGGCCACCACGGGACGTCCGGCTCAGTTCAGGGCGTGCTGTCACTTAGGAGGGGTGAAGTCACCTGTGCTCGGGGAGGGCCGTTCTGGGGATCGGCCGGGTGACCGGACGCCATCAAGGTTAGGCCTGTGGATGTTGAAGCCGGCAGACCGGCCGCTGCCGCGGCCCAGCAGTGGGGGAGAGGGCCAGTGCCCTTCGGCACGTCCTCGCTCGCCACCCGTTCACACCGTTCATCTTCGTCACGCCCGTCAGGGCGACAGGGGGATTGCCGCTCAGGCAATTCCCCTGAACTCTTGGAGGTTCGCTATGAAACCCGTCCGTCGTCGTTCACCTGCCTCGTCCAGCACTCCGCGTTGCGTCGCGCTGTCCTCGGGGCGCTTCGCGCAATCGGGAATGCGCAAATGACTGCACCGCGTCTCTCGTATCCCGAACCTGCTCCGCCGCCCAGCCCCGAACGGTGCCAGCTGGCACCACAGAATTCACCGTGTCAGACATCACTAAGCGACAACCATCCCTCTGTCCTGGCAAGGTGTGGTCATCTGTGGACAGTTTCAGATATGACCTCGATCTCCGATGCACCAGTACTGTATCCAGGGAACAGGAACTGTCCACTGGCGCAGGGGCGGGTAAACCCTGACGCTGCGGCGATCTTGCCAGTTCTGCCGATCAAGCCCGGCATCCACATCCTGCGCCGTCCACCTGGGCACAAAAAGAGTGTGCACACCCGCCAGGCGGTAATCAAGGAGCTGAAATCCGGCCGCCGGAAGCGGGTGCTGTGGGCTGTCCATTCCACGATTGGCGAGCATGCGCTGGCGAGGGAAGCGGTTGAACAATTCGAACAGGCTGGCGTGGCTTGCACGTTGGTGAAGGGCAAAAAGCACACCCTGGGCATGCCTGAATACGTGCGGCAGCTTGAATGGAGTGACAAGCCCGAGGTGAAGGTCATCTCCTTCGCGCACCTGGCGCATATCTACGACCGCCATGGTCTTCTCCGGGCTCTGAAAGCTGACCTGCTCGTCATCGACGAGTTTCCGCTGTCTGGCCTGGTGCAGGATCAGCAGATCCGTCTGCCGAACTTGGAGACCTTCGGCCGGCACAGTGCAATCTGTGCGCGGCTCGCTCAGGTACTTGGCACCCCGCCGCCCGCCACGGTTCAGGCACCGACCGACGTGCGCCGGCTCGCCGAGCAACACTACTTCACTGGCTCAGCCTTCCTGCAGGCGATCGGTTCGCACTGGCGGGACTCAGACTGGGCCGCCTTCGAGGAGCAGCTGCGCACGCTGAGCCCATACCTGACCGATGACTGGTTCGGCGCGTTCCGCAACGATGTGGCGCACCCGGAACGCAACCATTACCGGTTTGGCCTGTCCTGGAACATCCTGCGTTCCGGAGGGATCCAGGCACCGCGCTTCTACGGCCACGTGCTGCTCCCACTGCACGGCCTCCCCCCGACATTGATCCTTGACGCGTATGCGGACGAAACGCTCTATGGAGCTGTGTTTCCGGGCCACCTGATTCACCCTATCGAACCGTCGGAGGATGGCCGGCCGTTGGAGGTACAGGTGGCCCCGGAGCTGCATCTCGATGACCTGAACATGGTGAAACCCACGCAGTTCGCGAAGTGCCTCCACATCGCCGAGGAGGTGCTGCAGCACCAGAGAGACCGCCAGATCACGATCATCACGTCCAAGGCGCAGCGCGACCCGGAGGGCCCATGGATGCGTGCACTGTCGGAAGCCGCGGTCTATCACGGGATCACGACGATGCCGCTGTACCTGCACCATTACGCCGGTCGGGGCCTGAACACCTTCGAAGGCACGACCCTCTTCATGCTGAAACAACCAAGGCTTCCACTCCGACATTCCCTTGGCACGATGGCGGCCCTGTATCCGGATGATGCCGAGGCCCGGCAGCGAACGCAGGATTGGCTGGAAGACTCGGAGCACCTTCAGTTGATGCACCGTAGCCGCCAGGCGATCTATCCGGAGCAGTGTGAATGCAGGCCCCGTATCATCCTGGGCTACTGGCCACGCCCGTCCTTGATCGAGCGCGGGTGTAAGGTGACACCGTATGTGCCGAAGCTGTCGTTCACGTGGCGTAGCCGTCATCCGCGTTGGCGGGACGCTGTCCTGTGCCTGGCCGAGGAGATGGAGTCCACCCTGGGTGGGGTGTTTAGCAGCGTGTACGCGGTGCTCGGTCTGCTGAAGCATCGTCGCGGTGATCCTGACAAGGCAGAGGAGAGTTTGCGGCGCCACCGTGCGGCCCTGGCAGAAGCGCTTCACCGGACTCCACCTCCATTGGGTTCGGAACTTGACCATTGGCTGCGGCATGGCACTCTGCGGCGGTTCCGGGACGTCCAGGCATTCGCAAAGCCGGCAAGTCCGTTGGATGACCTGTTGAGGGCTGCCGGATTCGGGACTGGGTCAGTGGAGCGGCGCAAGGTGGCGGCCGGTCACAGCCTGAGCACCAAAGTCTGGATCCGGCCAGGTGTTGATGCGCGCGCAATGTTCGAGCAAGTGTACCGATAGCTGCACGTCACATCCGGTGAACGGTGCCGTCTGTTCTGCGGCGTGCCACCATTTCTCTACGTTCTTTCCACATACGCGCGTGCGGGGCGGCCCAGACTAGGGCGTTTCGGCCTTGTGACCTCCGCCGCCGCGAAACCCATCACGGAGTCCACCATGACCCCTCCCATTCCCCTGCCCGGTGGCCATGGCCACCGGGCGTCCCTGCGCGAATTTCGGAAGACCCTGGTCGTGCTCTTGCACGGCATCGGCGACGATGACCACACCATCGCCGCGCTGCTCGGCGTCTGCACCCGGACGGTCGCCAATCTCCGCCGCGAAGAGGGTCTGCCCGTCAACCGTAAACCCAGGCAGCATCAGCCCTGAACATTCATCACTCGACCAGCAGGCCGCCCCGCGCGGCCTGTTTCTATTGGAGCCCCATGCCCACAGCCACCCGAGACGCTCGCATCCGCCACTACCATTCACAGGGGTGCAACGACGTGCAGATCGCTGGAAAACTCTGCGTCAGCGCTCGCACTGTCGCCAATTTTCGCCGCGCCCAGAACCTGCCGGTCAACGCCCCCAACGTCGTGCTCGGACGAGAAGGCGAGCAGCTGGTAACGCAGCTTGCGCAGTCCATGGGCTTCACGGCCGATCGCCCGGCCGAATGGCTTTCCCCCTTTGACGTCCGCATCAATGGCCACCGGGTTGAGGTCAAGACCGGTCGCGACACCGAGGATCCTGGCGTATTCAAGTTCTCGACGTCGGCGACCCGCAAGGGGAGATTCACCAACCCTACGCAGCGCAAAAACTACGCCAAGGACGCAGACTTCATGGCCTTCGTGTGCAAGTCCGTGCACGGGCAGCCCACGCGCGTGTTCATCATGACCCCAGTAGAAATGGCTCCGAACATGCGCATTGACGTCGGCAAAGGGACGTACGCGGCGGCCGAGAATGCCTGGGAGCGGCTGCGCTGATCAGTGCGTCATTAATCTAACCTCCTACGTACTTCCATAGGAAGCTGAGTCGCTTCATTCATGCCCACTTGGTAGTTTTGAAAGCTTGCCATTCTTATGTATGGGTGATCTTGACCGGGTGCGTTCTGCCGCACTAAATCCATGATTCTAAAGGGTTCACCACCATTAAAATCTTCCCATTGAATCTGCTCTCCCAAAATAGGCCAGATACAGGCAGCATAACTTCTTGGTGGAACGCCGCCCATGCCCCTCGACACAACCCCACAGACACGGCCTTGAAGATTATTTACAGGGCCGCCGCTCATTCCAGGCATAAAATCGGCCTCCACGTCAAAGTATGGAAAGGGGCGCACTGAGCCAAAGCCCTGCTCGTTGATTTCTTTAACGTTGCCAGAGGCCAGCCTTGGGTCATGGCCAAGCAGAAGCAGACCATCAGCAGTCAATCCGTCATGGGCAATTGAAGCAGCGTAACCAAACGCCCTGATTCGCTCACCGATTAAGGGCGGGTCGGCATCCAATGAGGCAAATTCAATTGGAGTGTTCGATGGTACGGTTTCATCACGCCACACACGCAATATAGCTATATCATTACTGAAGCGTGATCGATGTACCTGTCTAACTTCGCGTCGTAAGCCATAGCCGCCCTCGATAATTTGCAAAACTGAGATAGTCATAAAGTCTAGCACTTCGGATTCGGGCCATTTGAAGGAATCTCTCTCGATATCAGGATTATCCACAATGTTGGAGATAAGTGAAGGTATATTGTGCCATGCAGTCAGCAGTATATCAGGGGCAATAAAAAAAGCGGTTCCCACAGCATGGCGTTTTTGTGTTTCATTATCTGTAGCGATTAAAGGTACAACCCAGCGTGTCTCAGGGGCGTCGAGGGCGGCGGGAACGTTCACGGAACGGGTTATCATTCTAGCCTTTGCCTTTTCCGCCTTGCGTTTCTTGGCAGCTTTCTGAGCCGCCTTGGTTTTCTTGGGCTTTGGCACAGTTCGGATTCTATTGCACGAACCGGCTCTGGTTTGTCGTCTGGTACCGTGAAGTGCAGTCCTGGGATCGCTCAGGCCCTCCATCCGCTTCGACTTATGCTGTTCCCAATAAACCCGGTGACGCCCATTCCCTTGGCATGGTGTGGCAGCGAGGCATTCAGCTGGCTGTTTTTCGTTCTTTATCCTCGGCGATCTCGTCAGGCTGGAAAGAGCATCGGCCGGGGCGCGCTGCTCACCGTTTTGAGCACCTTGTACCAGGGTGGTTCCGGTCATCCGTCATCACCGGCACCAGCAGCGTGAAATCCACACCGAAGGCATCCGTCGCAATGTACTTGTCGAACTCTTCGTACGCCTTCACGAACACCTCGGCGACGATCTTCTTATCAATCTGGGCACCGCATGCCTTGCGCCATACGTCGAGATGCGAGATGAACTTCTTCTTCAGGTCGTTTCTCGAACCAGCGTGGAGTTGGTTCAGGCGGGCCGCGCCCTGCTGATCCAGCGTGTACAGGGAATTCTGGACGTCAGGAAGATTTCGCCGTACACAGGCATACAGCGTGTTGCCGCCGGGGAGCCGAACCATCAGCGGCGGCTTTCCACGGGTCAGGCGGTCGATCTGCTCTTGCCGCCAGTCCTGTAGCTGATCCCGGTACTCGGCATCAATGAACGACACGGCAGGGGTACGGATGTTGCGGGCCATTTCCTTGTCGATGCCGAGTTTGAGGAGAGAGTGCTTGATGTCGAACTGCTTGCCGGCCTTGCGGTCTTCGATGCTGAGGACGACGACATCGGCCAGCATGGCTTTCTGGGCCTGGATGTTGGCCTGTTCTTCCACGACCTGCCGTTCGAGCTGTTTGAGTATCTCTGGGGTTAGCCGCTTGGCATCGTCCCACAGCCGGTCGAGCTTCTGCAGAAACGCCTTGTCCAGAACCTGTGGGCCAGACATTACCTCTTGGTTGGTGTGCCGCGCCCGGTCGGTGAGGTTTGCTGAGCCGAGCCAGCCGACGGCCGCATTGCCCTGACGGCGGAGGTACAGCTTGGCGTGCAGGCGGTTGCGGGCCCGGACGTCTGCGCCTCGCCCTGCCATGTCCTGTAGCACGCCGAGATTGCTGCTGCTCCGCGCAAAGTCCTGCGGATCGGCGGTGGTCAGCACTTTCACCGAAGTGAAAGTGGCCAGTCCGGCGATTCCTTCCAGTGCAGTCGGTGCCACGGTGATGTAGGGGCTAACCAGCCAGCAGTCGCCGTCGTAATTTTGTAACTGCCCAATGGCCTTATCCCAGGGACTCCACATCCACCTATTCTCCCCCTTCCAGCTTTGTAAGTATCTCTTTAATATTGTAGATGCCGTATAAATTGGTCTTAGCTATGTAGAGCACAAGCACATTGAGCGATGCCCTGACTATTTCCTGATCGGACGCATCATAAGGAGACTTTTGGCCATGGAATAGATTGTTGCGTACTCTGGAAAGTACAGAAACGACACTTCCCCATTCAACGGCTGCTGTTGGATTCCAAGGCCACGGGTCATGGCGCACTCTCGCCCTAAGAAGAACCCCCCGCATCTCTTCCCTTGTGGATTGTTGGTCGAATCGAAAGTATCGTGGGTAGCGTTCTCTTATGCTCTTTACTTGGAATATCGGCCAGTGGCCATAAAACTGAGTGACGCTTTGTCTAAAATCTTCATCGTTGTTCATAAGCAGTATGAAATTTCTGCTCAATTCTTCATTTCTACCGATTGCTGCCTGCCAGAGTGAATCGCTATCCTCGTCAGTCACACAAGCGGCCCATGCATTTAGTGAAAGCCACGTGTACATGAATGACTCAAATGAGTCGCCTTGCCCACTTGCAATACCATCAACAGCTTTTCGAAACCACGCCAAAATCAGCTCTCTTCCATACGGGTGGAGTCTATCGTACAGAGTGAAGTCAACATTTGGCACCCGCCTATTCCCTCGTAAGTGGGGTTGAGTCATGTATCTACCTCCAATAGCGGCTCCATGCCGTGGTTCTTGCTGATCCGCGTGTCGAACACCGCCAGCGTCTGAAAGCGCTTCGAGTCCTTCCAAGCCTCCATCGACACGCGCCAGCCCACGCGGCCGCGCTTAAATGGAATCGCTGCCTTGAACTCGACGACCTGATTGGTCTCGGTGATCTGCTGCAGCGGGTGCATGGCGTCTACGAAGAAGCCCCGACCCGGCGTGTACTTCGCGGTGCCCACGTTATTGCCGAAGCTGGCCAATACCCAGCCACGGGAATCCAACACCACGCCGCGCACCGGGCGGGTGAGGGTGCCCGCCACGCGCCATGCCGCGAACTCGAAGGAGGCACGGCACATGCGGGCGAGCTGCACCATCGCCTCCACATCGGTCGTCGTGACGCGGCAGACCTCGTTCACGCGGTGGGGTGGCATCAACAGACGCCAGCTGGCCTCTTGAACAATGCCTTCCTCCGCGTCCTGGCGCGACTTCAGGGCCTTCCCGAGCTGCTGGGCGGCCCGGTGGAACGCGCCGGCCTGCGCCGTCTGAAACAGGTGGTGCGTGACTTCGTGCAGGCCTTCGTGACGCTCCCTGAGTGGATGTAGATTGCGCTCGATGTAGATCGTTTGGGTTGCCGCATCGTACATCGACCTCGTCGCCGCCTTGACCGTCAGGCCCAGCGTGTCCGCCAGCACTCGGTAGTCGGACTCGAAGCCTTGGGCTGCGTGCCACTCGTCCAGCCACGTATGAAATGCGGGCTGCAGGTCGTGGAGGGTCGTGATCATCGTCTGGGGTCGAGGTCGCGGATGCGTTGCAGGGCGTCCTCCACTGTCCGGACGGGGTGAAAGCCGGCCACGCGGAGCACCCGTTCCTGCTGGATTGGGTCGCGCAGCCAGTCGTGCCCCTCGGTCATGATGGCTTGTGGGATGGCGTCGCGGAAGGCTGGTAGCGCCTCGGCGTCGGCGATGAGGATTACCGTGGGAGAAACGTCGTCTGTGTACCCGTGTGCCACGCGGGGATCTGCCGGAGGGATCGGCAGCCGGCACTGATAGGCGGCCACCCCGACGCGGACTATCTCGTCATAGACGCTGAGGATGGCCTCTTTCGTACGATAGGAGCCGTACTTCGCCTCGTCCTTGCGTTTGACGATCGGGAAGGTCTCCATGATGTAGTCCACATCGTCGCGGCCGATCTCATAGAGGTGGAAGAACAGGGCGTCTAACTCAGCACGGAGCCAGAAGCGACGTTCGTCGTCCCAGACGAAAGGCTGGCCGGTGTATCCGAGGGCTGTAGCGAAGCTAGCTAGGTCGTTTGCCGTGTAGGTGAGTTCCAATATGCGCGGCGTGATGAAGGCTAGGAGCTGGGGGGTAAATGTGCTCGGTGGTAGGACGGGAAATTGTTGGACGTACCCAAAAGTCATGTTGGTGCCGGCAACTTTCTGTCTTGCAACGTAATCTAATGCAAAACATGCGAAAATACTTGTGAATACCGCACTTAAGGGATTATCCGGGAAGATGAGAGGCATGCTGTGACCCACCGCAGAGTTAGGCAGAGGGGTCATAATTATGGTGCGCTCATTCGTGACGTTGGTAATATTGCGAAAACCAATTAGCCAAGGGTCGGCAGAGATTGAGCGCCGACTCCTTAGTCGATCCTCGACCTCGCCTCCCTTGACCCAGTACCTCGGCAGTGGCACACAGTCGGATGATGCCTTCTCGCCGCTCGTCAGGTCGCGCGTCTCGCCGTCCGGGGTATAGGTGGCGTAGCGGTGGTCGAACTGGTGCATCAGCTTCGCCTCGTACAGCGGGAGCATCTGCTCGCCACCACGCTCGAAGCGGTTGCCGAGGAGGGCCCAGCCGTCCTGAGTGAGTTCTGTGGCGGTACGAAACAGACCAGAGTCGTTGGACATGTGGAACATTGCCATAAACTTGACGCCCCAAGGATTCTCGCCCGACGCCTCGTTGATCAGCACGGGCACCCGCCGGTAAATGCCCTTAGTGATTTCAGCGTCGCGGGCACTGCGGAAGATGGGTGCGGTACGTGTGTTGGGATTTAGTAGAACCAAATCCTCCGGCGTCAGCGAAAACCGACGCTCTGCGCTCCTTGCCTCTTCAGCTGTGGAAACATCACACGACATGACCAGTGGAATAGTTGGTTCGCCTCTCCCAGATAGTGCAAGTGTTACAAATAACTTTTGATTTAAACCTACTTGTTTGAAATACGCCTTATTATTGAAGAAATGAATTTCTTTGAGTTGGCCTGAATCTGTAATTTGCTGAAAAAATGACTTATAAGTGTCGTCAGTGGCGATTCCGCTTGGGACGATGATGCCCATGTGTCCGTCAGAGTGAAGCACCCGCCGTCCCAACTCGCTGAAGATCGCGTAGGTGTTCACGTCGCCGCGCCCGGTCAGTGGGTAACGCATGCTGGTACGGATGAAGTGGCTCTCGCCCTCAGCCTGTCGCAGGGCGTTCAGGAAGGCCGCGTGGATGACTGGCTGCTCGGTCTTCAGCGCGGCAATCTTGCGTGTCCGGGCTGCAGCGTTGGCCGCCGCAGCGATCTCGGGCACGCGCTGGGCGAACCATTCCTTTTCCTGCAACTTGATTCGCTCCCACGGTGGATTGCCCAACACGCAGTCGAATCCGCCCTGGTCGAATACGTCCGGGAAGGCAATGTGCGGGTGCAGGAAGCTGTACTGCCGGGCGGAGTCGGTGACCAGGTCGCGCACGGCCTTCAGGCCTTCGGTGTCCGGGTGGCTGTCCAGGGCATTCAGGATCAGCGTGGTGATGGCCGGGGTATTCGGGGTTTTCGGGGCCACGAACGCGGCACACCATGCGTCTGCAAGCAGTTTGCGGTGCCGGAGATGGTCGTTCTGCTGGATGGCGTAGAAGGCCGCTTCCTGCGCCTGGGCGCTCTGGAAGTCGTCAGGCTCGATGCTGTCCAGCGCTCTGACCATCCGCGTCAGCGGGGCCAGGTCGTCCACCGGGTTGAAGAGAAGTTGCTGGCCGGTGGCGAGCAAGGCCTGCTGCTGGCGCTCGGCCTTGTTGCGCTTCTTCAGCTCGGTCACGGTGGGCTTGTCGTCGCCCTCGATGGCGGTGAAGGCTTCGTCGGGTAGGCCTAGCACGCGCACCTCGGTGGTCTTGTCTTGGGTACGGGTCTTGCGGGTGTCCTTCAGCACCTCCGTGACGCGCATCATGTCGGGCGTGGTGCCCAGCAGGCTGTTGCCGACCCGCAGCCGGTGATCGAGGAACGCCAGCGGCTTACCCGGTACGGCGCTTTCTAGCCATAGGGCCACCCGCGCCAGCTCGATGGCCATCGGGTTGATGTCCACGCCGTAGATGCAGTGGGCGATGACCGTCCGGGTCGCGTCCCGGAGCTGCGCTGGCGACGGGTGAGTGACGTCTTGCGTGACCCGAGCCAGGGCCAGCCCGATCCGCCGCGCAGCTGCCAGAATGAAGTGCCCGCTGCCGCACGCGGGGTCGATCACCTTCAGGGCTTTCAGTGCAGCCACTGGGTCAGGTTTGGCCAGCGCCTGCTCGATCACCGGGTCGAGGGCGCTTTCCAGCAGCAGCTCGATCAGGCCACTGGGCGTGTAGTAGCTGCCGGTGGTCTTGCGCTCGTTGCCGGCGGCGGTGGTCAGCCGGAAGGTGCCGGTGCGCGTGTCGATTTCCGGGTGGAGTTCGAGCAGGCTCTCGTAGATGCTGCCCAACTCCTCGGCGTCCAGGCCTGCGTAGTTCACCGTCTTGGTCGCGCCGCCCTGCTGGATCAGAGACAGGGCGCGGATCGCCCGGTACAGGTCGCTGTTGGCGAGGGTAACGTCCTGGCTCAGCAGTGCGTGTGCCTCGAACAGATGGCCCCCGAAGGCTGGAACGCCGACGAAGGGGAGCCCTGCGTACATGCCGCACAACAGCACCTTCAGGCCCTCCCACGCGTCGCCGTGCTGGGCGCTGCCCTCCATCTCGGCGGCGACTGCTCGTAGGCGTCTGGTGGAGTAGTGCGTGTAGCGCTCCCTGGCCGTGTCGTCGGCATCCGGTCCGTGCAGCAGGTCGCGATCTTCGATTACGAAGGTGAAAACGAGCTGGTACACGACCTTCAGCGCCAAGCGGTACAGATCGATGGCGCTCAGCTGACCTCCGCTGAGCTGATCGCGCAGGGCCTTGTTCCGTTTGACGAATCCAGCCCCCAGCACCTCGATGGCCTGAGCCACGCCGTCTCTCAGCGCGTCATTGGCGCGGGTGCCCTGCTCGTCGGCCTGTTTGTTCCACTGCTCGATGACGGCTTCTTGCGCCCCCTCGAAGCGGCTGCGGTGGGCCAGCAGCCACAGCAGGCGGAACGCGGCGCTGTCGCCCTGGTCGAAGATCTCTTCCAGATCGAACTGCACGTACGCCGGCCGCGTGACCTGCACGTTGTCGCGCAGCAGTCGCAGCTTCTCGCCGTTGGTGACGATACCCCACAGGTATGCCGGGGTACGGTTCAGGAATTCCTGCACCAGGCCGTGCGGGCTGGCGCGCAGCTGGCCCCGCTGTCCGATCCGGTCAAGCTCCTCGCCGGGACTCACCTGGATCGGCACCGTACCGAGGAAGCTCAGCGGGTACGTCTTGCCGTCGATGACGATGTCTGGCCGCGTCTGCAGGTCGGTGTGTTCAAGTTCCTGTAGGAGGGGGCCGATCCAGTACCGCCCCGCGTCTGCGCCCGGCTTGACCTTCGCCTCCGTCCAGCGGTTGTACGCCTTACGCAAGCGATCCCATGACCGGCTGATGGCCTCCTCGACGGGTTCCTTCGGGGCGAGGCCGTAGCTCTCGGGATCAAGCAGTGGGCGGGCCTTCGCCCGGTCGGCCAGGGTCAGCAGGAAGTCGCTAGTGATGCCCAGGCCCTCGACCCTGACGTTGCGTGTGAGGCCCGTGGTCATGACCGCACCCCGGCCGGCTGCGGCACGAAGATGTACAGGCCGATCACGTCCGGCTCGGCAGGCGTTTCCAGCGCGTAGGTGGCCCCCAGGCCGCGCAGCGCACCACGAACACGGGTATGGGCTTCAAGCAGGCTCTCCGAGCGCGTCAGGGCCCTTGTGGCGAGGAAGGGGCGCAGGGTGTCGAAGTCCTGCAAGACCGCGTCCAGTCGCTGCTGCTTCACCTGCGGCGGCAGGTTGCTGTCCGGCTGCAAGTCGAACAGGGCGCGAACGGCGTCCTCGCCCAGCCACACAGGATGATCCGGGCTGCCCTGGAAAGCCACAGGATCGAGTTCCTCGGCCAGGGTCTGCCACGTGCGGTTCCCCTTGCGGCCATTCAGGTGGAAGCGGTGACGGAGCAGCAGCAGCGTCGTCTGCGTGGTCACGCCGGCCGTTCGGATCACCCCGGCGCGCTTGGCGAGGCTGTCGTCCTGGTCGTCCAGCGCCTGCCCGAGCACGAAAGAAGCCAGCTGTTCGGTCAGGGCAGCGTTGCGGCTCAGGTTCACCGAGCCACGTTCCTGCACGTCATCGAAGCGCACGCGCATCCCCTGTCCGAACACATCGCGCAGTTCCGGCAGGGCGGGGCGCTCCACCTGGAAGCGCCCCTGCTTCTCGGTCACGGTCACGCCGGCCAGCTTCAGGGTATCCAGCGTGAACTGCTGCACGGCCAGCGTGTCCCCCAGGGCCGCGCGGGTGGCCTTCAGTTCCTGGGCCACGTCGTCGATACGGATGCTGTTCTGCGCGAACCGGCTGCGGGAACGGACTTCCCGGTCGGCGGCCTGCTGCCAGCGCAGATCCAGGTCGGCCTGCTCGGGCAGTTCGAACAGGGGAGACATGATCGCGTCCTTGCGTTCCTGAAGCAGCACCTTCTGGAACACCAGGTCGAGGATGCTGTCCACCTCATCCGGGGCCGGCACGGTCATGCCCAGCGTCCCTCGGATGGTGCGGTGTTTGCGGACGAGCACCTGCAGGATGATCCGGTCGATGCGGTTGTCCGAGCCGGACAGCGTCACGACCCGCACGGTAGGACTGGCCTGACCGTAGCGGTCGACGCGGCCTTCACGCTGTTCCAGCCGCGTGGGGTTCCACGGCAGGTCGTAGTGGATGACGGCGCTGAAGTCGCGCTGCAGGTTGATGCCCTCGGAGAGACAGTCCGTGGCCACCAGTACGCGCGGGGTGTGGGCCGAGAGTTCGGCGATCACCCCTTCGCGCTCGTCAGGTGTCAGGCGGCCAGTGACGGCGCGCACCTCCACCCCTTTCAGCTGGCCGCGCAGCGCCTCGGCGACATACTCGGCAGTCGCAATGAAGCGGCAGAACACGATGGGCTGGTGCCCGGTGCCCAGCATGTCCTGCACGATGCCCCTGAGTTTGGTCAGCTTGGCGTCCTTGGGGCCATGTAGCGCCTCGGCGCGTGCCGCAAAGGCCAGCAGCCGGCGGGTATTCTCGCTGGCCTCAGACTCGGTCTGAGCGCCGGGCGTGGTGTCCAGGGCGTCGGTCTCGTCCTCGGCCGGGTCGTAGACCAGGCTGTGCCCGGTGCTCTCGATCAGGGCGGCGTCCTGTTCGTCCGCCATGCTGGCGCGGTTAAACAGCGTCTCGGCCGCGGCAGCAGGGCTGGACGCCATGGCGCGCAGCAGCCCCAGGGCGGCCCACCAGCGGATACGCTGACGGTTCATGGCCTCACCGGTGTCCCGCACACTTTCGCGGGCGTAGTTGAGCACGTCGTCGAACAGGTGCGCGTACTCGGTGTGCAGGGCGTACGTGGTCTCCGCGTCGCTGCGTTCCGGGAATGGGGTATTGGCGTCCATGTAGGCTCGCACGTCGGCCCGCTTGCGCTGGACGAGGTGCCGGGCCAGTTGCGTCCGGATCTGGTCGTTGTCGGCTCCGGACATGTCCGGTGGCAACTTGGCGAACTCTGGATTGAGCAGTTTCAGCAGCGAGCGGAAGGCGTCCTCCTTGCCGCTGTGTGGCGTGGCCGTGACCAGAATCAGGTGGCGGTCGTTCCTGGCGGCCAGTCCTTCGAGCAGCCGGTAGCGCTGGTGGCGCTTGCTGCGTCCCTCGGTGCCCTCGGCGCAGGTGTGCGCCTCATCCACGATCACCAGTTCCGGAGCCTTTTTTAGGAACTCGTCACGCCAGCGGTCGCTCTTCACGAAGTCGAGCGAGACGATCACGTTCGGAAACTTGTCGAAGATGCTCTGGCCGGTGCGGCACTGGCGTTCCAGGCGCTTGACCGTGGTGGGCAGCACCAGGGTCGCGTCGAGCCCGAACTTGGTGCGCAGTTCGGCCTGCCACTGCTCAGCCAGATGTGGCGGGCAAAGCACGGCCACGCGCTGCACCTCACCACGGTCAATGAGTTCACGGGCGATCAGGGCCGCCTCGATGGTCTTGCCGACGCCCACGTCGTCGGCGATGAGCAGCCGCACCGGATCGAGGCGCAGGGCCATCAATAACGGCACCAACTGGTACGGCTTGGGTTCCACCCCAAGACGCGCCAGCGAACGGAACGGCCCGGCCCCACTACGGATCGCCAGCTTGGCCGCGTCCCGCAGCAGGCGTGCGCTCGACGCTGCGGAGAACGAGGTGCTTTTCGGCAGATCAAACGCCGCGCTCTCGATCTTCTCACCGCCCGTGCCGACGTAGATGCCGGTGCTTTCCGTCTCGCTGCCCCCGAGGGGTTTGAGCATCAGGAACTCTTCGCTGGACTCGGGCTGGACGACCCATTCGCGTCCGCGCGCCCTGACCATGGTGCCGATGTCGTACTTCATGTTGCCGCTCCAAAGACGTAGTCGTGATTCTGGACAATATCCGGCCAGCGGCCGGTGTCGTGGGTGAAGGTCAAAACCTCGTAGCCGGCGTTGTACAGCGCCTTACGGATCTTCAGGTCGCGCTCGGCCACGCTCTTCTCGGTGTGGACGGGGCCATCGATGAAGACCACCACCGGCACGTCCAATCCGTCATAGGCAAAGTCCGGCCGCGCGTAATGATCGTCGATCAGGCGCTGCGCATCATTAGGGAGCCGCAAGCCCCGCTCGGCCAGGAAGGTCAGGAATTCCCGTTCCAGAGAGGAGTCGCACTTCCTCAGCAGCGCGGCCAGATGCGCCGCCGTGTCGCCGGTCTCCGCACCGTCTAGGACAGGGGTGAGCAGGCCCAGCATCAGGTCGCGCACCAGATGCCGGTCGAGCAGTTCGTGGTGCATCTGGTTCCCGTAACCCATCAGGCAGTCGTAGCAGGCGGCTACGCACGGTTCCGGCCGCAGGCTGCCCAGATCCTCGCCGCTGGCGGGATCGAAGTGCATCAGGGACAGCGCTTCCTGCGCGACGCGCTGCCACGCGCCGGCATGGGTGGACAGGTGCTGCAGGACGCCCGCCCCGCCCTCAGAGGCCTCGAAGAACAGGATCGAGTTCGGTGAGTGGCCGTCGGGCAGCAGCTCGGCGATCAACTCGCTGTCTTCGAGTTGGTAGACGAGCTGGATGGCGTTCTTCAATGCCGACATCAGGGTGGTGATGGCGCGCTCGTCAGCCACCGTGGTCGGCTGGACAACCAGGACGTTGCGCGTGTCCTCAACGAAGGGCACGATCTTCTCGGTGGGCAGCGGTTTCTCGGCTTTCAGGGCAGCCTCGTAGTCCTTCTGGCTCACCCACTCGGCCGTGTGCACATTGATGTGGTACCCGATGTCCTGCTTGTTCTTGCGGTTGCGGTGCCCCAGGTTGATGCGCCACAGGGTCGCGCTGTCACCGTAGGTAAGGCTCAGCAGCTCAGTTCCCTCGGCGCCGAGGACGGCGTTGCGCTGGCGGCGCAGCTGGCCGCCCTGCGTGGCGAACCGCACGCCCGTGCGGATCTCGAAGCCGATGCGTGATCTCTCTTCCTCGTCGCTGCTGATGCGTTCCCGGCGTCTGGTGGCCACGCTCTGCATCCGGAAGAGGTGCTTCAGCTGCGGTTCCAGCGGCGCGCCGCAGTGCTCGCAGCGGTCACGGGCTTCGGTGGCGCCCCCAGGGTGGATGTACCCACACGCGGAGCAGCGCTGCGCGGACACCACCGGCAGCTCGCTGGTCTCGCCGCGGGCTTCCAGGATGACCTTGTGAGCCTCGTACTTCGAGCCGTTGTGATAGATGATCGCGCGCGGCCCGAACTCGCTGACCGCCAGGAAGCGCGGCCGGGACAGGTAGTGCTCGCTCTGGCTGCGACCCACCGAACGGCCCGGAATATACGCGCTCAGGGGGAGGCGCGCGAAATTGTAGCCGGGCAGGAAGCCCTCGCTGGCCAGGTAGCGGTAGGTGGAGAAGTCCGACTGCTCGACGTCGCCTGTCTCGGTCAACAGCCGGATCTGTTTTTCCGCCTCGTTGTGCTGCTGTTTGGCCGTCACCCGTAGGTGCCCCTTGGATGGGTCACCCAGGATGCCGTTGTTGTAGTCGAGCTGAGACTTGGCCGCCCGGTACAGGTCACGCCAGCGGTTGCAGGCGCGGTTGAAGGCCTGCGGCGCGCCGCGCAGGGTATGGATGACCCATTCCTCGGAGTACCACGGCGCGTTCACCAGTTGGGCGGCCAATCCGCCCAGCACGGCCTGGCTGCGGTTCAGGGCCCGCTCGAACGCGTCCACACTGGCGAAGTTCTCGGCCAGTGTGGTCAGCACGGGCAGGGTCGGGTCGGCCATGTCCAGCACCCCGACCAGCGAGCGGTCGAGCTTGGCGCGGGTCTCGGCCAGCCAGATGGCGTGCAGATGCGAGCGGATCAGCGCCTCGTTGCCGAGTTCCAGCCGGGGCGTGGTGACGACACCGTTCACCATCTTCTCGGGGTTGCGGAAGAAATACTGGTCGTGTGAGTTTCCGAGGGTGGCGTAGGTGGTGACCAGGGCCGGCTGCCCGCTGCGCCCGGCTCGGCCCGAACGCTGGGCGTAGTTCGCCGGCGTCGGCGGGACGTTGCGCATGCCGACCACGTTCAGGTCGCTGATGTCGACGCCCAGCTCCATGGTCGGGGAGCAGAACAGCGTCGGCAGTTCCCCGCTCCGGAACTTGTCTTCACGATCCTGCCGCTCGTCCGCCTTGATCTGCGCCGTGTGTTCGGCCGACTTCAGGTGGGTGAAGCGGTCGCTGGGCTGTTGATACAGCTCCGCGAAGAAGGCGTTGGGTTTCGGCGGCTCGTCCGTCCGCAGGACGCGCAGCACGTCGTCGTAGCCCTGCTCGCCGTCCCCGGCCAGCCACGTCATCGCCGTGCCCTTCAACTGGTAGAAGCCCTTGTCGACTTCCTCGATGAATTCCCCCAGGATCCGGAACAGATCCTCGATCATCACGCCTGCGTCGACGCTCTTCAGCTTGTCCGGCCACAGCGGGAACGTACCGGGGCGACACAACAGGCGGCCGAAACTGCTCATCGGCCCGAGGTACGCGACGTCATAGTCCGGTCGGCCCTGGGGCGGCCGGCTCCCCAGCTTCACGACCTTCGCCGTGTCGAGCGTCCGCAGTTCGTCCCCGGTAATGGCCCACATGCTCTCGACGTCGATCAGGCCCATGTTCGCTTCGAGGCCGGACTGGAAGTCCTTGGTCAGATACGGCGTCTTGATGGCCAGGTTCCGGCGCAGCCAGCCGAACAACACCTCAGCCACAAACTGGCGCTGGTCAGGTGTGGCCTGCCGCAGGGCCGGGTGGGCGCTCTGCCAGTCCGCCTCGATCGCACAGACCTCGTCCAGATACGGATATGCGAAGCGCAGCCGGCCGCTCTGTTCCAGGTTCGGCATGGTGAGCTTCCAGCCCGCCTGTTGATCTGCCCACAGGTGGTACCCGAGCACGTCCTGCAGCGCCTTGATGGTGCGGTCGCGTTCCCGGAACCGGACAGAGGGATCAGCCGCGAAGTCAGCCAGGGTCAGGTTCAGGGCTGTGTAGACCCGGCGCGTCAGGTCTTCCTGCTCGATGCCCTCCGGGCCGGCCGCCACCAGGGCCCGGTACAGGCCAGAACGCAGGCTGGCGACGAAGACAAAATCGTTGAAATGTCCCGACTGCAACGACGCATCCTGGCGGTTGTCGCTGAAAGTCAGAATCTTCTGCGCCGTCTGCGGCAGCCCACTGTGCCGCAGGTGCTGCACGGCCGACATGCTCAGCAGCGTCGTGGCGGTCGAGCGGCCCTCGGCGCTGAGGGTGGCGAGCTTGGTGAGATGCCCCGTGCCCGCCGAGTAACTGACGCCGCAGTGCAGACAGTACGGGAACGATTCCTCCACGAACTGCACCCGCGCGCCTGATGGGCCGCCCTCGCCGTCGGGACTGACCCGCAAGGTCTCCGGTAACTGCTTCTTCCGGTCTGACTTCAGCTTGACTGTGTCCCCCTGAACGTCCAGCCAGGTGGTCGGCACGCGGTCGAGCATGTCGTCGTAGTCTTCCGGCCACGGCCGACTCTCCGGGGTGGCCGGGAAATACAGGTAGCCGTCCTGGCCGTCTTCCGAGACCTCGTTCCGGGCGAACGGGGAACGCGCCGTGAAGACTGTGCGGCCGGTGGCGGCGTCGGATTGACGCCGCACCGCGTAGTAGTCATGCCCACACGACCGGCAGAATTCCAGCGGATACAGCCGCATGCTCCGGTCGGTGCCGGGCGCGAAGAGCTGCCCTTGCAGCGTCAGGCGCTCCGAACGGTCGTCGCTGAGCGTCGTATACACCGTCGAAGCCTTGCTGACGAACTGGTGCAGGCGGAACGCAAAGGTCGCCCGGCCTGTCTCCGGGTGGGGGAGGGCATACCCGCGCATCAGGCGTTCCTGGATGGCCTGGGCACAGCGGTCTTCCGGAACGCCGGTCACGGCTTCGAGGGCTGCGGCCAGCGACCCTGCACCGGTCAGGCGCCGGGGTGCCTGCCGTTCCAGTCGCCCGGCCTCCCCGTTCCAGCGCAGGCCCAGGGTGGATTCGATCCAGCACACCAGTGGGTCGGCGATGAACGCGCCAAACTCCTCTGGGACGGGAAGCAGGACACTGTCAGCCAGCTGGCTCTCGTCGTACGTGCCCTCCGTCACCCGCCGCAGCCGCTCCCCGATGATGTTCTCCACCGGGATGGCCACCCCAAAGAGCTTGGACGCCACGGCTGCGACTTCGGCCTGACGGTCTTCATAGCGGGGCAGGGACGACATGGTCGCGGAGGTGCCGATGCATTGCAGCTCCGTCGCGTCCATGCGGTCACGTACCCGCCGGATCAGCATGGCCACGTCCGCCCCCTGCCGTCCCCGGTAGGTGTGAAGCTCATCAAACACCAGGAACTTCAGTCCCTGAGCCCGCTCGACGAGCTTGTACTCGTCGCGTCGGGTCAGGATCAGTTCGAGCATCATGTAGTTGGTGATCAGGATGTCCGGCGGGTCATTGATGACGGCATCTTTCTGGGTCTTCTTTTCCTGACCGGTGTACCGGGCGAAGGTGACTTTGCGTTCGTCTGGTTGCTCACCGAGGAACTTTTCCAGCTCTTCCATCTGGCTATTCGCTAGGGCGTTCATCGGATAGACGATGATGGCCTGGATGCCCTGGCCACTGCCCCGGCGCAGCACGTGATCTACGATCGGCACGATGTACGTCAGGGATTTCCCGGAGCCGGTGCCAGTGGTGACGACGAAGTCCTTCCCAGCGCGACCAAGCCGCGCGGCCTCCGCCTGGTGGGCGTGCAGCCTGGCAGGCACGCGGGTGCCGTCTTCCCGTCTGAACTGGAAGATATGTGCGCACTCGGGATCGAGCACACCGTCTGCCACCAGATCCGTCACACTGCCGCCCGGCTCGAAGTTCGGGTTCAGCTGCACCAACGGTTCCGGCCAGAATGCTCCCGCCGAGAATTGCTCCGCGACATACCGTTCCACCCTCGGATCCAGGATCGAGATGAACGACCGGACGTAGCTGGCGTAATCGTTGATGACGTTGTTCCTGAACTCGAAGACATCCATGTGCGCCCCTTCAGTTGGACAAGATTCCCCCTTCATAGCGCACCACGCGGCCTGAAAAGGCGGCATGTGCGCGATTGCCAGATCACGAACCCTCACACATCGGGGGTCAAGTGGTCGTCCCCACGCGCCTCCAACCCCTCTGTTCTCGACTCAAAGGAAGTGAATACCATGCACCCAGCCCCGCAACCTTGCCCCATCTATCTCGATTGCTCCCCACCGACTGCACCGCCTGGACAGGAAGAAGACCCATGACACACCGCTCGCCTGTTTCTTCAAAGGCGTGCAATTTCGTCTCCCAACTTGTAGACTCGCCCCCAGCGTAAGCGTGCTCCCACACCTTCGCTCTGTGTCGGAAAGGCTGTCTAGGACGACTTTTTCAAGCTGTTTTGAAGGGCTCATTCCTGGAAAGCGTGTGTACGGGCAACCGTACCGAGAGTTCGAATCTCTCCCGTTCCGCCAGCTCCGCGCCCCGTATGGCCCCGTGCCCGGGGCGCGGCCTCTTGCGTTCTGCACCGGTTCCCCCATTCCACCGCGAGGTCTGCATGTCCACGGCATCCCGTCGTCCCTGGCCGTCGCTGGCCGGCCTTCCCCGCAACGCGCGCAGCGCCATCATCACGGAGCCGCTGTGGGCGGTGTTCGGTGTGGTGGTGCTGTACTACGCGCCGCTGTACATGCGTGAAGTGGGCCTGAGCAGCACCGAGATCGGGCTGGTCGGATCGATCACACTGGCGGTGTCCTTCGTGTTCCAGATCCTGGCCGCGCCGGTCACGAACCGTCTGGGCCGCAAGCGCACCACGCTGGTCTGGGATCTGGTGTCGTGGTCGGTGCCCATGTTCGTATGGGCGGTGTCCGACAGTTTCGCGGCCTTCGTGGTGGCGGGGGTGCTCAGTGCCACGGGCCGGATCGTGACGGTGTCGTGGAGCCTGCTGGTCATCGAGGACGTGCCGCAGTCCCTGCGTGCCCGGGTGTTCGGCATCCTGAACCTGACGGTGGCGCTGTGCGGGCTGGCCGCGCCGCTGGTGGGACTGGTCATGCAGCGCTACGGCGTCGAGCCGACCATGCGGGTGTACTACGCGCTGGGCGGGGTGGGCATGACCGTCATGTTCCTGTGGCGCAACGCGATCACCCAGGAGACCGGCACTGGTCAGGCCGCCATGCTGGAACACCGTGACCTGCACCCGTGGCAGAGCGTGACCCGCACACTCGCGCACGTGTGGGAGGGCCGCCACGCGCCGGGCCTGCCGCAGGTGGTGGCGTTCTACGTGCTCAGCCTGTTCCTTGACCAGATGAGCGTGTTCCAGATCCTGTACTTCCGCGAGGCGCTGGGCTTCGGCGTGGGCACCGTGTCGCTGCTGCCGGTCGTGACCGCCGCCGTGACCGTACTGATGTACGGCCTGGTGCTGCGCCGGATCACACACGTTCCGGCCGAGCGGACGCTGGTGGTCACCCGCGTGCTGGGCCTGCTGGGCGCAGGTGCGCTGCTGCTGGTGCCGGCTGGGAACGTGGGGGCGCTGCTGGCCGTGGTGGGCGTGCTCGCCGCCGCGATCTTCCTGACCCAGACGTACCAGAACGCCGTGCTGTTCGCCCGGCTGCCGGCGCGGGGCAGTGCCGACCTGTATTCGGGCGTGCAGCTGCTGGGCCTGCTGGGCTCGATCCCGGCGGCGGGCGTGGCCGGCGTGATCTACCACGCGCAGCCCGCCGCGCTGTTCGTGGTGATCGCTGTGCTGAACGCCGCGCTGCTGGGGCTGGCGGTGGTGCTCGTGCGGGGGCGGCCGTCAGGGCAGGGCGCAGACTTGTAGAGCCGGGTCACCGGGCACAGGGGGCAGTGAGCACGGGAGAACGTTTTGCTGACATGACGGTGGGCAGGGGCATGAACTGCAGCGGGATCAGGACTGGCTCGGTTGGACAGCTGCGGGGAAGGCCACACGGGCTGACATCCGGCTGACATTCCCTGACGGAGGACTGACACACGCCCGGCAAGCTACCGCCATGAAGAAGTTCCTGACCCTGGGCCTGGCCCTTGTCGCAACGTCCGCCGCCGCGCAGAGCCTCACGGGGGCCGGCGCGTCCTTCCCCTACCCGCTGTACTCGAAGATGTTCGCTGAGTACAAGTCCGTGGGCGGCGTGGACATCAACTACCAGTCCGTCGGTTCGGGCGCCGGCCAGAAGGCCATCACCGAGCGCACCGTGGACTTCGCCGCCAGCGACAACCCCATGAGCGACGACGCCATGAAGGGCGCACCCGCCAAGCTGCTGCACATCCCCACGGCCATCGGCGCGGTGGTGCCCAGTTACAACCTGCCCGGCGTGACCGCGCCCCTGAAGTTCACGGGCAAGGTGCTGGCCGACATCTACCTGGGCAAGATCAGGACGTGGAACGACAAGGCCATTGCCGCGCTGAACCCCGGCGTGACCATTCCCCCGCTGCCGATCACGGTCGCCCGCCGCAGTGACGGCTCGGGCACGACCTATGTCTTCAGCGACTACCTGAGCAAGGTCTCGACCGAGTGGAAGAGCAAGGTCGGCGTGGGCAACAGCCTGCAGTGGCCGGTCGGTACCGGCGCCAAGGGCAACGACGGCGTGGCCGGCGTGGTCAAGAGCACCCCGGGCGCGATCGGCTACGTGGAACTGGTGTACGCCAAGCAGAACAAACTGCCCTACGGCAGCGTGCAGAACCGCGCCGGCAAGTTCATCGTGGCCGACAACGGCCCCGCCGCGCTGGCTGCCAAGGGCGTCGTGATTCCCGCCGACACCCGCGTGTCGCTGACCAACTCGGCCAATGCCGACGCCTACCCGATCGCCAGCTTCACGTACGTGATCTTCTACCAGGATCAGAAGTACGGCAGCCGCACCCAGGCCCAGGCCCAGCAGCTCAAGAAGCTCCTGACGTGGATGGTCACGTCGGGCCAGCAGTACAACGAGCCGCTGGACTACGCCAAACTGCCCGACAACGTCGCCAGCAAGGCCAAGACCATCATCAACACGCTGACCTTCGGCGGCACGAAGATCTGAGCCAGACCCTCTACGGGGCGGCCCTCCACGGGGGGCCGCCCATTTGCCGTGTCAGCCGCTGCGCACCGTTCAGCTGACCTGCTCCTGACGATTTCACGGTGAACTGCTCCGTAGATGCCTGCCGAGGTCATGACCCCATGAGTGAACCCGCCCGCCCCGCCCCGCCCGCCCGCCTGTCGAGTGCCAGCGACCGCGTGTTCGAGGTGCTGATCCTGCTGCTCGCCTCGGTGATCCTGCTGGTGTTCCTGACCAGCATCTACCAGCTCACGCGGGACTCGTGGCCGGCGCTCCAGCGCTTCGGGCTGGAGTTCTTCACGCAGCGCACGTGGAATCCGGTCACGGGCGTCTTCGGCGCGTCCAGCATGATCCTGGGCACGCTGATCACGAGTCTGGCCGCGCTGGTCATCAGCGTGCCGCTGGCCGTGGCGAGCGCCCTGTTCGTCGCGGAGTACGCCCCGAAGTGGCTGGCCAATCCGGTGGGGTACCTGATCGAGCTGCTGGCGGCCGTGCCCAGCGTGGTGTACGGACTGTGGGCGCTGTTCGTGATCGCGCCGGTGCTGGCGCGGTGGCAGATCACCTTCTTCAACCAGGAGCTGTACCCGGAGCGGCTGGCGCTGTACACGAAGTGCGCGGGCCTGTGGGCCGAGAACCAGACCACCCTGCAGTGCTTCTTCGTGCCCAGCAGCGGCGCGGGACGCGGGCTGGCGCTGGCGATCATCATCCTGACCGTCATGATCCTGCCGTACACGGCGTCGGTGGCGCGCGACGTGATCCGGCTGGTGCCCGCCGATCAGCGCGAGGCGATGTACGCCCTGGGGGCGACCAAATGGGAGGTCATCTCGCGGGCCATCCTGCCGTACGCACGGGCCGGCATTCTCGGTGGCGTGATCCTGGCGCTGGGCCGCGCCCTGGGCGAGACTCTGGCGGTCGCCATGGTGATCGGAGACAGCCAGGACGTGATCCGCTCGATCTGGGGGAACGCCAGCACCATGGCGTCGGTGATCGCCAACCAGTTCGGTGATGCCCGCGAGACCCTGCACCGCTCGTCGGTCGTCACGCTGGGCCTGAGCCTGTTCCTGCTGAGCGTGCTCGTGAACTACGTGGCGCGGCTGATCATCGCCAGACTCACCCCACGGGGGATCCAGTGATGAGCGCTGCCACCCCGGCGGCCGCCCGCCGCCCCGCCACCGGCCTGAGCCCCGCCCGCCGCGCGAAGAACATGCTGATGGGCGGCCTGATCCTGATCGCCACCCTGGTCGTCGTCGCGCCCCTGATCCTGATCTTCCTGTACCTCCTGCGCGAGGGCATCGGCGCGATGAACCTCGACTTCTTCACGAAGGTGCCTGCCCCGGAGGGCGAGACGGGCGGCGGCCTGCTGAACGCCATCCTGGGCAGTGTCGAGATGCTGCTGATGGCCTCGGTGATCGGCGTGGTCGTCGGCGTGGCCGGCGGGATCTTCCTGGCCGAGTACCCCCGCCACCCGCTGATGCCCACCGTACGTATGATCAGTGACGTGCTGGCCGGGATTCCCGCCATCGTGATGGGTCTCGTGGCCTACGGCCTGATCGTGCTGCAGTTCGGCTTCTCCGGCTTCGCGGGCGCCCTGGCGCTGGGCTTCCTGATGATTCCCATCGTCGTCCGCACCAGCGAGGAAGTCCTGAAGCTCGTGCCGCTCTCGGTGCGCGAGGCCGGGCTGGCGCTGGGCCTGCCCAAATGGCTGGTCACGCTGCGGATCGTGCTGCCCGCCGCCGCCGGCGGGATCATCACCGGCGTCATGCTGGCGCTGGCCCGCGTGGCCGGCGAGGCCGCGCCGCTGCTGTTCACGGCCTTCGGGAACCCGAACGTGAACCTCGACCCCAGCAAGCCCATGAGCGCCCTGCCGCTGGAGATCTACCGGGGCGCGACCAGCGCCTACGACGAGAACCAGCGCCTTGCCAAGGCCGGCGCGCTGCTGCTGATCACGCTGATCTTCGTGACGAGCCTGCTGGCCCGGCGCTTCAGCCGCCGGAAGTAGGCGGCGGCGGGCTCCGGGCGGTGAGGAACAGCATGGATGCCCCAGCCCCCACCCGGCTCCGTGCCCGCGAGCGGAAACCACCGCCAGAGCAGACGCCCGCCTCATAGCCCACAGCTCAGAGCCCCCACCCACCCCGTCCTTCCAGGAGCCCCATCCCATGACCCAGCCCACCCCCGTGATCCTCAGTGCCCAGAACGTCGACATCTTCTACGGCGACAACCGCGCCGTGAAGAATGTGTCGCTGGACTTCCGCCGGGGCACCGTGAACGCCCTGATCGGCCCGTCCGGGTGCGGGAAGACCACGTTCCTGCGGGCGATTAACCGCATGCACGACATGACGCCCGGTGCGCGGGTGGCGGGCAAGATCCTGCTCGACGGCCAGGACATCTACGACCCGGCGGTCGATCCGGTCAGCATGCGCCGGCGCGTGGGCATGGTGTTCCAGAAGCCCAATCCCTTCCCGACCATGAGCGTGTTCGACAACGTGGTCGCCGGCCTGAAACTGACCGGCGTGCGCGACAGGGCCCAGCTGATGCAGGTCGCCGAGCGCAGCCTGCGCGGCGCGGCGCTGTGGGAAGAGGTCAAGGATCGCCTGAACACGCCCGCCACTGGGCTGTCCGGCGGGCAGCAGCAGCGGCTGTGTATTGCCCGCGCCCTGGCCGTCGACCCCGAGATCCTGCTCATGGACGAGCCGACCAGTGCGCTCGACCCGGCCAGCACCGCCAAGATCGAGGATCTGATGTCCGAGCTGAAGAAGGTCACGACCATCGTGATCGTCACTCACAACATGCACCAGGCCGCCCGCGTAAGCGATACCACGTCCTTCTTCCTGGTGGGCGACATGGTCGAGCACGGCGTGACCGACCAGATCTTCACCAGCCCCCGCGACGAGCGCACCGAGGCCTACGTATCGGGCCGCTTCGGCTGACCGTACACTCCAGGCATGACCCGCGCCGCCCCCACCGTGCTGGAACGGGGCGGCGCGGTTTAAGTTGAGTTCGCGGCCTCCAAGACCCTCTATCCGTCCGCCCTCGGCGCTCCTCCCTCCCCTGGGGTAAAGGGTCTCTGGCTCACGACGCTGCCATGGTCTGCAATCAACTTGATCCCGTATGAGGGGTCGCCTTCCGCCTTGCCGATATCAGCCCCTCACCCCGCCCGCACCCGCCACGCGCTGAACAGCGGCACGGCCGCCCACACCGCGCACGCGGCAGCCAGCGCGGGGAAGCCCACGCGGGCGATCACCACGCCGCCGATCAGCGTGCCCAGGCCCGAGGCCACGAAGCCCAGGCTGTCCGTGACTCCCTGGGCCGCTGGAAAGCGTGTCAGGGCCTTGCTGCCGGCCACGAAGGCGAGGTTCCACCCCAGGCCCAGGAGGAACATGCTGATCCCCAGCCACGCGGTGCCGGGCAGCGGCGCGGTCAGGGCGGCCGACAGCAGCAGGGCCGCGCCGCCCACGTAGCCGAACCGCAGCCCGAGGCGGTCGATCAGCGGGCCGGTCAGCCACCCGAAGCCGAACATGCCCAGGATGTGGCCCGAGATCAGCGCCGCCACGCCCGCGTGATCCACGCCCATGTGGTGCGCCCGCAGCGGCGTGAGGCTCATTAGGGTGACCATCAGGCCCTGGGCGGTGGCCACGGCCAGTGCGGTGGAGCGCACCCCTGGAATCCGGAACGCCTGCGCCAGGGTCAGGCGGGCGGGAGGCGTGCCGGCCACCACCGGCCGCAGCGGTCGCCAGATCAGCATGAGCACGGCGGCCACGGCCAGCAGGCCGCCGCCGACCAGCCAGCCGGCGACCTCTGCGGTGCTGCCCAGCGCCCGGCCCAGCGCTTCGATGGGGTGCGAGAAGCCGGTCATGACAAACGACCCCAGCACGCTCATGAGCATCAGCGCGCCCAGGGCGGTGCCGCGCCGCGCCTCGGGGACACTCTCGGCGGCGGCGTAGCGGGCCTGCTGGTAGCCGCCCTGGGCCCCGCCCATCATCATCGCGCCCAGCAGGAAGACCGGGGTCACGCCTGCGCGGGCACCCAGGAAGCCCACCACCGCCCCCACCGCCCCCAGCGTGAACGCGACGGCCAGACCGAACCGCCGCCCCGAGCGCAGCATCAGGGCCCCGAAGGCCCCGGCGGTCACGGCCCCCGACGCCTGGATCAGTGTGCTGGGCAGGCCCGCCAGGGTCTCGCTCGCCAGCCCGCTGATGATCAGGCTGGCCAGCACCGTGCTCACCGTGGTCGCGCCGGTCGCCAGCGCCTGGGCGGCATACAGCGGCGCGACCCGCCCCACATCCAGCCGGGCCGTGCCGGACGTGGAGGCGGCGTCACTCATGGCTGCTGTCCTCAGGGGTGCGGGGGCTCACGCCTCGCCCTGGGCCTTCCACCGCTCCTGCACGGCCTCTTTGAGGTACGTGGCGGCGTCCTGGGTACTGGCCCCTGGCGTGAACACGCGGCCCACGCCGATCTCCCTGAGGGTCGGCAGATCCTGATCCGGGATAATCCCGCCGCCGAACACGATGATGTCGTCTGCGCCCTGCTCGCGCAGCAGCGTCATGACGTCGCGGAAATACACCATGTGGGCACCGGACAGCACGCTCAGGCCGATGGCGTCCACGTCCTCCTGCACGGCGGCGTTCACGATCATCTCGGCCGTCTGGCGCAGGCCCGTGTAGATCACTTCCATGCCCGCGTCGCGCAGGGCACGGGCCACGACCTTCGCGCCCCGGTCATGCCCGTCCATGCCGGGCTTGGCGATCAGGACTCGTATCCTTCGGTCTCCTGTCACGTTCATGCCTCCTGATCTAGAGCATCTGTCATAAGATCCGTTCTTTATGACCGAGCAGAGCGAGTGAATTTCACAGAGGATTTGGGAGAATGGAAGCACCAGACGCTGTTTAACTGATGCTGTAATTCGGACAAATACTCTAACGCTCGTTTGGCAGCAGTCTAGCGTGTGGCGGACGGAACACCGACAATACGCCCATGCTGAGCGTGCTGGCCGTGCTGGTTCTGACCGCCGCGCCCCCGCCTCTGCCGCTGGCCGGGCCGCGCTGGACACTCTCGGGCCTCACGCCGGACAGCGAGGTGGATGGTGGACGGCTTCGCGTTCCCGGTGCGCGGATGACCCGCCCCGCGTTCACCCTCCAGGGCGACCGGCTGACCGGCACCACCGGCTGCAGTCCCCTGCGTGCCCGCGTGGCGATCAGCGGCGACACCGTCCGGATCTGGGATGTGCAGGCCGGCACGACTGACCGCTGCCCCGATCACGCCCTGGCCCTGCGCGAGGACTTCACCGCCCTGCTGAAGACCGCCACCCGGATCGAGTGGCGGCATGGGACGCTGATCCTGCACGCGGGTGCGGGGCGGCTGGAGTTCACGTCGGTGCCGCGCTGACGTTCAGCGGGCGAGCAGCACCGCCACGATCGCCAGCGCCGCCGGCACCGTCTGGATGAAGAGAATCCGCCGGTTGGCAGTCATGGCACCGTAGAGGCCGGCCACAGCCACGCAGATCAGGAAGAACAGCTGCACGGCAGGCGACCCGATGACCAGCCCCCACAGCAGCCCGGCGGCGAGGAAGCCGTTGTACAGCCCCTGGTTCGCGGCAAGGGTGCGTGTCTGGGCAGCGAACTCGGGCGTGGTGCCGAAGGCCCGCATGGCACGCGGCGTCTCCCACAGCACCATCTCCAGCACCAGGATGTACACGTGCAGCAGGGCGATTCCGGCGACCAGCACGGCGGCAACGGCGCTCACTGCACGGCCCTCGCGAGGCGTGACACGACCCGTTCCTGGCCCAGCGTGGCGAGCAGCTCCGGCAGATCGGGGCTCTCCATCGTCCCCGCCACGGCGGCCCGCACCGGCGGCATGACCTTGCCGAGCTTCAGCCCCTTCTCCTCGGCGTAGGCGTGGAACATGGCCTTGATGGAGTCGGCGTCGAAGGTCGGCAGGTTCTTCAGGCGGGCGGCGAGTTCCGGCAGCAGATCCCGTGCGCCGTCGATGGCCGCCTGCGCCTTCTCGTTCACGGCGTACTCCTCTGACCAGAAGTAGCCTGTCTTCTCCAGAAACTCGCTGAAGACCTCCATGCGCGGCGTCATCAGTCGCGTCACGGCACGGAAGTAGTCGTCAAGCGGCAGTTCCGATTTCTGACCCTGCAGGAAGGCGTGCAGGCGGCGGGCCACGTCGTCCTCGCTCAGCACCTCGCGCAGGTACTTGCCGTTGTACCAGCGCAGCTTGTCGAGGCTGAAGACCGGGCCGCCCAGGGTCACGTCCTCCAGCCGGAACACGCGCTCAAATTCGGCCAGGTCGAAGAGCTCGCGGCCGTCCGGGTGCGTCCAGCCCATGGTCGCCAGGAAGTTCAGCATCGCCTCGGGCAGGAAGCCCTGCTGCTGGTACCACTCGACGCTGGTGGGATTCTTGCGCTTGCTGATCTTGGACTTGTCGGCGTTGCGCAGCAGCGGCATGTGCGCCCACACCGGCTCCGGCCACGAAAAGGCGCGGTACAGCAGGATGTGGATGGGGGTGGAGGTGATCCACTCCTCGGCCCGCACCACGTGGGTCACGCCCATCAGGCGGTCGTCGACCACGTTCGCGAGGTGGTACGTGGGGAAACCGTCGGCCTTCAGGAGTACCTTGTCGTCGATCTCGCGGTTCTGGAAGTGGATGGGATCGCGCAGGGTGTCGTTCACGACCGTCTCGCCGTCACGCGGCACCTTCAGGCGGATCACGGCGGCCTCGCCCGCGTCGACCCGAGCCTGCGCTGCCTGCGGGTCGAGGTCGCGGCTGGGCACGTGGATCACGTGGCCGCCCGCCTGGGCCGCCTCGCGCAGGGTGGTCAGCTCCTCCGGCGTCTCGAAGGCGTAGTAGGCGTGTCCCGACGCCACGAGCTGCCGCGCATAGTCGCCGTAGAGGTCGAACCGCTCGGACTGCCGGTACGGGCCGTTCGGGCCACCCTGGAGGGGCGACTGATCCGGCGTCAGGCCCAGCCACTGCATCATGCGGAAGATGCGCGTCTCGCTGTCCGCCACGTAGCGGCCCCGGTCCGTGTCCTCGATCCGCAGGATGAAGGTGCCGCCCGACTGGCGGGCCAGGGTGGAGTTGAACAGCCCGATGTACGCGGTGCCCACGTGCGGGTCGCCGGTGGGGCTGGGGGCAATGCGGGTCACGACAGACATGAGGAACAGGATACGGGCCGCGCGGGGTCTCAGCGTCCGGCCACGTCCCGCAGCAGCCGCGCCACCTGCGCCGCCGTGCCGCCCGGGGTATGGGTTCGCGCCACGTGCTCACGGGCGGCCAGTCCCAGCGCCTGCGCCTTCTCGGGATGCGCCGCCAGCGCCCGCAGCGCCCACGCCAGCAGTCCGGGCTGCGGAGGCACGAGCAGGCCGGTCACGCCGTCCTCGATCAGTTCGGCCTGGGCCGGGATGGGCGTGGTGACCACCGGCAGGCCCGAGGCCATCGCCTCCAGCGTGACCAGCGACTGGTTCTCAGCCAGGGTCGGCTGGAGCAGCGCGTCGGCAGCGCGGTACAGCTCCGGCATGTCCCAGCGGCGGCCCAGGAAGCGGACATTGCCCAGCTTCAGTGTCCGCGCCAGCCCCCGCGCCAGCGTGCCCACCCCGGAGTCCATGTCGCCGGCAAACACGAAGTCCAGCCCCGGTGCCCGACGCGCCGCCAGGACGGCCGCCAGCTGATTTTTCTCGGGAGCGAAGCGCCCCGGTACCAGCACCGTGAAGCGCGTGAACTCCAGGCCGTGGCGCAGGGCCGTGCGCTCGGCGGGCGGTGCGGGCCGGAAGCGGTCGGTGTCCACCCCGTTGCGGACACTGTCCACGCGGGGCAGGCCGAAGGCCCGGTGCATGAATGCCTGCCCCCACGCCGAGACCGTCACGACCTGCTCGGCCGTGCGCTGCGGCGCGGCCTTGGTGCGGCGGTACACGGCGCGGTACACGTGGTTCAGGCCCGCCGGGTAGTGGTACTCCAGCTGGTCGTGGACGACCACGACGCGGGGCGCGGCCAGCCCGGGCAGCAGCGCCGCGTAGGTGGCCGGTTCCCAGACCTGCACGGCCCGCACGTCGGCTCCGCGTGTCAGGTCGGGCAGGGTGCCCAGACCGTCGTAGCGCGTGACCGGCACCCCCGCTTCCGTGAGCCGCTGCACGAGGCCATCCAGCGGCGCGGCGCGGTTCAGGTACACGTGGGGTGACACGCCGTGTGACTTCAGGCGGGGCAGGACATCGAGCAGCCAGACCTCGCTGCCAGCCACCCGCGGAGCGTCGGTGATGAAGGCGACATTCAGGACGGCGGGGGTGGGCACGCCCTAACTTTAGGGCGTCTGAGTGCGGTATCTGGGTCGCTGGTGTTCCGCCGTGCTTCTCATGGCCTGTTCGCTAGGGTGGACGGCAGCGGGAGCGGGCGGGGCGGATGGTACCGCGCGGCCGATCCGGCACCGGCCGGGGTGAACCTTGAGGGATGCGCTACGAATCATGCTGATGTTCTTCGACCTGGCCGGCCTGACCCTGCTGGCCATGTCCTTCGTGCAGACCGTGCTCGCGGCCGTGATGCCCGCCATCCGGCGCGGATCCGTGCCAGACCGGCCGGGCGAGGCCCTGCACTTCACTTTCCTGATTCCCGCCCTGAACGAGGGCCGGGTGATCGGCGCGACCGTTGCCACCCTGCGGTCGCTGGCCCCGGATGCCCACATCGCCGTGATCGACGACGGCAGCGACGACGACACAGCGGCGGTCGTCCGCGCGCTGAGCGATCATGACGCCTCCATCACGCTGCTGCGGCGCTTTTCCCCCCACGCACGGCAGGGCAAGGGGCAGGCGCTGAACTGGGCCGCCCGTTCCCTGCTCGGCGATCTGCAGGCCGCCGGCCGTGACCTGACCCGCGAGATCGTGGTGGTCGTGGATGCGGACGGCCGGATCACACCGGAGCTGCTGGACGAGGCGCGGGCGGCGATGGACGACCCCCTGGTGGCCGGTGCCCAGGCCCGCGTGATCATCCGCCCGTCCGGGGCCCGCCGAGGCGTGGGTCTCGTGATCGGCCGCGTGCTGGAGCGGCAGCAGGATCTGGAATTCTTCGTGATCCGTTCGGTGCAGCGCCTGCGCCACCGCTGGCGCTCGGTGGGCCTGTGCGGCAACGGGCAGTTCATGCGGGCCTCGTATCTGCACGACCAGATCACCCAGGGCGCCGCCGCGTGGCCGGACTGTCTGGCCGAGGACTTCGCGAGCGGGCTGGCGATGCGCCTGGACGCTCCACGCCACCGCATGGTCTTTCTGGAGGCGGCCGTGACCCAGCAGGGGCTGCCGAGCCTGCGCCGCTTCCTGCGGCAGCGGGCCCGCTGGGCCCAGGGCACCATGCAGTGCCTGCCCTACCTGCCGGGGCTGTGGTCAGGCCGGGTCGCGCTGGGGGCCAGACTGGATCTGAGCTACGCCATCCTGGCCCCGTGGCTGAACGCGGTCATCATCCTGTGTCTGCTCACCCAGCCGCTGCGCTGGCTGCTCGACACACGCGGCATCATCCTGAGTCCGGCGCTCAGCCTCACCATCGCGGTGGTGAACATCGGCCTGCAGTGGCAGTGGGTGCTGCGCTACCACCGGGGCCGGGGGCTGGGGGCGGTGCTGTTCACCCTGGTCAGTCAGCCGCTGTACGGCTTTGCGCTGTCGCTGGCGCTGCCCCTGGCGTACTGGAACCACTTCACGGGCCGGCGCACGTGGGACAAGACCGCCCGCCACCTGGAACCGGTCGAGCCGATCCAGGCCGTGAACGGCGACTGACGGGCCGCAGCCCTACTCGACCGGTTCTCCGCGCTGGAGCCGCACCGCCCGCACGAGGTTCTGGTACATCAGGGCGCTGGTCAGCGGCCCCACGCCACCGGGCACGGGCGACTGTGCCCGCACCGGCAGCCCCGGCGCGGCGTCCCCCTCGACCCCGCTACCCTCTTTCACGTTGATCCCGGCGTCGATGACGACATGGTGCGGCTGCACGTGCTCCGGCCGCAGCAGACCCGCCCGGCCGACGGCGACGACCACGGCGTCCACCCCGGCCAGCACGCTGCCCAGGTCGCGGGTGTGCTCGTTGCACACGGTCACGGTCACCCCCCGGTTGTTCAGCATGAAGGTCAGAGGCCGGCCCACCGTGCGCCCCGGCCCGACCACGGCCACCCGCCGCCCGCGCAGGTCGTCGCCCAGCACCGAGCGCAGCAGGAACCGCACGCTCCGTGGCGTGGGCGGCAGCAGCGCCTCCGGCTCCCGCCCCGCCGCGATCAGCGCGAGGTTGCCGGGCGTCAGGCCCTCCACGTCCTTGCGGTGGGCGACGTGCAGCAGGGCCTCGTCGGCATCCAGGCCGGGGGCCAGCGGCAGTTCCAGCATGATGCCGTGTACCGAATCGTCCCGCGACAGCCCGTCCAGCGCAGCGTGCAGGTCGTCCTGTGTGGCCGCCGCGCCCAGGTTACGCACGCTGAAGGCCACGCCCAGCTTGCGGGCCCGCCGAGCCTTGGCCTCCACATACACCGCCGACGCCGGATCAGCCGAGGCCAGCACACTGACCAGATGTGGCCGGAACGCCTCGGCCGCCTCCCATTCGCCCAGCGCGGCCCGGACGCCTGCCATGACGTCCTCGGCCAGGTGCTTGCCGGTCAGACTGTGCGGTTCTGCACTCTTCCCTCCGCTTCGCGGCTTTGCAAGTCCGCCGTCTGCCCTCTGCATCAGTGCTTGAAGTGCCGCGAGCCCGTGAACACCATGCTGATGCCCAGCTCGTTGCACGCGGCGATCACTTCGGGGTCGCGCTTGGCCCCGCCGGGTTGCAGGATGGCCGTCACGCCTGAGCGGGCGGCGAGACGCACCACGTCGTCGAAGGGGAAGAAGGCTTCACTGGCCAGCACTGCCCCCTGCGCGCTCTCGCCCGCGTTCGCCACGGCGCGTTCCGCGGCCCAGATGCGCGAGACCGCGCCCGCGCCCAGGCCCACGGTCACGCCACGTTTCGCGATCACCACGGCGTTGCTGCGGGCGTGCTTGACCGTCGCCCACGCGAAGCGGAGATCCAGCCACTCCTGCTCGGTCGGCTCGCGGGTGGTGACGGTCTCGGGGCACAGGTCGTCCCACGGCCGGGAATCCTTCTCCTGTACGGCGAAGCCGCCGGTCAGGGGGCGGACGTCGAGCACGCTCACATGCTGCTGCGGCCCGGCGATCAGCACGCGCAGATCCGGCTTCTTTTCCGCGAACCACGCGATGGCCTCGGTGCTCACGTCCGGGGCGATCAGCACTTCCAGGAAGGTGCCGCGCATGCTCTGCGCCGCGGCCAGATCGACAGGCCGGTTCACGGCGACCACGCCGCCGAACACGCTCAGGGTGTCGGCGTCGCGGGCGCGTTCCCACGCGGTCTTCACGTCGGCGGCCAGCGCCACGCCGCAGGGGTTGGCGTGCTTGACGGCCACGCACACCGCCGCGTGCTCCGGCACCGCCGCCTCCTGTGCCGACAGTTCCTGGCACAGCGTCCACGCGGCGTCGGCGTCGGTGAAGTTGTTGAAGCTCATGGGCTTGCCCGCCACCACCCGCGCATCGATGACCGGCCCGCTGGCACTCCCCAGGCGGTAGATCGCGCCCGGCTGGTGCGGGTTCTCGCCGTAGCGCACCTCGGCGGCCTTGTCCAGATTCAGCGTCAGGGTCTGGGGCAGCGTGGTCGGCAGCTCATCAGACGCGCCCTCCAGATACGCCGTGATGGCCGCGTCGTATTCGCTGGTGTGGCGGTACGCCTTGGCCGCCAGCCGCTGCCGGTCGGCCGGGGCGACCTCGTCCTGCAGGGCCAGCGGGTAGTCGGCGGGATCGACGAGCACCAGCACGCCGCTGTGGTTCTTCGCTGCCGAGCGGATCATGGCCGGGCCGCCGATGTCGATGTTCTCGACGACCTCGTCAAACGGCGCCCCCCGCGCGACCGTCTCGCGGAAGGGGTAGAGGTTCACGCACACCAGATCGATCGTGCCGATCCCGTGCTGGTCGAGCTGCCCCAGGTGGTCGTCGTCCCGCCGGGCCAGGATGCCGCCGTGAACCGCCGGGTGCAGCGTCTTCACGCGGCCGTCCAGCATCTCGGGGAAGCCGGTCACGTCGCTCACCTGCCGCGCCGCCACACCCGCGCCGGTGATCGAGGCGTAGGTGCCGCCGGTGCTGAGGATCTCCCAGCCGCGCTGTTCGAGTTGCCGCGCGAACTCGATCACGCCGGTCTTGTCGCTCACGGAAATGAGTGCCCGTCTCGCCATGTGTGTCCTCCGGTGCAGCGGACGCCCGCTCCACACAGGAAGCAGTGTCCGACCCAGGCGCGCGATCACGAAGAAGATTCCGGAGGCTCCCCCGTGGTCAGCCCACGTTCAGCGCCAGTCGCCCCCGCACTGCGTCCAGCATACCGCCCGTTCACGGGCCCACGGCGATGGCCTCGACCTCGACCCACAATTCCGGACGCACGAGGCCCGCGACCTGCACGGCGCTGCTCGCGGGCGGCGCGGCCGTGTTCACGAACTCGTCGCGCACCCGGCGAAACGCGGCAATGTCCTGCATGTCCGTCAGGAAGATGGTCAGCTTCACGACCGCGCCGAAGTCCAGGCCTGCCGCCGCAAGTACGTGCCCCAGGTTCCGGAACACCTGCCGTGCCTGCGCCTCGAAGTCATCTGCGCCGACCACGTTCCCATGGTTGTCCAGCGCGATCTGCCCGGAGATGTACACGGTACGTCCGCCCCTGACCTCGGCCGCGTGGGAGTACCCGGCGGGGCGGCCCAGATCCGGGGCGTGGATAAAGCGGACAGGCAGCTCGGTGGTCATGCACCATTGTCGCGCCCGGTGGTGAGGTCATACGGGACTGACGCGCTGCCCGGGCCTGCCGTGCCACGTCCGGCAGGTGCATTCGCCGCTCCGGGCCCGCGTGGCGTTCGTCCTCGCCTCGTCCGCCCGCGTGGTCGACTCACCTGGGGTCTGTACCAGGTGTTGTCAGGTGCACTGCGTCAGTTGCTGTTGCCGCTGCCGTCCGGCCCAGGATTGACCAGCGCGGCCGGTTCAGGGATGGTCACGGTGCCCCGGATGACGCTCTGGAGTTCGGCCAGCACGTCGCGTTCCTTCTCGTTGACCTGTTCGCCGCCGATGCCCAGGAAGCCGCCTTCCTTGGCGGCCTGCGACGTGCGCTCGGCCACCTGCATCAGCATGTCCTGATACGCGCGGGAATCCTCGGGGCTGGCCTTGGCCGAGACGAGCCACACGGCCTGGCGCACGGCCTGTACGTTCTGCTCGACCGCCTCCTGCATGTTCTTCGCGCGGTCGTCCTGCATCTCGCGGATCTCGTCGCGGCTGGGGCCAGTGCCCAGCAGGTCGGCGGCCATGGCCTCCATCAGGGGGGTGCGGCCCTCCCGGCTCACACTCTCCCGGATGCTGGCGGCGATGGCCTGGGCCTCGGCCAGCAGGCCGGTCAGGCCGCTGGGGCTGGCGGCCACGACGGCGGCACCTGCCCGGCCGGGGCCGGTCATGACGCGGAACCACTCTTCTTTCGTGAAGCTGTCCTTGAGGCTCATGTGCCAAGCGTATGGGGTGACCTTTGGGGTGTCATCCCCCCTTCATTCACGGGCCTTCACGTCCGACAGGTCGAAGCGAACCGCGTCGGTGTCCTCGGGCACGCTGACCGGATCGGGTTCCAGGCCGTGCGATCCGAACATGCCCCCCGCGACCAGCGAACCACCGACGGCGTCACCGGGCCGCCCGTCGCGCGGGACGAGGGGCTTCATGCGCCACGCCACCACGATCAGGACGAGTGGCAGCACGATGAAGATCAGGACGGCAACCATCCCGGCAGTGTGCCACGGCGGGAGAGGAAGAGACCCGGCACGGGAGGCCGGGTGAGGGGACGGTTACGCGCTCTGGGCTTCGGGTACCGGGCGCTGGAGGTGGTCGCGGCCCCACGCGTCGATCGCGTCAATGACCGACTGGAGCTGGCGGCCGGCGTGGGTCAGCGAGTACACGCTGCGGGCGAGCTTGCCGTGGCTGTCCTCGGTTCGCTTGCTGATGATGTTCAGCTGCTCCAGGTGTTCCAGGCGTTGCGTCAGGGTGGCGCTGTTGCACCCGCCGACGGCTCGGGCCAGTTCGTTGAAGCCTTTTTCGCCGTCCAGCAGAGAGCGCACGATGTGCAGCACCCACTTCTCCTGCAACACCCCGATCGCCCGGTAGACCGGGCAGAATCCAGTGTGTTCAGTGCTCATGGCAGAATCATACACCTGAACGCGATACAAAGTGCAGCCAAAGTCACATCACTTGACTTTGTAAAGCAGTGGGTTTATGGTGCCGGGTATGACGACCTTCACCGAGACCCGCCCCACCACCGACACCCTGACCATCACCGAGGCCATCGAGACCCGCCGCAGCATCCGCAAGTACGTCCAGGAACCCATGAACCAGGACGACCTGCACGAGATCCTGCGTCTTGCCAGCCTGGCCCCCAGCGCGTGGAACGCCCAGACGTGGCGCTTCGCGGTGGTGCAGAGCCCCGAGATCAAGGAGCAGCTGAAGGCCGCCGCCTACGGCCAGGGCCAGATCACCAGCGCTCCCGCCGTGATCGTCGTGTACTCCGACATGGAAGACACCCTGAACACCGTCGAGGAGACCGCCCACCCCGGCATGGGTGAGGAAGGCCGCACCGGTGCCCGCAAGACCTTCGAAGGAGCTTTCGGCGCTCAGGACGTCGCCCAGCGCGGCCAGTGGGGCCTGTCGCAGGCGAACATCGCCTTCGGCTTCCTGATGCTCGCCGCCCGCGGCAAGGGCTACGACACCGTGCCCATGCTGGGCTTCAACCCCCAGGCCGTGAAGGAACTGCTGGGCCTGCCCGAGCACGTCCAGTTCGCGGGCCTGCTGCCCATCGGCAAGCGCGCCGAGGAAGGCTTCCCCCACCACCGCCACAGCGTCGAGCGCATCACCAAGTTCTACTGAGTCCCAATCCGGTGGCGGGCCTGCGCTCGCAGGCGCACCGGACGCTCAAGACCGCTCCCACATCGGGGGCGGTTTTTCGTGTCCACTGGAGGGCATGAGCCCTGAATCCGCGAGCCAGGCCATCATCGTCCACGACTTCGGCGGCCCCGACGTCCTGCACTGGGAGCCGCGCTCCCTGCCGCAGCCCGGCCCCGGTCAGGTGCGCGTGCGCGTCACCGTGGGCGGCGTGAACTACGCCGACCTGCTCGCGCGGCAGGGGAGGTACGGCACGCGGCAGCCACCCTTCACGCCGGGGCTCGATGCCGTGGGCGTCGTGGAGGCGCTGGGCGAGGGCGTGTCCGGCCTGGATGTCGGCGGGCGGGTCGCGTGCTATCCGGCGGACGGCGGCTACGCCACGCATGTCGTGGCCAGCGCCGTGTTGTGTGTTCCGCTCCCCGACAGTGTGCCCGACGATCAGGCCGCCGCGCTGACCATGCTCGCCACCGCGTACGGCATCCTGATCAGCGCCGCCGACCTGCACCGGGGCGAGTCGGTGCTGATCCACGCCGCCGGGGGCGGGGTCGGGCACCTCGCCGTGCAGTACGCCCGCGCGCTGGGGGCGGGCCGGATCATCGGCGTGGTCGGCTCCGATTCCCGCGCCGCCTTCATCGAGGGCCTGGGTGTGGATGACGTGATCCAGCGCCACACCGAGGACTTCGCCGAACGCGTCACGGAGATCACCGGGGGGCAGGGCGTGGACGTCATTCTCGACTCTATCGGCGGCGACACGGCCGAGAAGGGCGCAGGCGTCCTCGCGCGCTTCGGACGGCTCGTCACGTATGGGCACGCCAGCGGTCGGCCTGGCCGGATTCCCACCGCGCCCCTGCACCGCGAGTGCCGCGCCGTGATCGGCTACAGCAACGGCACCCTGCGCCAGCACCGCCCCGAACAGGCCCGGCAGACCACGCTGGAGGCCCTGGAATATGTCAGGAACGGCGACGTGCGCGTGAACATCGGTGCCCGTGTGCCCCTGGCCGAGGCGGCGCGGGCACATGAACTGGTCGAGTCGGGAATGGTGGACGGGAAGGTGCTGCTGACGGTGGCGTGACGGTGGAGTGGTGTGCGGGCTGGGCGGAAGGTGTGCGCCTGCGGCGGGCTCCCCAACCCCCTGTCCCCACCGGGGATAGGGGGAGCGAAGCGCTGCGCTCGGCAAAGTGCGTGTTGGACTGCGCAGCTGGGCGTGTTCTCGGAGCTGTGGAGGTGACGTACCTGCCTCGTGCGTTCACGCCGTCAGCGCCCGCGCGCTTCGCGCACGACGGCATTCGGTTGGGGGCAGGGTGGGGGCTTCGGTTTATAGCTCCTTCCCCTTGAACCCTTGATGTGCATTGCGATAGATGGTGGCCAGGACGTCAGATTTTAGCCCCTCCCCCCTTGTGGGGGACTGGGACAGCTCGCACCGCGAGAGGCTGGGAGGGGGGTGACGGGCAGCGCCCGGCCTCGTTCTGGACGCTCACTATCCGTCTCATGCTGATGCTTGCCATTCGCATTTCACATCAGGCGTCTTGAGTGGGAACTCGTAGAGCTGCTTGCAGAGGGCTGGGAAGGGGCTGAACTGAAGCGTCGTCATAGTGCGCTGGGCACACATGCTCACCCGTCCTCCGCCACCCCGCCCGCGCCCACGCGCCACACCCGCGTCGCCACCCTCTGTACCAGCGTGCGGTCGTGGCTGGCGAACAGCACCGTGCCGGGGAAGGCCAGAAGCACGGCCTCCAGCGCCTCGATCATGCGGATGTCCAGGTGGTTGGTGGGTTCGTCCAGCACGAGCAGCTGCGCCCGCGTCACGCTCAAGCGGGCGAGGCTCAGGCGGGTGCGCTGCCCGCCCGACAGGCTGGTGAGCAGGGAGGCCGGGCCGGGGAGCCACAGCTGCGCGGCGACCTCGTGGAGCTGGTGTGGGGTCAGGAGCGCGTTGGCATCCAGCAGGGCGTCCCCCACGGTCTCCAGGCCGGTCAGTTCCTCGCCGTGCTGTCCGGCGACATAGTGGGTGAGCCCCACGCCCCACCGCACCTCTCCGCCGTGGGGCAGCGTGCCCAGGAGGGCCCCCAGCAGCGTGCTCTTGCCGCCCCCGTTCGGGCCGGTCAGCGCGACCTTCTCGCCGCGCCGGACGTGCAGGGTCATGCCCCCCAGCACCGGGCGGCCGTCGCGGCACACGCTCAGGTCGCGCACCGTCAGCACCTCGGCCGGGCCGGGCGGGGTGGCCTGGAGATCGATGCGCAGGATGCGGCGGTCGTCGAAGGGCTTGGCGGTGGCGTGGTCGTCCAGCCGCTCGATCTGCCGTTCCAGCCGCCGCGCCGCCGAGGCGTTCACGCCCTGGGCGTTCTGGGCCTTGCCCTTGGCGAGCAGCTTGTCACCGTCGCTGGCGCGTCTGTGGTTGTACTGCCCGGCGCTGCGCGCCTTGCTGGCCCGGCGGGCACGCTCCTCGTCCAGCGCGGCCCGCCGGCGCCGGTAGGCGTCGTGGTCGCGCTCCTGGGCCTCGCGCAGCACGGCCTTCAGGGCCATCGCCTCCGAGTAGGGGCCGGGATACACGGTCAGCCGCCCGCGTTCCAGTTCGGCGGTCTGCGTCGCCACGGCGTCCAGAAAGGCGCGGTCGTGGCTGGCCAGGACGAAGGCGGCGGCGCTGGAGGCGATCCACCCTTCCAGCCACCGTGCGCCGTCCACGTCCAGGTGGTTGGTGGGTTCGTCCAGCAGGTAGACGTCGGCAGGGGAGAGCAGCAGCCGGGCCAGCAGCGCCCGCCGCGCCTGCCCGCCCGAGAGCCGCGCCGCGTCCGCCCCGTCATCCAGGCCCAGGCCCGAGAGCACCCCCGCCGCCCGGGCCGCGAAGTCGTAGCCGCCGGCCAGCCGGTAGGTCTCCTCGGCCTCTGCGAAGGCGAGCAGGGCCGCGTCCGTGCCCTCACCCAGTGCGGCCGAGGCCACCTCGAAGGCCCGCTGGGCCTCCCGCAGTTCCGGTGGCGTCACGGCGCCCTGCAGCGTGCCGGTGCCGGCATCCTCCTGCTGGGCGAGCAGCGCCACGCGGCCCGTGATCACGGCAGTGCCCCCGTCCGGCGCGTCCAGACCGGCCATGCTACGCAGCAGGGTGCTCTTGCCGCTGCCGTTCGCGCCCACCAGCGCCAGCCGGGCACCGGGGCCGACCGCCAGATCGACATCCTCGACGACCACCACGTCGCCGTACGTCCGGGCGACCTTCCTCAGCTCTATCAACATGTGCAACTCCCTGCAGATCAGGCCACTCCACGCGGGGCGGGCGGCGACTTCAGACCGTGGATGCAGGGGTTACAGGCGCAAGAGGCAGGAGTCCTTTGAATGGGCGGCAGGGGAACGCCAGGGAACCTGGGGCTGGGTGCAGGATAAGCCTGCAGCGACTGAATAGGCCAGTCGGCGGACAGACGCGGGTATGCTCCGGTGGCATGTCATCCACCACGTCGGTCATCGTCATGGGCGTCTCGGGCAGCGGGAAGACCACGCTGGGTATCGCGCTGGCGGCGCGGCTGGGCTGGAATTTCGCCGACGCCGACGACTTCCACCCCGAGGCCAACGTGCAGAAGATGGCGCGTGGCGAGCCCCTGACCGACGCCGACCGGGCCCCGTGGCTGGCGACCCTGCACGGCGTCCTGGCGCGGCACGTGGCCGAGAACCGGCCACTGGTGCTGGCGTGCTCGGCCCTGAAGGAACGCTACCGTGCGACCCTGCGTGGCGATCTGGACGGCGTGCGGCTCGTGCATGTCCACGGTTCCCGCGACCTGATCGAGGCGCGGATGCGGGCGCGCGAGCATTTCATGCCGCCCAGCCTGCTGGACTCGCAGTTCGCGGCACTGGAAGCCCCCACTGACGCCATCGTGGTCGATATCGCCCGTCCGGTGGCCAAGGAGGTCGAGGTGGTCGTGCAGGCGCTGGAGCTGGCCTAGGCGTCCCGCCGCCGCAGCAGCAGGGCGAGCAGGAACACCGCCGTGTTCACGAGCACGATGGTCGCCCCCGGCGCGGTGTCGAGGTAATAGCTCAGGTACAGCCCGGCGACCCCGCCTGCGCTGCCCAGCACGGCGGCGAGCAGGATCATCTTCTTCAGGCTGCGGGCCAGCAGGCGGGCAGCGGCGCTCGATGTGATCAGCAGGCTCACGCTCAGGGTCGTGCCCACCAGCTGCACGGTGAGCACGACGACCAGCCCGATCAGCACCAGCAGCAGGTTGTTCAGGCGGCGCACCGGCAGGCCCACCGCCCGCGCCTCGGTCGGGTCGAAGGACGCCAGCAGCAGTTCCTTCTGGATGGCGGTCAGCAGGCCGCCCACGACCACGGTCACGCCCAGGGCGCCCCACAGGTCGGCCGCGCTGACCCCCAGCGGATTGCCGATCAGGAACGAGCTGAGATCCGTGGTGAAGGTCGGCGCCCGCGACAGGAGCACGATCCCGAGCGAGAACATCCCCACGAACACGATCCCGATGGCGCTGTCCTGCTTGAGGCCCCCCCTCCCTCCGATGGCCCCGATGCCCAGCGCTGTCAGCACGGCGGCGACCATGGCCCCCACCAGCAGGTTCCCCTTCGTCAGGAACGCCGCGACGATGCCCGGAAAGACCGCGTGGCTCATGGCGTCCCCGATGTAGCTCAGCCCGCGCAGCACCACCCATGCGCCGATCAGCGCACACAGCACGCTGACCACCACGACCGCGACCAGTGCCCGGACGAAGAAGTCGAACTGGAGGGGATCGGTCAGGACGTGCATGGACGTTCCGTGGAGGGGTGAGGTCGGCCCGCTGTGCCCGGTCTGCGGCGCTCGTCCAGTGGCCTAGGCCTCGGCATGCATGTGCCCCAGGTGGCTCGAACTGAACGTCCGCTCGATGTTCTGCGGTGTGTAGACCTCGTCCGGAGTGCCGCTGGCGACGATCCGGCGGTTGATCAGCACGAGGTGGTCGCACCAGCGCCGGGCCTGTTCCAGGTCGTGGGTGACCATCACGACCGCCCGGCCCCGGTCGGCCTCGGCGCGCAGCAGGGCCATCAGGCTCTCCTGGGTGGCGGCGTCCACGCCGGTCAGGGGCTCGTCGAGCAGCAGCAGGTGCCCGCGCCGGGCCAGCATGCGGGCCAGCAGCACCCGCTGGCGCTGCCCGCCCGACAGCGCCCCGATGTGCCGGTGGCGCAGGTCATACACGCCGGTCTCCTTCAGGGCCCCCTCGACGATCTCGCGGTCCTTGCGGCCCGGAAAGCGCAGCCAGCCCAGGCGGCCGGTGCGGCCCATCATGGCGACGTCCCATACCGTCACGGGGAAGCCCCAGTCCAGCGTCTGCTGCTGCGGCACGTAGGAGATGCAGCCCCGGGCGGTGTGGCCAGGGTCGAACTGCACGGCCCCCGCGTGATCCGGCAGCAGACCGACCAGCGTGCGCAGCAGCGTGCTCTTGCCCGCCCCGTTCGGCCCGATGATGGCGCTGAACTGCCCCGCCTCGAAGCGCACGGTGGCATCTTCCAGCGCGATCTGTGGGCCGTAGGCGACGGTCAGGTGGTTCACGCCGAGCATCAGGGCAGGATACGCCCTGGAGAGCCGGGCCGGAGGCGTACGCTGCGGCCATGTCCAGCGTGCCGCCCGAGTCCGATCCCGCCCGCCTGCTCGCTGCCTACGACGCCCAGCTGCGCGAGGACGCCGAGATGACGGCCGCCGACAGCGTGAGCCGCGACGGCCCGCTGCTGAGGGGCGTGTTCGGGAACCGGGGGTTCGTGACCTACCGCGACCTGGGCGGCCTGGAGGGCGCGGCGCTGGACGCCGTGATCGCGCGGACTGTGGCGCACTACGGCGCGCAGCCCCAGATCGACACCTTCGAGTGGAAGACACGCGGCCACGACGCGCCGGCCGACCTCCCGGAGCGCCTGATCGCGCACGGTCTGATGCCGGCCGAGGTCGAGACCGTGATGGTCGGGGCGGCGTCGGCGCTGGCCCGGCGTACACCCCTGCCGGACGGTGTGACGGTGCGCCGCATCGACGACCAGTTCGACCCCCTGCCCGACATGCGGCGCATGGCTGCCGCACAGGACGTGATCTTCGGGGGTTCGATCGGCCTGGAGATCCTGCTGCGTGGTCTGGAGCGCCGTCCCGACTCGACCGAGCTGTGGATCGCGGAGGCGGGCGGCGAGGTCGTGTGCGCGGGCCGGCTGGAGGTCGTTCCGGGCAGCGAGTTCGCGGGCCTGTGGGGGGGCGGCACCCTGGAGGCGTGGCGCGGCCGGGGCATCTACCGTGCGCTGGCCGCCGCCCGTGCGCAGTCGGCCGTCTCTCGCGGCGTGCGCTACCTGCACAGCGACTGCACGGCCATGTCCCGGCCCATCCTGGAGCGCAGCGGCCTGGTGCCCGTCACGACGACCACGCCGTACCTGTGGCGGCGCTGAGCCTCCGGACACGCCGCTCACTTCAGAGCCTTCACCATGATCTCGACATTCGCCCTCAGCGCCTTCAGGAAGGTGTCGCCGCTGCTGCCCTTTGGCCCCAGCGCGTCCGTGTACAGCGGCGGGGCCACCTTCGCGCCGGTCTCGGTCGCCAGGGTGCGGGCCAGACGGTCGTTCACGGTGTCCTCGGTGAAGATCACGCGGGTGCCGCTCTTCTTCACGTTCTGGATCAGCGCCGCCAGTTCGCGGGCGCTGGGCTCGCGTTCGGTGCCCAGGCCCGGCAGCACCGTGCCGGTCAGGGTCAGGCCGTAGTGCGCGGCAAAGTACGCCAGCGCATCGTGATTCGTGACGATCTTCTTCTGCGCGGGCTTCAGCGTGGAGAACTGCGTCTGTGCCCACGCGTCCACGCCGGCGAGCTGTTTCAGGTACGCGGCAGCGTTCTGCGCGTAGGTGGCCTTCCCAGCCGGGTCGGCGGCGCTCAGGGCAGCCTGGATGGTGCGGACATACCCGGCCGCCAGGGTCGGATCCCACCACGCGTGCGGGTCGCGGGGGCCGCCGCTGCCGGTCTCGCCGGGCGCGGGGCGCAGCGTCAGGCCGGCAGTCACGGTCACGGCCTTCACGCCGGGGTTCGCGGCCTGCACCTTCGGCAGCCACGGTTCCAGGTTGGCCCCGTTCAGGAACAGCACGCGGCTGCCCGCCAGCCCCCGGATCACGCGGGTGGTGGGCTGGAAGGTGTGCGAGTCGGCCCCGGCCGGGATGATGGTGTTCACGGTCACGCGCTGGCCGCCGACATTCTTCACGAAGTCGGCCACGATCGAGGTGGTGGCGCTCACCGGCAGGGGCGCGGCGTGGGCGACGGACGCGCCGGCGAGGATCACGAGGCTGGACAGGTAGGTGGTGGTCATGGGTGGACTCCGTGCAGGGATGGGGACGATGGTCGGGTGAGCCGGGCGTGCGGGCGGCGGACTATGCCAGTTCCACGCCCGGAAAGCCTCCCCGCGCCAGGGTGCGCAGGGCGTTCGTGCTCAGCCACACGCGCCGCAGCTGCCCGTGCTCGCGGATGGTCTTCTTCTGGAGGTTGGCGTGCTGGGTGCGGGCGCTGATGCCCGTGACCTTGCGGCCCACCCCGCCCTGGGCGCGGGCCCGGCCCCGGCGGGTCACGCGGTTCACCACGTGGCCGCCCTTGCCGGTCAGGTAGCACGTGCGGCTCACCGTGCCCCCGCCGGCGCGGCCACCGCGCTGTCGAGCAGGTGGTGCAGCGCGACCGGGTCGAGCCCGTGGCCGATGAACACGATCTCGCTGTGGGCCTGTGCCGGGTCGTGCCACGTGCCCGCCTGCTCCAGCGCGAGCTGCCGCCCGGTGTGGTTCCACAGGGTGGCCATGCCGTCGCCCAGGTTGACCCAGCCCTTGCTGCGGATCACGTTGCGCGGCAGTCCCTGGCACAGCGCGTGCTGGAAGCGCTCCGGGTCGAAGGGCACGTCGCTGCGGTACACGACGGTGCCCAGGCCGTAGGTCTCGGATTCCGGCGTGTGTTCCTTGCCCAGTTCGGCCATCCACGCGTCGAGCTGCATGCTGGCCTCCGGGTCGAACAGGCCCACGCCGAGCAGTTCCTCGGCGGGCAGCGTGCCCCGCACGGCCTCCAGCACCCGCGCCCGGGGGTTGGTGATCCCAACCAGCTCGCGCAGGCGCTGCACGTCGTCGGGGGTCGCCAGGTCGGTCTTGTTCAGCACCACGATGTCCGCGAACTCCAGCTGCTCGGCCAGCAGCTCCCCGAAGCCGCGCTCCAGGTCGTCGCCGGGGATGCTGTCCTGACGGTTCCACAGCTCGAAGAACTGGGCGCTGTCCACCACCGTGATCATGGCGTCCACGTGCACCCGGCCGATCAGATCCGGAATGGCGGGCTGGCCGGGTTCTGCCGTGATCTCCAGTTCCTCGGGGGTCAGGCAGAAGCTCTGCGCGATGGGCAGCGGTTCCCCGATCCCGGTGCTCTCGATCAGGATGGCGTCCAGGTCGCGGGTGGCGAGCAGCTCGTCCACGGCGTGCAGCAGGTCGCCGCGCAGGGTGCAGCAGATGCAGCCGTTGGACAGTTCGGTGATGTGTTCATCGGTCTTCACGATCAGCGAGGCGTCGATGTTCACCGCTCCGAACTCGTTGACGATCACGGCGGTGCGCCGGCCCCCGGTCTGGGAGAGCAGGTGATTCAGGAGCGTGGTCTTGCCCGCGCCCAGGAAACCGCACAGGACGGTGATGGGAACGGACGCAGCAGGAAGGGAGGCGGTCATGGCCTGAGAATGATAATTCATTCTCAATAAGCAGGCAAGGGTGGGCTGATGCTTTACAAAGTAAAGTGTGCCCCGCTGACCATCCGAAAACGTGCCCGGTGCTACGCTTGAGCCATGACCAGTGCTTCCACCGAAATCCAGAAATACGACGTGGTGATCGTCGGCGGTGGCCCCGCCGGACTCACCGCCGCGATCTACACCGGCCGCGCCAGCCTGAGCACCCTGATCCTGGAGAAGGGCCTGCCCGGCGGCCAGATCGCCCAGACCGAGGAGGTCGAGAACTACCCCGGCTTCCCGGAACCGATCGCGGGGATGGAACTCGCCATGCGCATGCAGCAGCAGGCCGAGAAGTTCGGCGGGAAGATCGAGATGGACGAGGTGCAGTCGATCGTCCGCAGCGACGACGACACCGAACACGAGTACCCTTTCACCGTGACCGGCTACAGCGCCTCCTACCGTGCCAAGGCGGTGATCCTCGCCACCGGCGCGAACCCCAAACGCCTGCACATCCCCGGCGAGGAGCACTTCTGGGGCAAGGGCGTCTCGACCTGCGCCACCTGCGACGGCTTCTTCTACCGCGGCAAGAAGGTCGTCGTGATCGGCGGGGGCGACGCCGCCGTCGAGGAAGGCCTGTTCCTCACCAAGTTCGCCGACGAGGTCACGCTGATCCACCGCCGCGACAGCCTGCGCGCCAACAAGGTCGCCCAGGCCCGTGCGTTCGCCAACCCCAAGATGAAGTTCGTGTGGGACACCGTTCCTCTGGAAATCCAGGGTGACCAGTCCGTGACCGGCGTGCGCCTGAAGAACCTCAAGTCCGGCGAGGAATACGACATGCCTACCGACGGCGTGTTCATCTTTATCGGTCACACGCCCAACACCGAGTTCGTGCAGGACACCGTCAAGCTCCGCCCCGACGGCTACGTGGACGTCACCGACGAGATCTACACCAGCGTGCCCATGCTGTTCGCCGCTGGCGACGTCAGCGACTACATCTACCGCCAGCTCGGCACCAGCGTCGGGGCCGGCACCCGCGCCGCCATGAGCGCCGAACGTGCCCTGGCTGCCCTCGAAGTGCAGGGCGAGGCCACCGCAGCAGACGACTGAGGCAGAACAGAGCAGCGCCCCGCCGATTGTGGATGGCGGGGCGTTACCTTTGTCTGGGGCATGAAAATATAGGACCATCTCTGATCAATCCACCGTGTCTGTTGGAAAGTGCCGTAAAGCCTGAATAGGCGCATAGAATTTAGACGTTCATGCTGTACGAAGCCCTCAGCGCTATTTGATTGTAATGCCCGTATCGGAACGGTAGTCGACCGTCACTCGGTCGAGCGGCCCGGACGAGACCCTGACGGACAGGGAGGCCGAGTTCTGCCTGGAAGAACAGATGACGGTGTGAATATAGCGGTCAACACCTCTTATCTCACTGGGAATCAGAGAGATGGAGGCTGTTCCTGCATCCGATACAGTAAATATCGGTTCATTGTATATTGGAGACCCGACGTGAGATTGATATCGGTACGTGTAGATGTTCGTTACATCTAGACTTCCGCTGAACACCTGCACCTTCCAGATGACATTCCGACAGGAATCGATGGCGGCCTGTCGTATCTCGATTTGTGGTGAATATGCAGAAATGGGCGCTGATGAATTTGCGCAGCTTTCCAGAAACACAGAGCCAACGAGAGCAATACCCATTGATACGCGCTTGATAGAGTCCATCAATCCCTCCTCTGGTTCCTACTTCAACACCCCAGCCCACACCAGCAGCAGCCACAGGATCACCGGGATCGCCAGCGAGCCGACGATCAGCTTGATGAGCCGCCACCAGTCGTTCAGGAATTCCCGCATGCGCCCAGGCTAGCAGGGGCAGCGCGCGGCGTCCGGGTCGTGGCGCACCCTCCCGGAAGTGGGGCAGCGCGGGCGGGGCATGGCGTCCTAGAATCGGGTGTGCCGCCGGAACGCCGCCGCGGGTGCCCATGACCTCGACCGTGACGCCGGTGTACGGCGCGCAGGGCGAGCAGGTCGTGCTGGGCCGCGAGCTCGGGCACGGCGCGCGCGCGGACGTGTTCCTGCTGCGCAACCGCCCGGATCTGGTCGCCAAACGCTGGCGCGACGAGCTGAAACCAGGGGAGGCCGCGCACCTGCGGGCGCTGGTGGCCGCCCACACGCCGGAACTGGAGGCCGTGAGCACGTGGCCTGTGAACACCCTGCACGACCACCGGGGCAGGGTGCTGGGGCTGGTGCGGCCGTACGTGAACACCGGCGACTTCCGCGAGGTCATCCACCTGTACTCCCCGGCGCTGCGGGCGCGGGCGTTCACGGGGACGGGCTGGGCGTTCCGGGTGCGGGTGGCGGCGGCGGTCGCGCAGGCCTTTGCGGCGCTGCACGGCGCGGGGCAGGTCATGGGCGACGTGAACCCGCTGCACGTGCTCGTGTCGTCGCAGGGGCGGGTGCGGCTGGTGAACGTGGACGCGTGGCAGCTCACGGCGGGCGGCGAGGTGTACCGCACGCCCACCGCCACCGCCCTGTTCCTGCCGCCCGAGTTGCAGGAGCGGGAGCTGGAGGGCATGACCCGCACCGCGCAGCACGACGTGTTCGGGCTGGCCGTGCTGGTGTTCCTGCTGGTGTTCGACGGCCGGCACCCCTACGCGGGCGTGCCGGCGCAGGGCGACGTGCCCGTGCCCGCCCGTGCCATTGCCGAGGACGCCTACGCGTACGCGCGGCCCCCGCGCCCCGGCGTGCGCCCCCCGCCCGAGGGCCTGCCCATGACGGCGCTGCCGCCGGCCCTCCAGGGGCTCTTCGCCGCGGCGTTCGCGCCCGCGCACGCAGAGCGCCCGACGGCGGCCGAGTGGGCGCGGGAACTCGGCATCCTGGCCGACACCCTGGTGGCCTGCGAGCGCGACGACGCCCACCAGCACGAGATCGGCGCGCCGTGCCCGTGGTGCGAGCTGGAGGCCATCCGCGAGGTCTCGCCCTTCACGTCCGACCGCCACGGCCCCGAGGGGAGCGCGCAGGCCGCGCAGGTGGAGGCGCTGTGGCAGGGCGTGATCCACGTGCCCGCCCCGGAACGCCTCCAGCCCCCCGCGGAGCCCGCCGCGCTGCCGGAACTGCCCCTGAACCTGCCCACCCCACCCAACGCCGTCGCGGAGGCGCAGGTGGAACGCGCCCTGCGATGGACGCTGCGGATCCTCGTGCTCGTGCTGCTGTTCGGCGCGACCTTCGCGGTGCAGCGCTCGGTGGTCGCCGGGCTCGTCATCCCCGCGCTGCTGGTGCTGGCGTTCACGGTGGGCCGCCGGGTGTCGGTGGACTGGGACGCCATGATCGAGGGCTACCAGAACTGGGAGGGCCGCCTGACCGAACGCCTGTTGCCCGCCCGCGGGAAGTGGCAGACGTACCACACGGCGCTGGCCGCACGCCGCGCCGAGGTGGACCGCGAGCTGGACGACCTGCGCGCCCGGCAGCGCGCCCTGGAGGAGCGCCTGACCCGCGAGAACGCCCGCGCCGAGTACGACCGGGACTTCGCGGCCCTCGACGCCCAGCGCCGCGCGCTCCTGCAGGGCGAGGAGCGGCAGTGGACGGCGGTCGAGGCGCTCGTGCTTCAGCGGCGCGAGCGGGCCACGCTGGACTTCCTGAAGCGCCAGCCGATCCGCGCGGGCATCCTGCCTTACTTCACGACCCGCCACGAACTGCAGCTCGCGGGCGTGGGCCTGCGCACCGCCGCCGACGTGACCGCCGCCCGCGTGGACGACGCCCCGGAGGGCTGGCGGCCCGCCCTGATCCTGTGGCGGCAGGGCCTGGAGGACTACCTGCCCGTCAGCGTGGATCTCGTGAGTGCGGAGCAGGTGCAGGCCGTGCGCGCCGAGCACCGCGCCCGCTGGGACGAGGGCTTCGAGGAGTACCGCCGCGCCGTGAACGCCTTCCGCGCCGCCCGCTGGGGCGCGGAGCAGGCCGCCGTGCAGGCCGAGCTGGGCGACGTGGCCGCACAGGTCGCCCAGCACCAGCGGGCCCTGAAGACCCTGGGCGGCCTCGCCCGGCAGGGGTAGCGCCCCCGGCTTCACGCTGTCTTGCCACAGCCGGCCCCCGCAACGGCGAGTTCCCTACACTGCCGGTATGACCCTCAGCGAACTGGCCGGCCAGACCGCCCCTCAGAGCCTGCTGACGAACATCCCGCGCCTCGTCGCGCACTACTACGAGACCAAACCCCTCGCCAGCGACCCCCTGCAGCGCGTCGCGTTCGGCACCAGCGGGCACCGCGGCACGTCCCTGGCCGGCACCTTCAACGAGAACCACATCATGGCCGTGTCGCAGGCCGTCGCCGAGCACCGCGCCTCACAGGGCATCGCCGGGCCGCTGTACATGGGCCTCGACACGCACGCCCTGTCGGAACCCGCGTGGATGACCGCGCTGCAGGTGCTCGTCGCCAACGGCGTGCGGGTGCGGGTGCAGCCGGGCAGCTTCACGCCCACGCCCCTGGTCAGCCACGCGATCCTGGAACACAACCGGCGCGGCACGGACGGCACCGCCGACGGCATCGTCATCACGCCCAGCCACAACCCCCCGCAGGACGGCGGCTTCAAGTACAACCCGCCCAGCGGCGGCCCCGCCGACACCGACGTCACGAAGGTCGTGCAGGCGCGCGCCAACCAGATCCTGGAGGACGAACTGCGCGACGTGCAGCGCGTGTCCCTGGAAGACGCCATGGCGGGCCTGGAGGAGTTCGACTTCATCACGCCGTACGTCGAGCAACTCGGCACGGTCATCGACCTTGACGCGATCAAACAGAGCGGCGTCCACATCGGCGTCGATCCGCTGGGCGGGGCGAGCCTGCCGGTGTGGCAGGCCATCCAGGCGCGCTACGGCCTGAACCTCGAGATCGTGAACACGATCATCGACCCCAGCTTCGCGTTCATGAGCGTCGACCGGGACGGCAAGATCCGCATGGACTGCTCCAGCCCCTACGCCATGGCCGGCCTGCTGCGCCTCAAGGACGACTTCGACGTCGCCATCGGCAACGACCCGGACAGCGACCGCCACGGCATCGTCACCGCCGACGGCCTGATGAACCCGAACCACTACCTCGCCGTCATGATTGAGTACCTGTTCCAGAACCGCCCCGGCTGGCGCGCGGACGCCGCCATCGGCAAGACCCTGGTGAGCAGCGCTCTGATCGACCGCGTGGGCGCGGGCATCGGCCGGAAGGTGGTCGAGGTGCCGGTGGGCTTCAAGTACTTCGTGAGTGGCCTGCTGGATGGCTCCTTCGGCTTCGGCGGCGAGGAGAGCGCGGGCGCGAGCTTCCTGCGCATGGACGGCGGCGCGTGGAGCACCGACAAGGACGGCCTGATTCCCGGCCTGCTCGCCGCCGAGATGACCGCGAAGACCGGGAAGACGCCCAGCCAGCGCTTCGCCGACCTGACCGCCAAGTATGGGGCCACCGCCTACGACCGCCAGGATGCGCCCGCCACGCCCGACCAGAAGAAGATTCTGGGGAACCTCTCGCCCGAGCAGGTCACGGCCACCACCCTGGGCGGCGACCCGATCACCGCGAAGCTCACGCGGGCACCCGGCAATGGCGAACCCATCGGCGGCCTGAAGGTCACCACCGATCAGGCGTGGTTCGCCGCCCGCCCCAGCGGCACCGAGGACGTGTACAAGATCTACGCCGAGAGCTTCCGGGGCGCAGACCATCTGAAACAGGTCATGGACGAGGCGCGGGATGTGGTGGGGGCGGCGCTGGGGGGGAAGTAGGCAAAGCTGGATATTCAGTCGATGGCAAGCCGACGGAATAAGTCTGAACTGATCGCCTCTCCGTGACCTTTGAATGGAACAATGAAGCGTCTCACTTTTTCGTGCCTCCAGCCGCTGATTTTTAAGAGTGCCTCCAGATACTCCACTTTGAGGTCAGGCTGATGGATCTGATCGAGGCAGTCGATCATCTCCTCGGAAACCTCTCTCAACTGCACAGCCAGAACACCAACTGCTGTGGTTGGGACGCCGAGGTCATTAAGAGCGGAGGACTGCTGACCGCCGATCAAATTGAAGAGATTCCTGATGAATACATGCTCGCGGGGGAACTGGTAGTGGAATCCCGCCAAAAAAAGAGCGTCCTGCTTCACCCAGACGTCGTTGGACGAGAATCGGTCAAGAAGTAGAGGAAGCAGTTCTGGATTTTCCTCCTCGGCCAGGGCGTGGATAGCTCTCGATAGCTCCCTATTGGACATGGCGTGGCGAAAGGCTTCATCGGTACCCAGGTAAGGTTCAACAGCTTCAAAGGGGGTGGGCGGGCTTTCCATAGTCAGCCGGATTCTTCCACCATTGCCCCCAAAGTGGTGTCTGGATACCCGCGCTACACTCCCCTGCGTGACGGTGCCGCCCTCCGGGTCTTCCTCTCCCGACGTTCCCCCTGAAATCGACCTGGAGTTTCCGGGAGACGTGACGCCGCGCTCGCCCCGGCGGTCGCTGCGGGTGAACACGCTGATCGTCATGGCGGGCACGCTGGGCTCGCGGCTGTCGGGCATCGTGCGCCAGCAGATCATCAACCTGTTCGACACGTCGCTGACCGACGCCTTCAACGTGGCGGTCAAGGTGCCGAACCTGCTGCGCGAACTGCTGGCCGAGGGCGCGCTGGTCAACTCGTTCATCCCGATCTACAAGTCGCTGGACGCGGTGGAACGGCGCAAGCTCGCGCAGTCGTTCAGTGGCGTGATGATCGCCGTGAACCTGATCCTGATGGCCGTGGGCATCCTGGCCGCGCCGTGGATCGTGGGTGTCCTGACGGCGGCGGACTCCAACATTGACCGGGCGGTGGCGGTGTACATGACGCAGCTCGTCATGCCGTTCCTGACCCTGATCAGCCTGTCGGCCGTGGCGATGGGCCTGCTGAACGCCGACGAGCACTTCCGCGAGAGCAGTTTCGCGCCCGTGGCCTTCAACCTGGCGAGCATCGTGGCGCTGCTGCTGCTGCCCGACACGGCGACGTGGCTGGCCTTCGGGTGGCTGATCGGCGGGGTGGCGCAGCTGGTGGTGCAGCTCCCGGCCCTGAGCCGCTTCGGCCTGCTGCCCACGCCGTCGCTGTCGGGGCACCCGGCGCTGCGGCGCGTGCTGGTGCAGATGGCCCCGTTCACCCTGACGGCGGGGGCACGCCAGATCCTGAACGTGTACGTGACGCGCCTGCTGACCAACAGCGCCCAGTTCGGCTCCGGCACCCAGACGGGCTACGGCAACGCCGAGGCGCTGTTCACGACGGTCAACGGGCTGTTCGTCGTGTCGCCGGTGCTGGCGATGTTCCCCCGCTTCGCGCAGCACGCCGCCGAGAAGGACTGGGGAGCGTTCCGCAGCCTGACCGCTCAGGCGATCCGCGCCACGACCTTCCTGGCCGCGCCGATGAGCGCGCTGCTGGTCGCGCTGGCTCCCTACGCGGTCAGCCTGTTCAACCTGGGGCGCGGCTACGACGTGGGCAAGTTCCAGGCGGGCGCGGGCATCCTGACCGGCTGGGCGCTGGCCCTCCTTCCCTGGGCGCTGGTGACGGTGCTGCTGCGCACCTTCTACGCCCGCGAACGCACCCGCGAGGCCGTGGTGGTCAGCGCGGTGGGCTTCGTGGTGGAGGTCGGCCTGTACGCCCTGCTGGTGCCGCCCCTGGGCTTCCTGGGCTTCGGCGTCAGCACCGCCCTGAGCGGCACGCTGATGACGGCCGCCCTGATCGTCATGTACCGCCGCACCCTGGCCTTCCCCGGGCAGGAGGTCGCCGCCCACCTGATCCGCGTCGTGCCGCTGTCGGTGGTGGCCGGACTGGTCGCGTGGCTGGTCTCCCGCGTGCTGCCCGCGCCGGGCTTCATCGTGCCGGGGGCGCTGGGGCTGGCGGTGGCCGGCGGCATCGGCCTGGGCGTGTACCTCGCCGGTGCCCTGGCCATCCGTATGCCCGAGATGGGCGGGCTGCTGCGGCGTCTGCGGCGGTAAGGGCGAAGGTAAACCCCTCCGCCCCTCCCTGCGGGCTCTACGAGTCAAGGGAAGGCAATGATGTGATGGTTGGCTCCCCCCCTGGGGAGCTGGCGGCACGGCCGGCTGAGGGGTTACGCGGCCCTACTGCCGATCCTCCCCCCTCACGTCACCGTGCGGCGTCCTGTTTTCTGACCGATGACCGCCCGGTAGATGTCCTCCAGCGCGGCCGTGCGGCTTCCCAGGTCATACGCGGCGGCACTCTTGCGGGCGTGGGTCTTCCATGCCGGGAGCGTTCCCGGTTCCAGCGCGGCCAGCAGGCCATCGGCCAGGGCCTGGGGGGTGGCGGCCCGGACGGTGCCGTTCACGCCGTCCTGAATCAGATCCAGGGCGGCGGGGCTGCGGGCCGCGACCAGGGGCACGCCGGCGGCCAGGGCCTCGATCATGCTCATGGGAAGCACCTCGCTGGTGCTGGCGGTCAGGAAGACGTCGGCGGCCCCCAGCACGGCGGGAATCTGGGCATAGGGCAGCGGCCCGCTGAAGCTCACGCCCTCGGGGGCGGTCTGTTGCAGGCCAGCGCGGCTGGGGCCGTCCCCGACGACCAGCAGGCGCAGCTCGGGGCGGCTGGCGCGGGCCACATTGAAGGCGTGCAGCAGCGTGTCCAGGTTCTTCTCCGGGGCCAGTCGGCCGACCGACACGATCAGCGGCGCGTCCTGCGGGATGTGGTACTGCGTGCGCACGGCCGCCCCGTCTACATCCCGGAACGCCGACAACTCGACCGGATTCGGAAAGACCTGCACGTGGCCCGCGTAGCCGTACTCGCGCAGCATGTCCACCATGGCCTGACCGGGGGCCAGCACCGCCTGCACGCGCCGCGCGAAGGCGCTGATGTGGGGGCGGATGATCGCCCGGCCCAGGCGGGGCGGTACCGGGGCGTAGTGCAGGTATTCGTCGTACTGGGTGTGGGCCGTGTACACGACCGGGGCGCCGGACAGCCGGGCCCACCGCAGGGCCAGCTGGCCGGCCAGGAAGGGGTGCATGGTGTGCAGCACGTCCAGATCGCGCAGCGGCAGCCGCGAGGTGAGCACCGGCCCCGGCGCCAGCATGACGGGGTAGTCCGGTGGGGCTCCCAGGGCGCGCGCGCCGGCGAAGGACGTGTTCAGGCGGTACACGCCGTCCTCGGCGGGCGGCATGAGGGGATGGCGCGGGGCGAAGATCCGGACGTCGTGGCCGCGGGCACGCAGGCCGCGGGCGTACAGGGCCGTGCTCGTCGCAACGCCGTTGCGCGAGGGGGAGTAGGTGGCCGTGACGATTCCGATCCGCACGCTGCGGGCAGTCTAGAGCATTGGTCTTCACCCTTCATCCGGCCGTGCGGCCGCGGACCCGCCGCTATCCTGTACTCCATGAACGCCTCCGGCCTGCCCCTCGTCATCCCGTGCGTGGACATCCAGTCCGGCCGCGCCGTCCGCCTGTACGAGGGCGATCCCGACCGGGAGACGGTGTACTTCGAGTCCCCGCTCGACGCTGCGCGGCACTGGGTGGGCCTGGGGGCGGGGCTGGTGCATCTGGTCGATCTGGACGCCGCGACCGGGCGCGGCGAGAACCGGGACGTCATCCGTACCATCACGCAGGAGCTGGGGGTGCCGGTGGAGGTGGGTGGCGGGATCCGCGACCGCCGTACGGCGGAGGAACTGCTGCTGGTGGGCGTCGACCGGGTCGTGATCGGCACGGCTGCCGTGACCCGCCCGGAACTGGTGGCGGAACTCGTGGCGGCGCACGGCCCCGAGCGCGTGGTGGTCAGCCTGGACGCCCGTGGCCTGGAGGTCGCCACCCACGGCTGGGCGGCGGGCAGCGGCGTCAGCGTCGCCGAACTCACGCCCCGGCTGGCCGATGCGGGCCTGGAGACACTGATCTTCACCGACGTCACGCGGGACGGCACCCTGAAGGGTCTGAACCGCGACCTGATGCGGCAGGTGCGCCGGCTGTGGGTGAACACCCTGATCGTGGGCGGCGGCGTTGCCAACGTGGAGGACATCCGCCTGCTGCACGAGGAAGGCATCCAGGGGGCCATCGTGGGCCGCGCGATCTACGAGGGGACTCTGCCGTACCCGGTCACGCTGCACTGACGCCGGCCGGCACGGATCCTCAGCGCTTCCGGTCGCGGCCCCCGGCGATCCCGAGGACGCGCAGCACCATGACGGCAGGAATCGCCAGGATCGCCAGCACGGCGTTCCAGATGGTGCCCCGCACGCTGGGCAGCAGGCGGCCCTCGCCGTGGCGGGCGACTGGGGGCAGCACCCGCGGCAGCTGGGGCACTTCCACCCCCAGCACCCGGCCCCGCGCGTCGCGCGCCGGCGCGTCCTGTGCCGCCAGCGCCTCGCGTTCCTGGCGACTGGGCGAGGTGCTGATCTCTGCCCCCTGGGCGGCCAGCGCCTGTTTCTTGGCCACGTTCGCCGCGCCGCCCGCGTGGGTGCCGAACTTCTGCGAGTACACCCACGTGACCTCGGCCCCGAAGAAGAAGATCATGGCCGAGTAGTAGATCCACAGCAGCAGGATCACCAGCGCCCCTGCCCCGGCGAACACGTTGCCCGGCGCGGCCTGCCCCAGGTACAGCCCGATCAGGAGCTGCCCCAGGTTGAACAGCGTCGAGGTGAAGATGCCCCCCACCCACACCTCGTGCCACTGGAGCTTCACGTCGGGCAGCACCTTGTAGATTGCCGCGAACACGGGCGCCAGGAACGCGGTCGAGAGCAGCAGCGTGCCGGCGCGCACGAAGAACGCCCCCGCGCCGATGGTGTCGCCCAGCCGCTGCGCGATGGCCGACAGGTATGTGTTCAGGCCCAGGAACGCGATCAGCAGCACCCCGATCGCCAGGATCATGACGAAGGACTTCAGCCGGGCGACGAGCACCTGCCCGATGTTCATCGGCGGCACCGGGTCGGCCCCCCACAGCGAGTTCAGCGCGTCCTGGATCTGCACGAATAGCCCCGTGGCCCCCAGGAACAGCGTGACGAAGGCCAGCGCCGTGGCGGTCGTGCTGCCCCGGCTGAGGGTCTCGGGCTTGATCAGGCCACGCAGGAAGTCGGCCGTGGTGGTGCCCAGGTTCTGGGCAATGATGCTCCCCGCGCCGAACAGCTGATCGAGTACGGCACTGTCCGACAGAAACCGGCCCGCGACCAGCACCGCCAGCAGGAGCAGCGGCGCGATGGCAAAGACCGCGTAGTACGCGATGGCGGCGGCCAGGCGGGGCGCACGATCCTGCCCGAACGCCAGATAGGCTTCCCAGATCAGGGACGGCACGGCAGCGAGCTTCACCCGGCCAGTGTATGGGCGGTGGGTCATCCACTCCTGCGGGAACGGTTCAGGAAATACCCATACGGAACGTGCCCGGCGCTACTGTGACGGCCATGCGAGCCATTCCGCCGGAGTTCACGCAGACGCTGGAAGTCCTCGTCACGGACGACATGACCGTGCAGTTCGGGGAACTCGGAGCGGTGCACCCGGTGTACGCCACGTACTGGCTGGCGCGGCACTTCGAGGAGGCCGGGCGCAAGGTGCTGCTGCCGTTCCTGGAGCCCGGCGAGGGAGCGATCGGCTCGCAGGTGGACGTGACCCACACGGCGTCCGCGCTGCCGGGCATGCGCGTGACCGTGACCGCCACCTGCGAGCACGTGGACGGCCGCCGGGTCGTGTGCCGCGTGAGCGCCGTCCATGAACTCGGGGACGACATCGGGCACGGGACGACCACGCAGGTGGTGCTGCCACAGCAACGGATCGATGCCACCTTCGGAGCGCTGCGGGAACGCTGGGGAGCGCGGCACAGGGCGGAGCAGGAGTAATTGCGTTCATGCCCTGAACAGCCCGGGGAGCGCGCTGCGCTGCGGTGGCGGCACTCCGGGGCTTGCGTGCATTTCGTGCGCGGACGCCGTGCTGGCGCGGCCCGGTATGCTGCAGTGTCATGCCCAAAGCTCCCCCCGTCTCGCGGTACTACGACGTCAGCCGTGACGCGCACGGCCAGCGCTTCATCGATGTGCACGTCACCGGTCTGGCCCTGCTGCAGAACCCGCTGCTGAACAAGACGACGGCCTTCACCCGCCAGGAGCGCCGCGACCTGGGCCTGGAGGGCCTGATCCCGCCGCACGTGAGCACCTTCGACGAGCAGAAGGAGCGCACATACCGCCGCTATCTCGGCTGCGGCAGCGACCTCGAGAAGCACGAGTACCTGCGCGCCCTGCAGGACAGGAACGAGGTGCTGTTCTACGGCGTGCTGGAGGATCACCTCGAGGAGATGCTTCCGATCATCTACACGCCGACCGTGGGCGAGGCCGTCAAGACGTACTCCAGCAACTACCGCTATCCGCGCGGCTTCGCGGTGAGCACCGAGGATATCGACCGCATCGACGAGATGCTGGAGAACGTGTCCGTGAACGACGTGCGCATGATCGTCGCGACCGACTCCAGCGCGATCCTGGGCCTGGGCGACCAGGGCTTCGGGGGCATGGCGATCTCGATCGGGAAGCTCTCGCTGTACACCGCGGCGGGCGGCGTGGGCCCCGACAAGACGCTGCCGGTGGAACTCGACGTGGGCACCAACCGCCAGGATCTGATCGACGACCCGCTGTACCTGGGCGTGCACCACCCGCGCCTGACCGGTGCCGAGTACGACGAGTTCCTCGACACCTTCGTCGAGGGCGTGGCGCACCGCTACCCCAAGGCGATCATCCAGTGGGAGGACTTCGCGCGCGGCACCGCCTTCCGCGTGCTGGAGCGCTACCGCAGGGTCATTCCCAGTTTCAACGACGACATCCAGGGCACCGGCGCGATGGCCCTGGCCGGCCTGACCTGCGCGGCCCGCATGAAGGGCGAGGCCATGACGGAGCAGGTGTTCGTGGTCGTCGGGGCGGGCGCGGCCGGCATCGGCGTGGCGCAGGCGATCCGCCAGGGTCTCGTCGCCGGCGGTCTGAGCGACGCCGACGCCGGGGCGCGTGTGTACGTCGTCGACCGCCACGGCCTGCTGATGCACGGGCAACCCGATCTGGAGGCGCAGCAGCTGCCGTTCGCGCGCACGCCCGAGAGCCTGAGCGGCTGGACGTACGCCGGGACGTACCCCACCCTGCACGAGGTCGTCGTGAACGCCCGCGCGACCGCGCTGCTGGGCTTCACCGGCGTGCCCGGCCTGTTCCGGCAGGAGACGGTGGAGGCCATGCTGGACGCCACCCCCCGGCCGATCGTGTTCCCGCTGAGCAACCCCTCAAGCCACGTGGAGGCCCGCCCCGCCGACGTGATCGCGTGGACGCGCGGCGGCGCGATCATCGCGTCCGGCAGTCCCTTCCCCGACGTGGAATACGGCGGCGCACGGCACCCGGTCGGGCAGGGCAACAACGCCTTCATCTTCCCCGGCCTGGGCTTCGGGGCCGTCACCGCCCGCGCCCGCGAGATCACCGACGCCATGATCATGGCTGCCGCCCGCACCCTGGCCGACTACACGCAGGAACGTCACCCCGGCCACGTCTACCCGCCGATCAGTGAGCTGCGCGAGATCAGCATCCGCATCGCCGTGGCCGTGGCGCGGCAGGCGGTGACGGACGGCGTGTGCGCCCAGCGGAGCATCCGCGGCCTGAACGACGAACAGCTGGAGGCCGCCATCCGCGAGCGCGCGTGGCTCCCGCAGTACCTGCCGCTGCACCGGGCAGCGGACGCGCGGGAGTGATAGCAGAATTCAGAGGCATCGAGGGAACCCCTCAATGCCTCTGAATCGAGCGGAGCGAGGTACTGACAAGGCAGCGGTTGGAAGTGGAGTTGAGGAGCATCATTTCAGCCCCTCAATGGAACTGAAAACCGCTGTAACACCGAGGGCAGAGAGCCGAGGGCAACGGATGGTCGCACTCGGCTCTCTGCCCTCTGCTGTCTGCGCCTTTACATGTGCAGCGAACGCTTGTCCGTCGCCAGCGCGGCTTCCTTCACGACTTCACTGAGGGTCGGGTGCGCGTGGACGGTGCGGGCGAGATCCTCGGCGCTGCCGCCGAATTCCATGATGGCGACGACCTCGCCGATGAGTTCGGACACGCCGCTGCCGATCATGTGGACGCCCAGGATCCGGTCACTCTGCGCGTCGGCGACGACCTTCACGAAGCCGCGCGGGTCGCCGTGGCCGAGCGCGCGGCCGTTCGCGCTGAAGGGGAACTGTCCGGTCTTCACCGTCAGGCCCTTCTCTTTGGCCTGCTTCTCGCTCAGGCCCGCCCACGCGATCTCGGGGCTGGTGTAGATCACCCAGGGGATCACGTCGTAGTTCACGTGCCCGGCCTGCCCGGCGATCATCTCGGCGAGGGCCACGCCCTCCTCCTCGGCCTTGTGCGCCAGCATCGCGCCGCCGATCACGTCGCCGATGGCGTACACGTTCGGCAGGTTGGTGCGGTAGTGGCCGTCCACCTTCACGAAGCCGCGCTCGTCGAGCGCGAGGCCCACGGCGTCGGCTCCCAGGCCGTTCGTGTTCGGCACGCGGCCGATCGACACGATCAGCTTGTCGAAGCGGGCGGTGACCTCGGCATCCTTCTCGGTGTAGGTCACGCTCACGCCGGAGTCGTCCTGCTCGACCTTGGTGATGTTCACGCCGAAGTGGAAGTCCAGGCCCTGCTTCTGGAACTGCTTGAGGGCCTCCTTGGCCAGGCCGTCGTCGGCGGCCATCAGGAAGCCCGGCAGGGCCTCCAGCACTGTGACCTGTGCGCCCAGGCGACGCCACACGCTGCCGAGCTCCAGGCCGATCACGCCCGCGCCGATCACGCCGAGCTGTTGCGGGACGGCCGTGAACTCCAGCGCGCCGCTGTTCTCCACGACGTGCCCGCCGAAGGGTGCGAGCGGCAGCGCGCGCGGGTTGCTGCCCGTCGCGACGATCACGTGCCTGGCCTTCACTTCCGTGCCGGCGGCGTCCACGACCCACTCCTCGCCGTCCTGGCGCAGCAGCTTGCCATAGCCGAAGAAGGACGTGATCTTGTTCTTCTTGAACAGGTACGCCACGCCGCCCGTGAGCTTGTCCACGACTCCGGCCTTGCGGGCCAGCATCTTCGCCACATCCACGGACGCGCCCGAGACCTGAATGCCGTGCTCGGCGGCCTCGTGCGTGATCATCTCGAACTTCTCGCTGGAGTCCAGCATCGCCTTGCTGGGAATGCACCCGACGTTCAGGCACGTGCCGCCCAGACTGGCCTTGCCGTTCCGCTCGAAGGCGTCCACGCACGCGGTCTTGAAGCCCAGCTGGGCCGCACGAATCGCTGCGACGTACCCCGCCGGGCCGCCGCCGATCACCAGAACGTCATAGGAATCCATACCGCTCACGAGCGTACCACCGCGCCGCAAAAGAGATGGTGCCGCGTTCCCGGCCGCGGAACACCTTTGCCCGGAACGGAACGAACGAAAGCCCCGCCAGACCCCTACGCGCGGCGGTAGCGCTTGGCCGGGCGGCCCACCCCGCCCGCGTCCGTCTCCACGGTGGCCTCGCCGCTCTCGACGAGGTGTTCGAGGTAGCGCCACGCGGTCACGCGGCTGAGGCCCAGGCCCGCCCCGAGTTCGGCGGCCGTGCGCGGCGGGCCGCTGCGCAGCGCTGCCCGCACGCGCTGCAGGGTCTCGGCGTCCAGGCCGCTCGCCGCGGGGGCCGGGGTGCCCAGAAGGGCGTCGAGGTCGCCCTGGCGCACGTCCGGCTGCGCCCACAGGGCGGCGCGCTCGCGGGCACGCTCCAGCGCCTGCCGGAAGCGCGGTGGCGTGACCGGCTTGACGAGGTAGTCGGCCGCGCCGTGGATCAGGGCGTCCTGCACGCTCGCGGTGTCGCTCGCCGCCGTGACCAGGATCGCGTCGATCCGCGCGCCCGCCACGCGCAGCTCGCGCAGCAGTTCCAGGCCGCGGCCGTCGGGGAGCTGCACGTCGAGCAGCAGCAGCGCCGGGCGCAGGGTGGCGGTCATGGCGCGCGCGATCCGGATCGTCTCGGCGAAGCCCAGCACGTCGAAGCCCCCGGCGTCGTGCAGCCAGCGGGTGTGCAGCGCCGCGATCTGCGGGTCGTCCTCGACGATCAGCGTCCGGATGGGGGCCGCGGGGGTCGTCACGCGCCGTCCCCGGCGGGCACGTCCAGCGTGAAGCGCGTCCACGTCCGGCCCGCCACGTCCGTCACCCGGTCGTGCGTCAGGTCGGCCCCCTGCGCGTCGGCGCGCGCCTGCACCAGCGCCAGGCCCACGCCGCGCCCCGCGCCCCTGCTGCTCACGCCCCGCCGGGTCACGGTGGCGGCCAGTTCCGGGGGCACGCCCGGGCCGCTGTCGCGCACCTCCAGCACCAGCCCCTCGGGATCGGCGGCGATCAGGACGTGCACCTGCGCGCCGCTGGAGCCCGCGGCGGCCTCCAGCGCGTTCTCCAGCAGGTTGCCGGCCGCGAGTTCCAGCAGGTCGAGGGTGGCGGGCGGCACGCCCGCGGGCATGGCGGTGAGCGGATCGACCGTGAGGGCCACGCCGAGCTCCGCGGCGCGGTCGAACTTGCCGAGCAGCAGCGCCGCGAGCCGCAGGGGCCGCACGCGCGCCACCGCGTCGGCGTGCGCGGCGTGCCGCTCGGCCTGCGCGTGGATCAGGGCCAGCGCCTCGCGCGTCTCGCCGAGGTGCAGCAGGCCCGCCAGGGTGTGCAGGCGGTTCGTGAACTCGTGCGTCTGCGCGCGCAGCAGCTCGGCGTAGCGGCGCGACTGCGTGAGCTCGTCGGCCAGCGCCCGCACCCGCGCCAGATCCCGCAGCGTCAGCACCTGCGCGCCGTCGCCGGTGTCCTGCACGCCCGCCAGCAGCGGCCGGCCGCGCACGTCCAGCGGCACGTCCGCCCCGCCGGGCAGGCCGCCGGGCAGCAGCGTGGACAGCGGCACCGGCAGTTCCTGCGCGGGCACGCCCAGCAGCGCGCGGGCCTGCGGGTTCATGACGTACACCAGCCCCCCGCGCACGACCAGCACGCCCTCCTCCAGCGCGTTCATGACCGTGCGGTAGTGCAGCAGCCCGCCCGCGATCTGCTCGGGTTCGAGGTTCAGCATCTCGCGCTGCGCGCGCCGCGCGAGCAGCAGCGACAGGCCCAGCGCGAGCGCGAGCGCCCCCAGGTACCACGGCAGCGCCGCCCACAGCACGTCCCGGAACACGTCGCGCAGCCGCGGCAGCAGGAAGCCCACGCTCGCCAGGCCCAGCACCTCGCCGCGGCCGTCCACGACCGGCACCTTCGAGCGCACCGAGCGGCCCAGCGTGCCCTGCACCGTCTCGGTGACGCTGCGGCCCGCCAGGAACGCCGTGAAGTCCCCGCCGGCCATCGGCTCGCCGATCCGCGACGGCTCGGGGTGCGTCAGGCGGCGGGTGCGGCGATCCGTGACGACCACGTAGTCCGCGCCCAGCAGTTCGCGGTAGGTGTTCATGACCGTGTTCACGGTGGCGCGCTCGGCGGCGTTCCCCGACAGGGCGGCCACCACCGGGGGCAGGGCCGCGACCAGCCGCGACTCGCGCAGCGACCGCTCCGCGAACGAGCGGTGGATGCCGCCGTATACCCCCTGGCTGACCAGCCCCAGCAGCGGCACCGCCAGCAGCAGGAAGGCCCCCAGCGTGGACAGGAACAGCCGCGAGCGCACCCGCAGCAGTCGCGGCGTGTGAGGCAGCGCGACCTCGCGCGCCAGCGGCCCCAGGCCGTCCGCCGGGCTGCCGGGCCGTCCCGGGCCGGAGGGAACGCGCTGCACGCTCATGGTCACGGCAGTGTGGCACACCGCCGCGCGGCGGGTTGTGTTCACGTCCCGGACAATACCCGGCCGCCCCGGTGACCGGAAAAGTGACGTCCTGGCGCGGCCCCAGCCAGGCCCGGCCGGCGGTCGCCCCGCGCCGACCCGGCCGCCCGACCCGGCCATGACGCACACTGCGCGGCGTACCTCAACCCAGCCCCGGCCGCCCCCCGCAGGCCACCTTTCCCCACGCGCGGCGCGCCGAGAGCCGCACGACCCCCAGGAGGCGTCACCCATGCCCAGGATCTTCCGCAGTCTCTACGCGCAGGTGCTCACCGCCATCGTGATCGGCGTGGCCGTCGGCCACTTCTTCCCGACCGTCGGGGAGGGGCTCAAGCCGCTCGGCGACGGCTTCATCAAGCTGATCAAGGTCGTGATCGGCCCGATCATCTTCTGCACGGTCGTCAGCGGCGTCGCCAGCATGCGCGACACGAAGAAGATCGGCCGGGTGGGCGGCAAGGCCCTGCTGTACTTCGAGGTCGTGACCACCGCCGCCCTGCTGATCGGGCTGGTCGTCGTGAACCTCGTCGGGCCGGGGCGCGGCATGAACATCAACCCCGCCACCCTGGACACCAGCGCCATCGCCAAGTACACCGAGGCCGCCGGGCAGCAGACCGTCGCGGACTTCATCCTGCACGTCATCCCCACCACCTTCGTCAGCGCCTTCACCGAGGGCGACCTGCTGCAGGTGCTCCTGATCGCGCTGCTCAGTGGCTTCGCCCTGATCCGCATGGGCGACCTGGGCCAGCGCATCCTGAAGGGGATCGACGCCGTGAGCGTCATGGTGTTCCAGATCCTGGGCTTCATCATGAAGCTCGCCCCCATTGGCGCGTTCGGCGCGATGGCCTTCACCATCGGCAAGTACGGCGTGGGCAGCCTGCAGCAGCTCGCGTACCTGATGGGCACCTTCTACCTCACCTGCGCGCTGTTCATCTTCGTGCTGCTCAACATCATCGCGAAGCTGTCGGGCTTCAGCCTGCTGAAGTTCCTGCGCTACATCAAGGAGGAACTGCTGCTCGTGCTGGGCACCAGCTCCAGCGAGAGCGCCCTGCCGCGCCTGATGGCCAAGCTGGAGAACGCCGGCGCGAACAAGAGCGTGGTCGGGCTGGTCGTGCCCACCGGGTACTCGTTCAACCTCGACGGCACCAGCATCTACCTGACCATGGCCGCCGTGTTCATCGCGCAGGCCACCAACACCAACCTGTCCTTCGCGCAGGAAGTCGCGCTGCTGGGCATCCTGCTCCTCACCAGCAAGGGCGCGGCGGGCGTCACGGGCAGCGGGTTCGTGGTGCTCGCGGGCACCCTGGCCGCGCTGGGCAGCGTGCCGGTCGCGGGCCTCGCCCTGATCCTCGGCATCGACCGCTTCATGAGCGAGGGCCGCGCCATCACCAACATCATCGGCAACGGCGTCGCCACCCTGGTCGTCGCCCGCAGCGAGAGGGCGCTCGACATGAACCGCCTGACCCGCGTCCTGAACGGCGAGCAGCTCCCCCCCGTGAACGCCGACGTCCAGGCCGAGGAGCGCGCCGAGGGCCGCCCGCTGGGAGGCGTGCCGGCGTAGACCTGCGCGGGGCCGGGGCGGGCGGAGGGGCGGCGGGGGCCGCTCTCCGCCCGCTCCGCTGCGCCGTTCCCCCGTCGGGGCCCCCCGGAGCCGCGCATGTGCGGCACGGCGCGTCCGGCCCTCCTCCTATCCTGAGAATGTGATGAAACATGCCTTCATGTTGGCGGCGCTGACCATCGCCGCTCCGGCCCTCGCCACCTCGCCCGCCGCCGCGCCGCTGGCCTACCGGACGGGCACGGTCTCGCTGCTGGGCGGCAAGGCCACCCTGGACACCGGCTCGACCCTGCGATACCTCGACGCCGCGGGGGCCCGGCGCGTCATCGTGGACGAGTGGGGCAACCCCCCGGAGGCGGCCGACGACGCCCTGGGCATGATCGTGCCCGCCGGCATCGATCCCGCCACCCGCGACGGCTGGGCGGTCGTGGTCACCGAGAGCCGGGACGGGCACGTCTCGGACAGCGACGCCGCGAAGATCAATTACGACAAGCTGCTCAGGGACATGCAGGCCGGCACCGCCGAGGCCAACAAGGAGCGCGAGGAGGCCGGGTACGGCACCCTGGAACTCGTCGGCTGGGCCGACCCGCCGCGCTACGACGCGGCCACGCACAAGATGTACTGGGCCAAGGAACTCGCCTTCGACGGCAGCGACCAGCACACCCTGAACTACGCCGTGCGCATCCTGGGCCGCGACAATGTGCTCGAACTGAACGCCGTGGCCGGCATGACCCAGCTCCCACAGATCAAGCGCGACATGGCCACCCTGCTCTCGCAGGTGTCCTTCGCGCCCGGTGCCCGCTACGAGGACTTCGACGGCAAGACCGACAAGGTCGCCGCGTACGGCATCGCAGGCCTCGTCGGCGTGGTCGCCGCCAAGAAACTCGGCCTGCTGGCCCTCCTGCCCCTGCTGCTGAAGAAGGGCTGGATCGTCATCGCCGCCGCCCTGGGCCTCCTGGGCCGCGTCTTCGGCCGCAAGGGCGGCGCGCAGGCGTAAGGGCGCACAAGGCAGAAGGCAGAAGGCCACAGCACGGTCTTCTGCCTTCTGCCATTGGCCTCTGGCCCTCAGCCCTCTGCCGTCAGCCCCGCGTAGGCCACCGCCACCTGCGCGGCCACCGCCGCGTTGTGGCGCACCAGGGCGATGTTCGTGACCAGGCTGCGGCCCTCCGTGAGTTCCACGATGCGGCCCAGCAGGTACGGGGTGGTGTCCTTGCCGGTGAGGCCCCTGGCGTCCATGTCGGCCAGCGCGCGGTCGATGTGCGTGGCCATCTCGGCGGCGGGGATCTCGTCGGCCTCGGGCACGGGGTTGGCGAGGAGCACGCCGCCGGACAGGCCCAGCGCCCACTTGGCGCGCAGCACGCGGGCGGCCTCGTCCGGGGTGGCCACGGACAGCGGCGAGCGGAAGCCGCTGGAACGCGAGTAGAACGCGGGGAATTCCTCGTTGCCCAGCGTGATCGCGGGGACGCCCTGGGTCTCCAGCACCTCCAGGGTCAGGCCGATGTCGAGGATGCTCTTGACGCCGGCGCTGACCACGCACACGTCGGTGCGGGCGAGTTCCAGCAGGTCGGCGCTGACGTCCATGGTGTCGCCCGCGCCGCGGTGCACGCCGCCGGTGCCGCCCGTGGCGAACACGCGGATGCCCGCCAGCGCCGCGATGCGCATGGTGCTCGCCACGGTCGTCGCCCCGTGCCGCCCAAGTGCGACCGTCACCGGCAGGTCGCGGGTGCTGATCTTGTCCACGCCCTTATCGGTCGCCAGCAGGTGTAGTTCTTCCGGGGTCAGGCCCACCTTCAGGCGGCCGCCCAGCACCGCGATCGTCGCGGGCACCGCGCCGTGCGCGCGCACGACGTCCTCGACGCCGCGGGCCATCTCCACGTTCTGCGGGAACGGCATGCCGTGGCTGATGATGGTGCTCTCCAGCGCCACCACCGCACGCCCCGCGTCCAGCGCGGCGGCCACCTCCGGGTGCAGGTCGAGGTACGGGAGGACGGACGGCTTGGCGGTGTGTGGCATGAAAAACCTCTGGGGTGTGACGGGAAACGGAGGGAAGGGTCAGGTCAGGCGGGCGGTGATGGCGGCGGGCGTCAGGGCGGGGGAGACGGCGTGGTCGCTCTCGACGGTGATGGCCGCCGCCGCGTGCCCGTGCCGGGCGGCCTCGGCGGGCGGCCGGCCGGATGCGAGGGCCGCGAGGAACGCCGCGAGCATGGCGTCGCCCGCGCCGGTCACGTCGCGCACGGCCGCGGGCAGGGCCGGCAGGGTGTGGACGCCGTCCGGAGCGGACAGCACGCTGCCCTGCGCGCCGCGGCGCACCCACACGACCGCCACGCCCCGCGCATGCAGCTCGGCCGCCGCCGCGCGGATCGCGTCCACCGTGTCGGGCACGGCGTGGCCGACCAGCACCTCCAGCTCCGGCACGTTCGGCGTCACCGCGTGCGGCGACAGGCCCGCCGCCAGCGCCGGGAGGAGCCGTGCGGCCTTCGGCACGCTCACCGGCTCGAACACCACCGGCACGCCCGCCCCCGCTGCCAGCGACAGCACGTGCGCGAGCGTCGCCTCCGGCACGTTGCCGTCCGCCACCGCCCACGCCGCCCCGCCCAGCGCCCCGCGCCGCTCCTGCACCGCCGCGGGCGTCAGCGCGTCCATCGCCTCCATGGCCGCCACCGCCACGAGCAGCTCGCCCGACGCGTCCAGCACCGCCGTGTACGTGCCCGTCGCCACGCCCGGCGCGCGCAGCACCCCGCGCACGTCCACCCCCGCCGCCTCCGTCCCGCGCAGCAGCTCGTCGCCCAGCGCGTCGCGGCCCACCACGGAGATCAGCGCCACACGCACGCCCAGCCGCGCCAGGTTCTCCGCCACGTTCCGGCCCACGCCGCCTGGAGCCTGCACCGTCACGCCCGGATTGCTCGTGCCCGGCACCGCCGCCGAGTGCGTGCGCGCCTTCACGTCCACGTTCGCGCCGCCCACCACCACCACGCGGCCCGGCCCGCCCTCCGGCGGCAGCACGTACCCGCGGCCCAGCAGCGCGCCCTTCTTCACCAGATTGCTCACGTGCACGTTCACGGCCGCGCGGGTCGAGCCCAGGCGGCGGGCGAGCTCCTCCGACGTGGCCAGGGGGGTCTCCCGGATCAGGGCCAGCAGGGCGGATTCGGTGTCGGTCAGGGGCATGGCTTTGGTATAGTAAAGGGATTAGTTGGAGTTAAGCAAGGGGGGGATGCCTCGGGTTGCCCCACCCCCCAGCCCCCTACCCCAGACTCGTAGAGCTGCGCAGCAGAGGGGCAGGGGGAGCGGCGCTGCGCTGGGCAAAGTGCGCGGTGAAGGGCGCGTTTGGTCGAGTCTTCCGAGCTGTGGAAGCGGCCTCTCTGCCTCTGGCGTTCACGTCGTCAGCGCCCGCGCGCTTCGCGCCCATGAGCGAGTGCGCCTGAGTCAATAAGGCAAGAGGAGCGAGGGGCCGCCCCCGAGCGGATGGGGCCATGTGCGATGGCTTTCGGTCAGGGGGCAAGATGGACGCTTCGGCTTTTCCCCTCTCCACTTGTGGGAGAGGGCGGAGCCGCGCAGCGGCGGGGGGTGAGGGGGCCACCAGTCAGCGCCGCCGGAACAAGTTCCCTTGTCTGTCCCCTCTCCAATTAGGGAAGGGCAAGGGTCGCCTTCTCACTTCCCCCGCGTCCCCTCCCACAGCGCGAGCACATCCTGCGCTTCGTCCACGTGCATCTGCTCGACGAGGGCCCCCTGGTGCGTGGCCACGCTCCTGCCCTCGGCTCGGGCGGCGTCCCACGCGGCGATCAGGGCGCGGGCCTCGTCGGCCTCGTCGTCGGTGACGCCGTAGGCGGCGTTGGCGGGGTCGATCTGGGCGGGGTGGATGACGGTCTTGCCGGTGAAGCCGAGGTCGCGGCCCTGCCGGCACTCGCGGGCGAAGCCGTCGGGGTCGCGGACGTCGTTGTACACGGCGTCGAGGGGGATCTTGCCGTGGGCGCGGGCGGCGAGCACGACGGCGCTCAGGGCGTGCAGCAGGGGCGCGCGGTCGGGGTGGGGGCGGGTGCGCAGGGCGCGGGCGAGGTCGTTCGCGCCGACGAGCAGGCCGGCGACGCCCGGCACGGCGGCGATGGCGGGGGCGTTCAGGACGCCGCGGGGCGTCTCGATCATGGCCCACAGGGGCAGCCCGAGGCTCAGGTCGTGGGCGGTGCGGGCGTCCTCGACCTTCGGGAGGACGAGGCCGGCGGCCCCGGCGGTCAGGGCGAGTTCGCGGTCGTCGTGCTCCCAGGGGGCACCCGAGCCGTTCACGCGCACCAGCACGGGCACCGGCCAGCGGGCGGCCAGCGCGTCGCGGACGTGGGCGCGCGCGGCCTCCTTGTGCTCGGGGGCCACGGCGTCCTCCAGGTCGAGGATCACCGCGTCGGGGCTCAGGGTGCGGGCCTTGTCGATGGCGCGGGGCTTGTCGCCCGGCACGTACAGGACGCTTCTCAGGGGGCGGGCGGTCATGCCCCCATGCTAGGGCGCGGCCTGCGCGGCGAGCCACCACCCGCTCAGCAGGGCGGCCTCGACGCGCGGGCCGTGCTCGTCCGGGGTGAAGCCGTCGCCGCACAGGCCCAGCCGCTGCCCGGCGTCCCAGTGCCCGGCCCCGGCGGCGCGGCGGATGGGCGTGGCGTAGCGCCAGCGGTGCGCGAAGGCACTCTCCACGCCGGGCAGGTCGCCCAGCACGTCTCGCGCGGCGTCCAGGAGTTCGGGCAGCACCTCGTCCGGGGTGCGTTCCAGGTTCGCGCGCGACCACGCGGGCGTGGCGTGCAGCATCACGGCGGGGGGGTGCCCGGCGGGGCGCTTGGTGTGCTCGCGGGCGATCCACTCCAAGACAGGGTGCCCCCGCAGTTCCAGCGCGGGCCACGTGGCGTCGAGGTCGGCGGCCAGCACCACACCGGCCGCCCACGCGGGGTCGTAGGCGACGTCCGGCACCGCCACGCCCGTCCCCGCAAGCAGCGGCAGGAGCTGAGGGGCGGGCACGTCCAGCAGCACGGTGCGCGCGCGGGCGACCTCGCCGGACGCGGCCAGGACGTGCCACACGTCACCGCGGCGTTCCAGGGCGGTCACGGTCACGCCCGTATGTACGTCCAGTCCGTCCGCGAGGGCCTTGCCCAGGGCGCTCAGCCCCTCCGGGGGCGCGTAGCGGGGGTGGCCGTCGCTGCGGGCCCCCGTGACGCGGCCGTCCTCCCAGCGGGCGAAGCCGCGCGCCCACTCGCGCAGCCAGCCGTCCCGTTCCCCCTGCGCCACGAGCCCGCGGGTGCGCTCCGCGCGCACCGTGAAGAAGCGCGCGCCGTGGTCGAGTCGGGCGGCCGCGCCGTCCTCGCCCTGGGCGCGGCGGGTCGCGGCGCGGCCGGACACGCCGCGGCCCTTGTCGAGCACCCGCACGCGCTCCCCGGCCCCGTGCAGGTCGCGGGCGGCGGCCAGTCCGGCCAGCCCAGCCCCGACCACGACCACGTCCAGCACGTCAGGCGTCATGGCGCTCCGGTCGCCGGGCGGCGCTCGACGCGAGCAGCAGGGGCAGCAGGGCCAGCAGGAACTTCAGAGGACGCGGCATGGGCGCAGTATCCGGCGTGGCGTGGGCTCAGTCCGTGGCCTGGAGTAACTTCACCATCCCCGCGTACCCCCGCTGCCGGGCGTGCTCCAGGGCCATGGTGCCGTCCCGGTCGGCGATCCGCGGGTCGGCCCCGTGCGCCAGCAGCACGCGCACGATCTCCGTGTGCGTGGGCCCGCCGTCGCCCAGGATCACGGCCTCCAGCAGGGCCGTCCAGCCCAGGTTGTTCACGTGGTTCACGTCGATGCCCGTGGTCGCCAGCACGGCCCGCACGTACGCGAGGTGGCCGCGGTCGGCGGCCGGGATCAGGGCGGTGCCGCCGAAGCGGTTGGTGCGCGTCACGTCGGGCCGGGCCCTCAGCACCTCGCGCAGCATGGCGACGCTGCCGGTCTCCCCGGTCACGAGCAGGGCGTTGTTCCGCTGCGCGTCCTGCCGGTCGGGATCGGCCCCGGCGTTGATCAGGACGCGTGCGGCCGCCACGTGGTCGCCCACGACCGCCCACGTCAGGGCGGTGCGGCCGGCGGCGTCGGCGGTGTTCACGTCCGCCCCGGCGCGCAGCAGCGCCGCGACCTGCGCGGCCTGCCCGGCCTGGGCGGCGGCGAGCAGCCGGGCGTCCAGCGCTGCGCGGGCGGCGGGGGCCACGCGAGCGATCGCGGGGTGGGCCGCGCCGCCGGCGTGCGCGGAAACGGGCCACGCGAGCACGGTCAGCGCGGCGGGCAGCAGGAGTCGCCTCGGCATGCCTCCATCATGCGCGCGTCCGCGCCGGGGGGCATCATGGGCGGGTGAGCACCCTGCGTCCCCGCGTGCATTTCACGGCCCGGCAGTACTGGCTGAACGACCCGAACGGCCTCGTATACGCGGGCGGCGCGTACCACCTCTTCTACCAGCACAATCCCCGCGCGGCGGAGCACGGCTACATGAGCTGGGGCCACGCGACCAGCCCCGACCTGCTGACCTGGACGGAGCACGACGTCGCCCTGCCGTGGCGCGAGCGGCACGACGTGTTCTCCGGCAGCGCGGTCGTGGACTGGGCGAACACCAGCGGGCTCGGGCGGCCCGGCGATCCCCACCCGCCGGTGGTCGCCATGTACACCGCGGCCGGGTATTACCACCAGGCGCAGCACCTCGCGGTCAGCCGCGACGGCGGCGCGACCTGGGACTTCGCCACGCCTGACCCCGTGCTCGACGAGGGCAAGCAGGACTTCCGCGATCCGAAGACCTTCCGGCACGCGGCCAGTGGTCAGTGGATCAGCGTGGTCGTCCACCCCGACGAGCGCCAGATCGGCGTGTACGGCTCGCCCGACCTGCACGTGTGGCGGGAGCTGTCCAGATTCGGCCCGGTGGGCGGCGTGGACGGCATCTGGGAGGTGCCGGATCTGTTCCCGCTGACCACTCCGGATGGCCAGGAACGCTGGGTCATGAAGGTGGACGTCTTCGCGGGCGGCCCCCAGGGCGGCACGGGCGCGCAGTACTGGGTGGGCGACTTCGACGGCGCGGTCTTCACGCCCACGCAGCCGGCCCGCTGGGCGGACTGGGGGAAGGACTTCTACGCCGCCATCACGTACAGCGACCTGCCCGACCCCGGGCGGCGCGTGTGGCTGGCGTGGATGAACTCGTGGGACTACGCCAAGGCCATCCCCACCCACCCGTGGCGTGGCGCGATGACCCTCCCGCGCGAGCTGGGCCTCGCCCCGGACGGCACTGAGTGGGCCCTGACGCAGACGCCCGTGCGGGAACTGGACGGAGTGCGGCAGGAGCGACGGGAGCTGATCCCCGGGCAGGACGTGGAGGTCACGCCGGGGCAGGCCCTCGACCTGGAAATGACGGTGCCGCAGGGGGGCCGCGCGATCCTCACCTTCCGCTCGGAGGCCGGCGTGGAGGCGACCCTGCGCGCCGGCGGGGGAGAGCTGGTGCTGGAGCGGCCCGCCCGCGCGGACGTGCCGGGCTTCGGTGGGACGCACGCGGCCCCGCTGCCGCCGGCGGGCGGCGACACCGACCTGCGCGTGATCCTCGACACGTGCTCGCTGGAGGTCTTCGCGGCGGGGGGCCGGGTCAGCCTCACCGACCTGCTGCTGCCCGCCGCGCCGGTCACCCGCGTGACCCTGGACGGGGAGGCCCGCAGAGCGCTGTGGCCGCTGCGTCCCTGCGTGCCCGACTGGGAGGGAGAGGAGAGCCCGGAGCGCTGACGCGCCGCCTCGGCGTCCGGGCCAGGCGCAGACGGACGGTGGCCCCGGGGCGGATCACGGCAGCACCAGCCGGGGCTCGGGCGCGGGGCCGGCGGCGGCGCGGCGCTGCACGTCGCGCAGGGTGGCGTCGGGGTCGGCGTGGATGCCGTGCTTGCGGAAGGACGTGGCGAGGCTCTGCACGTCGCGGGCGAGGAGGTCGCGGAAGTTCGGGTTCTGGCGGGTCACGAGTTGCGGGAAGTCGATGATGATCACGGTGTTCTCCCACCACAGCAGGTTGTAGGTGCTGTAGTCGCCGTGCACGTAGCCCAGGCGCAGCAGCTGCGCGAGGCCGTCCACGCTCTGCTCCCACGCGCTCGCAGATTGTGCGGGGCTGAGCTGGGCGTCGCTCAGGCGGGGGGCGACGCTGTCTTCGGTGCCGATCAGGCGCATCAGGACGGCGGGCACGGTCTCGGCGTAGTCGTCGGGGCGGGGGCCGGCCATGGGCTCGGGGACGTTCAGGCCGGCGCGCCACAGCGTCCACAGGTGCGCGTACTCGGCCATCACCCAGCCGTGCTGGAGCATCTGCAGGCCGGTGCGGCTGCGCGAGTGCATGGCGCGCGCGGCGCGCTGGTCGAGGATGACCTGACCCTCGCGGTACACGGCGTCGTTCTTGAAGCTGCGGGCGGTGAGGTCGCGGTAGATCTTGAGCAGGGCCGGGCCGTGGGGGCTGCGGGCCACGTAGGCGGTGGCCTCCTTGCCGCTCTTGAGTTCCGCGACGACCTCGGTGATCAGGCCGCGCGCGGTCAGTCGGCGCACGGTGTCGTCGGCGATGTCGTCCTCGTCGGGCGCGGCGAGGTCGTCAAGCCTCCGGCGGCCCTGGGGGCGGTGGCGTTTGCGGCGCAGTTTCTGCTCGCCGGGCCCGTCGTCGGGCCAGCGGGCGCTCATGGGTGCCCCGATCGGTCAGGGCGTGGCGGTGGTCCGGAAGGCCGGTGCGGCCGGTGACTGCAGTGCAACAAGGGAACTCCTGGAATCGCTGAGGGAACCTCGGGCAGGGATCGTCCAGTGGTCAATGTCGTTGTGGGTCATAGGCGGCACCTCCTTTTCGGTGATGGAACCAGCGTAGCAGGCCGCCCACATTGTGAAGCACCTCTAGGCCATCACGCCTAGTTCCCTGACGGCACAATGTTCCTGTCTGTTACCTGGTGTTACTTCCTGGGGTGTTAGGCTGAACGTGCGCCGCTGTCCACTCCATGTCCGACGGTTCAGGATGAACCGATGGCACGCGGCCCAGGGAGAACTGGATCCATGCAGCACACCGCCACCAGCCCGGGCACCCTGACCATCGGCCTGCACAAGGACGTGTGCACGGTGTACTGGCGGGGCTCCCCCGTGGCGCTGTCGCACAAGTGGGTCGTGTTCTACACCCTGCTGGCCGTCCATATCGACCGGCATGTCAGCACCGACGAGATCTGTGACCATCACCCGTGGAGCCGCCTGAGCCCGCACATCGCGGGGCGCGACATGTGGCGGTTCACGACCACCCAGGAACTGCGGTTTTTCGGGCAGCGCATCACCCAGAGCCCGGCGCGGCAGGCCAGCAAGCTCTTCACGCTGAACCTCGACGCCGCCCGCCACCTGCAGTTCGAGCCCAGCCGGCCGGCCATCGCCGACCACCTGCGGACACTGCGTGCGCAGCGCAACGCGATCAGCATGGAGCTCAGCGAGTGCACGCTGCTGCTGTACGCCGGACTGGTCGACCAGTCCCATGCCCGCCTGCTGGAGGTGCGTGGCCGCACCCTGGATGTCAACGAGCGGGCCCACACCGAGACGCTGATCACCATGTGCGTGGACGAACAGCAGGGCGTGCACGGCACCGCGGCGCAGCTGCCGACCCTGCACGCCCTGCTGGCGCAGCCCGGCCTGAACCGCATCAACCGTGCCCGGCTGCTGATCCGGCTGGCCCGTCACGCCACCCTGAGCAGCGACGTGGCGGCCCAGGCACACTTCGACGACCTGCGCAGCCTGCTGGTGCCCGAGGACGGCGTCGAGTTCTGTCAGTACCACATCAACTACGGTCTGTTCCTGCGCCGTGGTGGGAAGCTCGAACAGGCCATCCATCACCAGCGGGTCGCCCACGACGCCGCGCAGAATGCCCAGTGGTGGTACGGCGTGTACGCCGCCCGCAGCAACCTGGCCCTGACCCACCTGAGCGTGGCCGACGACAGCCCGCCGCTGGCCCGGCGGGCCCACCTGGAACGTGCCCTGGACTGGGCCATGCGGGCCAGCACGACCGCCACCCTGACCCGGCAGTCCATCTCGCAGGCCGTGGCCGCCGTGCTGGTCGTCCGCGCGTATCGCCTGCTGGGGCAGTACGACCGTGCCCGCCACTGGCTGACCGTCGCGCAGCTGTATCCGCCCCTGCCGGATCAGGCCGACCACCTGGCGGTCACCTTCGACGAACTGGCACTGATCGAGGAGGCGTGCGGCAATCACTTCCTGGCCGATGTGGCCCGCCGCACCGCCCGTCACCTCCGCGAGTCCTGAGCCGCGCGGCCCCGCCACAGCAGTCACGGTGCGGTCACAGTGTCCCCAGCACCATGCCTCCACCTCCGGCCGTGGGCGGGTGAACGTCCCTCCGCCCGCCGGTGCCGGGGGCATGGAGGGACACCATGAACGCACGCGCCGCCCGTCATTCCGCCCGCCTGATTCCGCTCCCGCTGACACTGACGCTGCTGCTGGCCGCGTGTGGTGGCCCCACGACGCCGCCCGGCACGCCGGTCACGGCCCTGACCGACAGCGGCCCCGGCTCGCTGCGTGAGGCCCTCTCGGCCGCCGCGCCCGGTGACACCCTGCGCCTGACCCAGACCGGCACCGTGACCCTGCAAAGTCCGCTGGTCATCGATAAAAACGTGACCATCGTCGCGACCGGCGTGACCGTCGACGCCGCCGGCAAGGGCCGCGCCATGGAGGTCGCCAACGGGGCCACGGTGACGATGCGGGGGGGCACGGTTACAGGAGGCAGGGGGGTCAGCGTCGAACTCACGACCATCGGCCTGCGCGGGCAGGGTCAGAGCGCAGCCACGTGGGGCGGGGGCCTGATGAACCGGGGCACCCTGACCCTGGACGGCGTGACCTTCACCAACAACAGTGCCAACAACGGTGGCGCCATCCTGAACACGGCCGGTGCCACCCTGACGCTGAAGAACGTCACCATGACCGGCAACCGGGCAACCGTTCCCACGCCGGATCTCGAGACAGAGAGTACCGGCTCGGGCGGCGCCATTGCCAATCGGGGCACCCTGACCATCGAGAGCGGCACCTTCACGGACAACCAGGCCGTGTACACCGGCGGCGTTGTTCGCCACTCGAACGGCACCCTGACGATCAAGGGGGGCACCTTCGACAGCAACAGCTGTAGCGCCCAGGAGTGTGCAGGCGGTGTGCTGCTCGTCTCTGCGGCTGGCGTGGCCACCCTCGAGGGGGGCACGTACACGCGCAATACGACGGCCGAGGCTGGCGGCGGTGGGGTCATCCTCCAGACGGGGCCGAACTCGGTGGTCACGATCAGCGGCGGCGCCTTCTCCGGGAACACCTCGATGTTCGGCGGTGTGTATGACGGCTTCCAGGGCGGCACGCTGAAGATCGCCGGAGGCACGTTCGAGAACAACACGGCAGGCAAGTATGGCGGGGCCTTTCAGGTCAACCAGAACGGCACGGCCTTCACCATGACAGGCGGAACCATCCGGGGCAACCGGGCGGGCCTGGCGGGCGGCGGGATCAGCAGCGGCATCAGCGTGACCCTGACCGGCGGCACCATTGAGGGCAATACCACCGAGGGGACTGGAGGCGGGGTCAATACCTACGCGCTGTCGGGCGTGAAGCACACCGTCACCCTGGGAGGGAGTCTGGTCATCCGCAACAACAAGGCGGCCACCTATGGCGGTGGGGTCGCGGCCGGCGGGGCCGATGCAGGTAGCGTGATCTACGACATGCAGGGCGCCACCATCCAGGGGAACGCGGCCCAGATTGCCGGGGGTGGGATGAATCTGGATCACGCCGTCACCCTGAATCTGAGTGGAGGGAGCATCTCCGGCAACACGGCCGTAAAGACGGGCGGCGGGATCACGGTGGGCGGCACGGTCACCATGACCGGCGGCAGCATCACCGGAAACAGTGCGACCAACCGTACCAGCGGCGCGGATACGGGGGGCGGCGGGGGCGGCGTGCGGCTGTACGCCGGCAGCCGCATGACGGCCAGTGGGGGCACGATCAGCAACAACACTGCATGGTACGGCGGCGGGGTCGAGACGAACGGCGCGTATCAGACGTCTCCCACGTCCACGTTCGTCCTGTCCGGGGCGACGGTCAGCGGCAACCGGGCCGATGGCCTGGACGGCGGCGGGTTCTGGAACGACGGCTCGCTGACCATCCAGAGCGGGAGCGTGACCGGCAACACGACGACCCGCAACGGGGGTGGCGTGTTCAACACCACCAAGGCCGCCTACGCCCAGCCCGGCGGCAGCGTGAGCGGCAACACCCCGGACAACGTGTTCACCTCGCAGTAAGGCCAGCCAGGGTGGCCGGGTTCCGGGGCTCACGCTCTGGCCCGGCCGCCCGCGTGGGCAGATGCGGTATGCCGGCGGCGCGATGTCGCGTAGAAAAGAAGGGAAGTGGCGGGCCGGAACGTCCGGTCACGCCAGGGAGGGATGCATGGCACAGCGGCGGTTCGGCGGGCGGCACATGGCAGCAGGATGGGCACTGGCCCTGAGCGGGGGGCTCTCGGGGTGCGGGGTGGTGGAGAACCTGACGACCACGCCCGTGACTGTGGCCGCCGTGTCCGCGCAGCATCTTGCGCCGGGCGCGTCCGTGAGTGTGCCGATCGACGTGACGCTGGCCGGGCGGGCCGGGGGGCAGGACGTACAGCTCAGCGTGCAGAGCGCGGACGCGGCGCTCGTCACGGCGACGCTGGAGGGCCGCACGCTGACGCTGCGGGCGGCGGCGGGGGCACTGCCGCAGGGCCTCGTGCCGGTCACGGTGACGGCGCAGGTGGGTGAGGACACGGCCACGCGGCGCATCGGCGTCGAGATCGGGTCGCGGATCTCGGCGGAGTTCGCGCGGTTCAACGCAGTGCGGGCCCAGGCGGGCCTGAGGGCGGTGGTCTTCGACGACGAGGCCAGCATGAACTGCTGGCTGCACGGCCGCTACAGCGTGCTCAACGGCGCGGCCGGGCACAACGAGGACGCCTCCCTGCCGTACGCGACACCGCAGGGCCTCAACTGCGCGGCGAACAGCAACCTGTCGTGGAATACGCTGCCCGTCGCGAAGCTGGCCGGCAGCACCTCCGCGACCGACACGCTGTTCAGCGTGCCCTTCCACGCCGCGGGCATGCTGCACTCCGGGCAGACGCATGTGGGGATCGGGTCATATGCGCGGCCCTATCCGAATGACGCGCGGTACGTGCAGACCGGCAGCGGCATCACGTCCATCCGGCCGGAGGGCGCCGGGGCCGGTGCTCCCGTCACCTTCCCCGGCAACGGGCAGGAGACGGACATGGCGCAGTATCCGGGCGGCGAGTGGCCGAATCCGCTGACGTCCTGCGCCGGTTTCGATCCGCGCAGCACGGGCCTGCCGCTGGTGGTGGCGTCGCGGATCTTTGGAGACACGACCGCGACCGACGCGACCCTGAGCGTCGAGGGCGGCGGTTCCGTGGAGGTGTGCGCGTACGGCAGCACCCAGTATGTGAACACCACGGACGCCCCGGGGAACTATGTGGGGGGGCCGCGCAGCGCCCAGGACATCGGGCGCAGCATCCTCAAGGGATACGGCGCGGTGTTCGTGATTCCGCGTGCGCCGCTTGTGGCCGGCAAGACCTACCGCGTCAGCGTGACCGTGAATGGCACGCCGGTGACATGGTCGTTCCGGACGGCAGCCACGCTGCGCCCACAGACTCTGGCCCGGCCCGGTGTGCCGCTGCGCGTGCAGTGACGGCCGGCGCGGTGAGGCCTACTTCAGCGTCTTGCTGATGTAGGCGTTCGTGTAGAAGTCCGTGGCCCTGACGCCTGCCTTCAGGCTGCCCTGCGTGACCAGGGCCGCCACGGCCTTCGTCCACGCGGCCGGATTGCTGGAGCCCAGCCCGCTCTGCTGCGTCCACGCGCTGGTCATCAGGGGGGTGCTGGCCTTCAGGATCTCCAGCGTGCCGCCCTGGGCGCCAAACACCGGCCTGGCCACGGTGAAGGCGCGGGCGGGATCGGCCACCGTGAACTTCAGGCCGCGCTGCGAGGCCCGCACGACCTTTCCCGGCAGGTCGCCCGCGAGGCTCCGGGCGCTGCCGATCAGGCCGGCGCCGACCATGGGATACGCGCTGCTGATGTCCAGCGTGTAGACCTTCTTGCCGCTGACCCGGGCCAGGTTCAGGACGTCGTTGTTCACGTAGCCCACGGCGGCGTCCACGCGCCCGGCCTGCACGGCCTCGACCTGCGTGAAGCCGACCGTGGCGAGTTTCAGGTCGCGGCCGTCGTTCAGGCCGGCGTCGTCCAGCAGCGCCCGCACGGCGTTGTACGAGCTGCCGAAGGGGCCGGGAATGCCGATGGTCTTGCCCTTCAGGGCGGCGGCGCTGGCCAGCGGGCTCAGGCTGAAGACCGTGACCGGGCTTTTCTGGTACATGGTCATCACGTACTTCACGTCCGCGCCCTGGGTCTTGGCGAAGATCGCGTCCTCGGGATCGCCCACCACGAAGTCCAGCTTGCCCTGCAGGAGCAGCGGCATGAGTTCGTTGACGAAGCCGTGCTGGAACTTCACGTTCAGGCCCTCGGCCCGGAAGTAGCCCAGCGTATCGGCCACGTAGAAGGGCGTGAACTGCACGTTCGGGAAGTACCCCAGGCCGATGGTGACGGTGCGGTTCTGGGCCGACGCGCCGCTCACGGCGGCGAGCAGCAGGGTCACGAGGGCGGCGCGTGTCATACCGGCGAGTATACGGGCGGTGCATGACGCGTCCTTGACCGGCCGGCCGGAACAGACGCCCAAAACGCCGGGATGATAGACTCGGGGGCACGCCCGCGTGCCGTGGCCCTGCGGGGCCGGCCGAGCGGAGCAAAGGAGTACACCAGATGACCCAGAACGACGACACGCGCCAGACCGAGCAGACGCCGGAAGAACTGCGCGAGATCATTCCCCAGCTTCAGGGCGAGCCCGACGAGGACGCCGTGCTGGATGCACAGGAAGCCCAGGACGAGGGCGAGATGGCGGCTGCCGCACCGGCCGGCGCAGACGACGAAGAGGGCGAGGACGAGTACATCGACGCCGACGACCTGCTGGGTCTGCTGGGTGAACTCAAGGAGATGCTGGAGGCCCAGGGCAAGGAAATCCGTGGCCTGCGCCGCGAGATGCGCGAACTGCGCGAGTCGCAGGGCCAGGCCGGTGCCCGTCCCCGCGAGGATCGTGGCGGCCAGGGTGGCGGCTTCCGTCCCCGTGAAGACCGTGGCGGCTACCAGGGCGGCGGCGACCGTGGCGGTCAGGGTGGCGGCTTCCGTCCCCGCGAAGACCGTGGCGGCTACCAGGGCGGCGGCGACCGTGGCGGTCAGGGCGGCGGCTTCCGTCCCCGTGAAGACCGGGGCGGCTACCAGGGCGGCGGTGACCGTGGCGGTCAGGGTGGCGGCTTCCGTCCCCGCGAAGACCGTGGCGGCTACCAGGGCGGCGGCGACCGTGGCGGTCAGGGCGGCGGCTTCCGTCCCCGTGAAGACCGGGGCGGCTACCAGGGTGGCGGCGACCGTGGCGGTCAGGGCGGCGGCTTCCGTCCCCGCGAAGACCGTGGCGGCCAGGGCGGCGGCTTCCGCCCCCGCGAGGACCGGGGCAGCTTCGGTGACCGCGAGTTCCGTCCGCGTGACGCCACGCCGGACGCCGCCGAGCGTCCCCGCGCCCGCGCGGATCGGGGCTGGAGCAATACCCCCCGTCGCGACGACGAGTAAGCCCCGACCGGCCTGAGGCCGGCAGCCCCCCACCGCAGTGGCATGCTCCACGCGGTGGGGGGTTCGCTGTTGCGACGGGCCCACTGGACGCAGGGGGACATCCCGCCGGGTCTCCAGCGCGGTGACGGCGGTTCGGGAGTCCTCAGGTCGGTCAGATCATGGCGCTGCTCCGGCTCCTCCGCGACCCCAGCCCCCGGGATGGCGACGTGGCGAGGGTCTGCTGCGCAGCGCCCGTCCGGGCATCACCGGGAGGCACTGTCATCGGGATCCCGGGTGCCCTGACCGGGTGGCCCGCACCGGCCCGTGCATAGACTCCGTCCTGTTCGGCCTGCCCCGCGGCAGGAGGGAGCCTCGTCCCGGATCCCTGGAGACAGACCGCGATGTCTGTCCCGTACTCCTGGGGGTTCGGGGTGTGCGGCACGCTCCTGCCGCCGGCTCGGTCGTTACGCCGGTGATGGTCAGGTCACGGCGCAGCGCTTCCTGGAGCACCACCGGGCAGGCCGCGCCCGTCTGATCGCAGGGGCCGCGACGGGCCCACAGCTCTCCAGCAGGCTGGTCGCCTTCGTGGTGCACGAGGACGCTGGGGGCGGGAAGCTTGGAGTGCAGTGCCCTGGTGTCGTGCCTCAGTGCCGGCAGGACCTCGGGAACCACCCCGTGCTGTGGCGGCTGGAACCGGGTGCGGATGATCAGGGTCGGTCGATCCGGCACCTGTTCGGTGCGGACGGCCGTGCGGTTCTCCTGCAGAGAGCGGTACAGGCGGGTGGGAGCGTGCCCACGGTGTTCGACCTCGGCCTTCACGCGGTGTACGTGATGGCGCGGGCGTCCGGATCCGTTCACGGATGCAGGCTGTGCTGCGGCGCTCCGCCCTCCGGGGTGCTGTGGCCGGTTCCGGTCACCAGGCCGCTCAGGGGGGTGACCTCGAAGCCGGGAGCGGGGCGGCCCAGCAGGTATCCCTGCGCGAAGCGGGCGCCGAGATGCCACGCGTGCTGGAGGACCCGCGTGGTCTCCAGGCCCTCCACGATGACCTTGACGCCGGTCGTGCGGGCATAGGCCATGATGGCGGACAGGACGGCATTGGCCGTCACGTCGTCGGGAGCGGCGGCCACCACGCTGCGGTCGATCTTCACGAAGTCCACGGGCAGGCAGCGCAGCATCTCCAGGCCGGCGTTCCCGGCCCCCAGGTCGTCCAGCGCGATCTGGAAGCCGGCGGCGCGCAGGCTGCCCACCTGTTGCAGTACGGCCGCCATGTTGCCGGTGCTGCGCTCGGTGATCTCGATGACCACGCGCTGCGGCGCCAGACCGACCGCACCGACCTCGTCCAGCAGCAGGGTCGCCAGTGAGATGTCCTGATCCAGCGTCTGGGGCGAGACGTTCAGGAACAGCAGGGCGCCGTCGGGCAGGCCATGGGCGCGTGCCAGCGCAGTGCGGATACACAGGTGATCCAGGGCGGCGCTGCGGTTCACGCGGGCGGCGACATCGAACAGTTCCTGGGTGTCGCGGAAGCCCGCCTCGGCCGCCGGGCGGGCGAGCGCCTCGAAGGCCAGGGGGATGCTGGTGTGACCCGGCACGCACAGCTGCCAGATGGGCTGAAAGGCCACGTTCATGTGGCCCCCCTGAATCAGGTGGCGCAGCGCGTCGACCTGTTCCAGTCCCAGCACACTGCTGCGGCCCGCGACCTGCTGGAAACTCACCTGCCGGTTGCGGCCCCGGCGCTTGGCCTCGCGCAGCGCCTGGTCGGCCTGCTGGTGCAGGTCGTCCGTGGCGATGGCGGTCGTGCCGGGGATGGTCGTGGTCAGTCCGGCACTGATCGTGGGCAGGTTCGCGGCGGCCAGCTGCCCACGCAGGTCGTCGATGACGCGGGCCGCGTGCTCAGAGGTTACGGGCAGCAGCAGGGCGAACTCGTCGCCCCCCACGCGGTACGCCCGGCCCTGGAAGGCCATGCCCAGCAGGTGGCCGACACTGGACAGCACCTGATCGCCGTGCAGATGTCCGCCCCGGTCGTTGACGACCTTGAATTCGTCGAGATCCAGGCGCGCCAGGGTCAGCGGGGTGCCGTCGAGGGCTCCCAGGCGCAGGGCGGCTCCGAGTCCTTCCTGGAACGCGCGGTGGTTGCCGAGCCGGGTCAGGGGATCCGTGATCGACTCGGCCCGCAGCCGGTTCAGGGCCGTCTCGTGCGCATCGTCCAGCACCCGCTGCTTGCGCAGCAGCACGCGCCACAGGACGACCAGGATGCCCAGTCCGGCCACGAACACCACCGGGGCCAGCACCGCCAGGGCGTCCAGCAGGCGGTTGAGGTGGGCCAGCTGGGCGCTGGCCTGCTGGCGATGGGCACGGGCCTCGGCATCGATCCGCTGTTCGAGCTGGGCGAAGACCGGCAGCACCATCACACGGTCAATGTTGCTGACGTGCTGCTGGTCACGGGTCCTGACCGCCGGGAACAGGGAGGACCGGATGGCCGTCATGTACTGCTCGTGCAGCTCCATGAGGGCCGTCACGCGCGTCTGCTCGGCGGGGGCGCTGTTGTCGTGGGCGGCCCGCAGCACCATCGTGACGTTGCTGGCGGCCTTGGCGTGCTGCGCCTCGGTCGCGGCCGAGGGTTGCAGGCGGTAGCGGCGTTCCAGGGATTTCTCGGTGCCGACCCAGTAGCGGACTTTCTGGTACAGGTCGCTCTGGCGCACGGTGCGGGTGGCATCGTGGGTCAGGAAGCGGGTCTGCACCACCGCCAGCACGGCGAACAGGGCCAGCGCCAGGAAGGTGAGCATCAGGGCGGCAATAACCGTCGTCCGGCCCTGCGTCCAGCGACCATCCCACGTCCAGCCGACAGGATGACCGCACGGCAAGGAGGGTGCGGTGCCGGCCCGGAACTGCATGATGCCGAGCGTACCAGGCCAGCTCTTACCCGATCCTCACGGGTGCCGTCCGGGATCAGCTGGCGTCGGGGACGGGGCCCAGCCAGCGGCCCAGCCATTCGAGCGTTTCCTGCAGGCGGCGCACCCGCCGGTCCGGCCGGCCCGAGCGGGACAGCTCGTGATCCTCGCCGGGGAAGCGCACGAAGCGCGTGGGAACCCCGAGCTGGATGAGCGCCGCATACCACTGCTCGGCCTGCTCGACCGGGCAGCGGTGATCCAGGGCCGAGTGAACGATCAGGGTGGGCGTGCGGACGTTCTCGACGTACTGCAGCGGGCTCATGTCCCACAGCGCCGCCGTGTCGGCGCGGCGCGTGACGCTCAGACCCAGCTCGTCCTCCCAGAAGCGCAGCCCGATGTCCGAGGTACCGGCAAAGCTGATCAGGTTGCAGATGCTCCGGTCGGTGATGGCGGCCTGGAATCGTGGCGTGTGCGCCGTGATCCAGTTGGTCATGAACCCGCCGTAACTGCCGCCCATGACCGCAGTACGCGCCGGGTCAAGGGCGGCGTGCTGCGCCAGGCAGGTGTCGAAGAAGGCCAGCAGGTCGTCCATGTCCACACTGCCCCAGCGGCCGTGGATGGCATCGACCCAGGCCTGTCCGTAGCCGATCGAGCCACGCGGATTGCTGTAGCACACGCCGTAGCCCTGTGCGGCCAGCAGCTGGAACTCGTGCGTGAAGGCGTGGCCGTAGTCGGTGTGTGGCCCCCCGTGGATGGTCAGCACGGCGGGCACCGGGCCGTCGCCGTCCGGCAGCAGCACCCAGCCCTCGCCGTCGCCCAGGGGGGTGGAGAAGGTCACGGGCAGGGGGCGGCGGGCCGCGAAGGGCAGCCGGGCGTTCAGGTCGGTCACGGGGACACCGTTCAGCTCGACCTCCGGGAACACGTGCGCCTGCTCGCGCAGCAGCGCCACGCCCCCGCCGGGCACCGCGGTGAACGCGGCGATCACACCGTCCGGGCGATGGTCGTGCGCAGTGACGGTTCCCTCGGCGCTGTTCGGAGCCAGGGACGCGAGGAACAGGCCGCAGCTGCCGCGCACCGTCGAACTGAACAGCAGCGTGCGGTCGTCGAGCCACACCGGACGGTCCGGCATGGCCCCCACGTGGCAGTCGCCGCCCACTGCGTTGCCGACCGGGTGGTCGTGGCCACCGTCCAGACGGATCACGCGGTCATCCGCGCCGAGGACGTACACGTGGGTGTGCTCGGTGTTGCCCTGGCCCTCGGGCCGTCCCACCACGGCGAAGCGCTCGCCGTCGGGGTGGGGTACCACGGCCGTGATCGCGGAGTTCCAGCGCGTGAGCTGCGTCGGCGCTCCCTGCAGCGGCAGCCCGAAGACCTCCTGCTCCCAGTGGGCGGCGTTCAGATCGGTCACGGCACTCACGAAGAGCACCCCCGAACTGTCGGGACGCCACGCATACGCGGTCACGGCCACAGCCGGCACGTGCCACTCGTCCAGATGATCCTCCAGCACGTCGTACCGCCACAGCCGCGCCGGCCGCTCGGGCAGCCAGTCCTGGCCGTTGAACCGGTACCGCGGCGTGGTGATCACGCGGGGCTCACCGCGCTCGTCCCGGCGATCCTGGTCGTCGCCGCTGCTCAGGAAGCTCAGGTACCGCCCGTCCGGACTCCACTGCACGTCCTGCACGGGGTGCTGCAGGTGGGTCAGCCGACGCGCCTCGCCGCCGCTCACGGGCAGCAGGTGCAGCTGTCCCCGGAAACCGCCGCTGTCGCGCACGAAGGCCAGCTGCGTGCCGTCCGGTGACCAGCGCGGCGCACTGTCACGCCCCTCGCCCGCCGTGAAGGGCCGCGCCATCTGGCCGTGTTCCGCCACCCAGATGTGCGACTTGTAGCGGGGGCGCGCGAACTGCTCGTCGGGGGCCCGCACGTCCTCCTCCTCGATCCGCGACAGCACGAAGGCCACACGGCGACCATCCGGGCTGAGGCGGGGATCCGAGGGAAAGGCCAGGGCCAGCAGGCTGTGCGGCGTGGGCATGACGCCATCAGGCGCGGACGCCGCAGGGTGGAGGGTGGGCACGTGGGCAGTCAAGCATGACGCGGTTCTGACTTCATGATGTCTGTCTCAAGGTCAGGTGACAGTCGGCCCATCCCCCGACCAGACCACGGCCAGTACCATGACTGTACCTGTACTGGTTGCCCCGCGTGGGGTGGATGTCCTTCGTTCCGGCGGAGGGCATGTCCGTCTCTCTCCACCGTGTGCCGGGAGCCGGTTCGGTGCTCCATCCATCCTGCCCCCCACATCTTTTCGCCGACACTGGAGGTCCGCGTATGCACGAACTGTCCTGCACCTGGGTTCCCGGTACCACCAACGTCGTCCGCCTGCGGTTCAACGGACGCACCATCGAGATGACCAGCACCCGCCTGAGCCGGATCTTCGGGCCCAAGGTGCTGGGTGACCTGTACCTGCGTGGCCGCGCCGTCCTGCGTGCCGACGCCGTCCAGCTGGCCCAGCTGACCTGACCTCCCCGAGACCGGACGGCCGGGGGCCGGAACGTGCGTCGTTCCGGCCCCCGGCCGTTGCCATATGTCGCCGCTCCGCAGGGGGCCGGACAGACGGCGCAGTAGCATGTCGCGCATGTCGTCTGATCTGCCCGACCTGAGCGCCATGCTGGCCGACCTGCACACGCTGGTCAGTCTGGAATCCCCGTCCAGCGATCCGGTCGCCGTGAACCGCGTGATGGATGTGGTCGAGGGCTGGGCGCGTGACCTGGGGGCGGTGACCCGCGCCCTGCCCGGCGGCACGCGCTCCATGACGCTGGGGGTGGACGGCAGCGGCGTGGCCCGGCCCCTGCTGATCCTGATGCACGCCGATACCGTGTGGCCCACCGGCACGCTGGAGCGCATGCCCTGGCGTCAGGATGGCGACCGGCTGTATGGCCCCGGCACCTATGACATGAAGGGCGGCATCGTGGGCACCGTCCATGCCCTGCGGGCGCTGCGCGGGCAGTGGCCCGACGGCGGGATCCACCTCCTGCTGTCCCCGGACGAGGAGATCGGCAGCGACAGCAGCCGTCCGCACATCGAGGCCGCGGCCCGTGCCGCCCGTGCGTGCCTGGTCGTGGAGCCCCCGGTCGCGGACTCACACGCCCTGAAGACCGGGCGCAAGGGCACCGGCGGGTACTGGCTGACCCTGCGGGGCATCGCCAGTCACGCCGGGAACCGTCCCGCCGATGGAGCCAGCGCCATCACGGCCGCCGCCGAGGCGGTGCTGGCGGTGCAGGCGCTGGCCCGTCCGGATATCGGCACCACCGTCAGCGCCGGGGTCATCCACGGGGGCAGTGCCATGAATGTGATCCCCGAGACCTGCACGGTGGAATTCGACCTCCGGGTCTCCACCCTGGCCGAGGGGCAGCGCGTGGACGCCGCCGTACAGGCGTGGCGGCCCGCCGACCCCCGCGTGACCGTGGACGTGCGCGGCGGTATGAACCGTCCGCCCTTCGAGCAGGGGGCCGACACGCTGGCGCTGTACGCCCGTGCCCGCGAACTCGCCGGCACCCTGGGCTTCGACGTGGGCCACGAGAGCGTGGGGGGCGGCAGCGACGGCAATTTCACCGCGCCCATCACCCCCACCCTGGACGGCCTGGGTGCTCCCGGCGACGGGGCCCACGCCCAGCACGAGCACATCCGCCTGGATCGCTGGCCCGCGCACGTGCAACTCCTGACCCGCCTGATCCAGACGATCTGACGTCGGCGGCCTATCAGCCGTACGTCTTCTTGTGTTCCTTCTTCATCCGGGCATACTCCGCGTTCGCCTCGGCCTCCTCCCACTTCGCCTTGAAGATGCGGGCGGACTCGGCCTTGACCGGGTCTTCGGGTTGGCGGGGCAACTCGGCGCGGCCGTGGGCGCCGCTCTGGCCCTTCCTGTCGTCGGGCACCGGGCCATCGTATTTCCTGCCGCCCCTGTGGTTGGCATAGCGCCGCGAGCGCGTGAAGCCCATCTGGAGGAACTTGCGGGCCATGTCCGCGCCCACGAAGTCGCCATCCTTCAGGTACGCCAGGAACATGGCAAAGATGGTGTCGCTGCTTTCCCGCGCTGCATCCGGCGTCGCAAAGCGCCAGTGCGGCAGGAGTTCACCCTTGTACGGCTGCACCAGCAACACGCCCTGCTCGCCCACGCCGACCCGATACAGCTCGGGATGTGCCCGCAGGTCAAGGTCGGCGTAGTTCAGGGAGTAGTCGAATTTCGGCATGGTTTACGCCTCGGTTCAGGGCGGGCACCGGGACGGCCCGGCGGCCCTGCGCCTTCTCGCTTCGATCGGCCCTGACGGGCAGGGTCGCAGCGCTCCATTCCGGGATGGGCAGGACAGCGCTGCCCGTCCCTCCATTCCGGCCGCTCCCACTATCGGTACTCGCTCCGCTCGCAGGCCGATTTCTCAGTTCATCCGGTCGTCGTCCATCATCGCCTGGAGCATCCAGCGGATCTTGTCGACGGTGGCGGCGTAACCGTTGTACATATCGGCGGTGGCGGGGTCGTTCGCGTCGTCCACCGTCTGGGAATCGTCGCGGTAGCCCTTGCCCACGCGGGTCAGATCCTGTACGAGATCGGCCACCTGCACGCGGGCGTCGCGCACGGTCTCGGTGGGCACCTCCACGACCGAATAACGGGCAATGTCCACGGGCGCGGCCATCGGGCTGCCGCCCAGGGCCACCAGCCGCTCGGCCTGTTCGTCGATCGAGGGGAAGATCTCCTCGATGAACTCGTCGTAGGCGAGGTGCAGGTCGCGGAAGAAGCGGCCCCGGATGTCCCAGTGGTACTTCTTGAATTTCAGGTACAGGCTGATGCTGGTGGCGAGGTTGCGCTGCAGGGTCTCGGCCACCGTGCCGAACTCGGATTCCGACAGGTAGTTGTGGTCGACCAGAGCGTTGTTGGTGGTACTCAGGTGCGCGGCGTCGGCGTGGGCGGTGCCGCTCGCCTTGCCACTGGCCTTCTTGCCGTCACTGGTGCCGGTGGTGCGGGTGGCCTTCGCCGGAGCCTGGGTGGGGGTAGCCTTGCTCTTCTTCGTCATGGCTGGAGGGTACGCTGCCCCCACCGGGGAACCCCAGAGGGAGTTTCTTTACGCTTGGCTCCCGAAGACGAGCCGGTTCGCGCTCACCTGCATCTGGACGGCCCCCGCCTCCAGCAACTCGGTCAGGTGGGCGCTGACCACGGCGCGGTTCAGGACGACGGCGCCTGCACTGGTCATCGTCACGCCCAGGGTGTCGCACACCCGTGGCAGCAGGTCGTCCACCGTGGCCGGCTGCTGCCGCACGGCATCCAGGACGGCCTGGGTTGTCCGGGCGTGGGTCGCCAGATTCGCCGCCACCAGATCCGCCAGCTCCTCCGTCGGCCCGCCGTGCCCCGGCAGCGTCACGCGCACGCCCTCCAGCCCGCCCAGCCGTGCCGCCGCCGCCTTCTGCAGGCCGGAATCCTGACAGAACACCAGGGGGTGCTTCGCCAGCGCGTCCGGGCCGAACAGCGCGTCCGCGGCGTACAGCACCTCGCCCACCCGCACCGCGTACATCATGCTCGCGTGGCCCGCCACCTCGATGAGCTCCACGGTCACCCCGCCGAGCCGGCACAGTCCCGGCTCGGGTGCCAGCCGCGCCAGACTGGGCGGTGCCAGCAGGAATTTGGTCTGCAACTCGTGTGGGGGCCGGGCGCCGAACAGCCCGATAGGCTCCAGGATCGGGTGCGTGATGATCGCGGCCTCCAGTGGCGGTGCGAACACCTTCATCTCCGGAAAGCGCCGCAGGATGAAGGTGTTGCCCCCGTGATGATCCGCGTGGCTGTGCGTGTTCAGGATGCCGGTGGGAGTCAGGCCCGCGCTGTCCAGCGCGCGCAGCAGCTTGCGGGCGTGCGAGTCGTCCAGGCCGGTATCGACCAGCAGCGCCCCGCCGTGGCCGTCCTCCAGCACGACACTGTTCACCGCGCCGGGAAGGTAGGAGACGCCGGGAGCCAGCGGAATCAGGGCCGACATGCCGACATGCTAGGGCCTGCGCCGGATCGCAGGAGGCTGGCCCCGACCGGCACCGCCGGGGCCGGCCTCCGTGTCCGGATCATCCGTGCTCAGCGGACCGCGTTGTTCCCCCGGAAGCTCATGTTGGCCGCCGCCGTGCCCGAGGCCTGACCCGTGCCGTTGACCGCTGAGGTCGTCTGGGCAAAGGTCAGCACCGCGTGGGCTGCCGCGTCGCCCATCTCGTCCAGCGCCTGGGCGTTCACGTTCGCCAGGGTGTCGCAGGCCTCGTGGTAGCACGGGTCGTAGGCGACGCCGGCCGTGCCGCCGAAGACCTGGGCCTCGGCCGCCGACTTGATGCCCTCGGCCCCGGTGAACAGGCCGCCGGCCGGAATGCCCGCCTCGATGAACGGGCCGTAATCCGAGCGCCCGCTGAAGGCCGTCGGCAGGGATGCCAGGCCCTGGGCCGCGAAATAGCTGGTCAAGACATTCTCGATCGTGCCCGACCCGTTCGGCCCGGCCCCCTCGGGCGTGGCGTTGCCGTCGCCGTCGTACACGAAGCGGGCGTAGTTGGGCGAGCCGACCATGTCGAAGTTCAGGTTCAGCGCGATGTCCTTCTTCTGGCGCGTGCTCAGGCTGGCCACGTAGCGCTCGGAACCGATCAGGCCCAGCTCCTCGGCCCCCCAGAACGCGAAGCGCACCTGATTGCGCGGCTGGATGCCCAGGTTGGCCATCTGAAGGGCGATCTCCAGGATCGCGGCGCTGCCGCTGCCGTTGTCGTTGATCCCTGGGCCGCCGTCGACCGAGTCGAGGTGGGCACCGACGACCACCACACGGTCGCTGCGCCCGGTTCTGGTCTGCGCGATGACATTCTGCGAGGTGCGTGTCTGTTCCTCGGTATCCACGTTCACCGTCACGGTCGCCCCGTTCAGGGTGCTGCCGGCGGCGAAACTGGTGAACACGGCCGGAATGGTCAGCGCGTTGACCTCGCCCACGACCGGGGTCAGGTCGATGTCGGTGCGTCCCGGCTGACCCTCGTTGAAGATGATGACTGCCGACGCGCCTGCTGCCTGGGCATTGAGAATCTTGATCTCGAAGGTACAGGTGCCGCGCTGGATCAGGGCGATCTGGCCCGGCACGAAGCCGGCGAAGTCGGCCGCCTCGCAGCCGCTGCTCGACGTCGGGGTGGGGGAGGGCGGCAGCACCAGATCCACGCCCTGCACCGCAGCGGTCGCGCTGCCCTCGGGGCTGTACTGAATGGAGACGAATTCGCTCCCCGGCGTGAAGGTTCTGGCAATCGGTGCCGTCTGCGCCAGCGTGGAGAGGTCGACGAACACGGGATACGTGAAGGTCTGGAGGCTCACCTGATACCCGGCGGCCGTCAGCTTCTGCTGGACATACGCCACCGAGGCGTCGTAGCCCGGCGTGCTGGCCGCCCGCGTGCCACCGTTGGCCGACGCGATGCCCTGGAACGCCGCGAGGTGCTGCTGGATACCCGGGGCATTGACCGCGCTCCGCAGCACACTGGTGTCGGCACCGACGGCCTGTGCACTGAGCGAGTCCCCGGACGTCGCCTGGGTGCCCGGCGCATCGGACGCGCTGCAGGCGGCGAGCAGGAGCGTGAGGACGGCCACGATCGGAAACCTGGACATACGTTCACCTCGGCAGGACGTGGGGCGGTGAGACGGGGCGACCGGGAGAGCCTGTTCCGGACGCTGTCCACACGCGACTGATGTCCGCCGAGACCCGCTGAATTGTGAGTTGCACCCCCAGCGTATCCAGAAGTGACCTGAAGAGTATTTATGCTCTCTTCATTTGAAACGTCCCCGACGCTGTGATCAGAACTGACGCCACAGAGCAGAAGTGCGCCAGTATTGCCAGGGAGGGCTAGGAGCGGCCACCTCGGCAGAACCTGACCTGGAGTGTGCTGTTACCTGTGATGTCGTCGCCAGGGGCCGGTTCGGTGCCCCCTGACTGCGGATGGGCCTTGGAAGCGCTGTGCATGCTGGCGTCGCATCCACTCTGGTCGCTGCACTGAACGGGTTTCTGCTGTCCAGAACCAGCGGCCGCTCCCGCTCAGCACACGGCCCGGAGATCTCCCCGCAATCCCGCTCTACACTGCCGCAATGCCCTCAGCGCAACCGGCCCGCAGCCGTTTCATGTCCTGGTTTCTGGAATCGAACCAGCCCGAACCCGAGGGCTTCTATGAGCCGGAGCGCGTGGCCGAGCAGCAACACCACACCCAGCCGTGGTGGAAGGTGATGTGCCTGACCGGCGTGGACTACTTCTCCACGCTGGGCTACCAGCCGGGGATCGCGGCGCTGGCGGCGGGGGCGCTGTCGCCGGTGGCCACGCTGGTTCTGGTGCTCGTCACGCTCTTCGGGGCGCTGCCCATGTACCGCCGCGTGGCCCAGGAAAGCCCCCACGGCGACGGCAGCCTGTCCATGCTCGAGCGCCTGCTGAACTACTGGCCCAGCAAGGTGCTGGTGCTGGCCCTGATCGGATTCGTCGCCACGGGCTTCGTCATCACGATCACGCTCTCGGCCGCCGACGCCACGGCGCATCTGGTCGAGAATCCCCTGCTGCGCACGGCGCTGGAAGGACACGAGGTACCGATCACCCTGGGCCTGATCGCGCTGCTGGCGGCGGTGTTTCTCAAGGGCTTCAAGGAGGCGGTGGGCATCGCGGTGGGCATCGTGGTGCTGTACCTCACGCTCAGTCTCGTGGTGGTCGGCCACGGCGTGCTGGAGGTCGCCGCCAACCCCGCCCTGCTGAGCAACTGGTGGTCGGCGCTGGGCAGTGCATACGCCTCGCCGCTGGCGACCTTCGGTGCGGCCCTCCTGGTGTTCCCGGCGCTGGCGCTGGGGCTGTCAGGCTTCGAGACGGGCGTGGTCGTCATGCCGCTCGTGAAGGGCGATCCCGGCGACACGCCACAGCAACCCGCTGGCCGCATCCGCAATACCCGCACACTGCTCACCACCGCCGCGCTGATCATGAGCGTCATGCTGATCGGCTCGGCGCTGGTCACCACGCTGCTGATCCCCCGCCACGAGTTCTGGGGCGTGACCAGCGTGACCCGCACCCTGAACGGCGCCGATCTGCGGGCGGGCCGGGCCATGATCGACGTGCCGCTGGACAGCACCACCCGCCCGCGTGAGGTCTACTCGCTGACCGTGCCGGCCGAGCGCACCGGGACGTATACCGTCCAGGCCGACACCGTGGGCGGCCTGGTGCCGATCACGGTCAGTGTGCTGGGCAACACGGCCGACCGTACCGTGCCCGTCACGGTGACCACCCCGGCGGGCGCGGCGAACGGGCGGGCGCTGGCCTTCCTGGCGCACAGCCGTTTCGGCGAGACCTTCGGCACGCTCTACGACGTGGCGACCATCCTGATCCTGTGGTTCGCGGGGGCGTCGGCCATGGCCGGCCTGCTGAACATCGTGCCCAGATACCTGCCGCGCTACGGCATGGCCCCGGACTGGGCCCGCGCCACCCGGCCCCTGGTGATCCTCTTCACGCTGATCAGTGCGCTGGTCACGATCCTGTTCCAGGCGAGCGTGGACGCGCAGGCGGGGGCCTACGCGACCGGCGTGCTGGCCCTGATGACCTCGGCGGCCATCGCCGTGTTCCTGACCGAGCTCCGGCGCGGCCACCGTGGCCCGGCGGCGGCCTTCGCGGTGGTCAGCGCCATCTTCATCTACACCAGTGCCGTCACGGTGACTGAACGCCCGGAGGGTCTGTGGATCGCCCTGACCTTCATCCTGGGCATCCTGGTGATCAGCGTGGCCTCGCGGATCTCACGTTCGACCGAGCTGCGGGTACAGCGCGTCATCCTGGACGACACGGCGCGGCGCATGCTGGAGGACGTGGTGGCCCGTGGCCTCCCGGTGCGCTTCATCGCCAACCGGCTGAACGAGGGCGACGACGTCGAGTACCGCCAGAAGGCCCTGGACGTCCGTCTGGACAACCACCTGACCCCCGGCGAGGCCGCCCTGTTCCTGGAGGTCGCCATCGTGGATGCCAGCGACTTTACCTCCACGGTCAGCGTGACCGGCGTGCGCGTGGGATCGCACGCCATCCTGCGGGCCACCGGCAGCGCCGTGGCGAATACCCTGGCGGCCGTGCTGCTGCATGTCCGCGACGTGACCGGCGTGCCCCCGCACGTGTACTTCGAGTGGAGCGAGAAGGGGCCGGCCCAGAACGCCCTGCGCTTCCTGCTGGCCGGCGAGGGCGACGTGCCGCCGCTGACCCACGAGATCCTGCGGGTGGCCGAGCGTGACGCCGCGCGCCGCCCCATGGTGCACGTGGGCGGATAACGGTGTCCAGCCGAGCGGAGCGCAGAGTCCCTGCCTACAGGCGGGCCGCGCTACGCTCGGCGGCGTGACTGTGCCCGCCTCCGCCCTGCCCCTGCGCCCGGACGCCGCACAGCTGGGCCTGATCGCCGCGAACTTCCTGATGTGGGGCGGATTTTTTGCCGTGATCCCGCTGGTGACGGTGCATTTCAGCGGCAGCACGGCGCAGGGCGGGCTGGGCTGGCCCGCCGCGACGGTCGGCGTGGTGCTCGGCCTGCGCCAGCTCACGCAGCAGGGGCTGACCGTGTTCGGCGGCGCGTGGGCTGACCGGGTGGGGCCAAAACCGCTGATCCTGGCGGGTTGCGTGCTGCGCTGCGCGGGCTTCGCGTGGATGGGGTACGCCACCACGCCCGGCGTGCTGCTGGCCGCAGCCCTGCTGGCCGGAGTGGGCGGGGGGCTGTTCGATGCGCCGAAGAATGCGGCCATCACGGCGGTGACCCGACCCGAGCAGCGGCCGCAGATGTTCAGCCTGACCAGCATCGCCGGCAATCTGGGCATGGTGGGCGGCCCGCTGATCGGCGCGGCGCTGCTGGGCCTGGGCTTCCGGACGGCAGCCCTGTCGGCGGCCGGCGTGTACCTGCTCGCCGCCGTCGTCATGGGCGTGACCCTGCCGCACGCGCGTCCTGAGCGAACCCCCGGCCGCAGCCTGGCCGGGCTGGCGGTCGCGGCCCGCAACGTGCCGTTCCGGCGCTTCACGCTGGTTCTGATCGGCTATTTCATCCTGAGTACGCAGATCAACGTGGCGGTGACCCTCAAGGCCATTGCGCTGGCCGGGCCGCACGCCACCGGGCCGCTGTACGGCCTGTCGGCGGGGCTGGCCGTGCTGCTGCAGTACCCCCTGATTCGCCTCACGCAGCGTCACATCCCGCTGCGGGCTGCGCTGGTGGGGGCTGTCGCCCTGGTCGCCACCAGCCTGGGCCTCATGGCCCTGGCCCAGAGCTTTCCCGCCCTGCTGGCGTGCGTGGCGCTGTACTCGCTGGGCACCATGCTGGTCTTTCCCAGCCAGCAGACCCTGACCGCGCAGTTCGCGCCGCCCGCGCTGGTGGGCAGTTATTTCGGCTTCAGCGCCATCAGCCTGGGCGTGGGTGGCGCGCTGGGCAGCGTGCTGGGCGGCTCCCTGGTCGATCTGGGGGCCAGCGTGGGCCTGCCGGCGCTGCCGTGGCTCACGCTGGCGGCGATCGGAGCGGTCACGGCCCTGGGTCTGCGCTGGGCGCTGCGCGGCCTGCAGCACCCACACCCCGGTGCGGCTCCGTGAACAGGACGGACCGCCGGAACGCGCCCGGGTGCCCGTGTCCCCGGCCCACTCCGGATCAGGGCTGCTGGCTGTAGGGATCGCTGCTCAGGACGGGCGCGGTGCGCAGGGCCTGAAGGCCGGCGTCGAGCAGCTCGTCCCGCCCCAGGGTGAGATTGCGCAGCTGCGCCTCGCCCTGGGTGAACGTCTGGTTCGGCGTGACATTCTGCGGGTACGGCGTTCCGTCGGGTTTGGCGTAGTTCAGGATGGTCAGCTGCAGACCGCCCTGACCGGCCTCGAACACGCGGGTGGCGGTGTTGCCCACCCCGGCCGTGTTCTCCCCGATGATCGGGCCGCGCCCGGCGTACTGCACCTCGAAGGCGAAGAATTCACTGCACGACGCGCTGCCCCGGTCGACCAGCACGGCCAGCGGCCCCGTCCACAGACGCGGGCGGCGCACCCCGCCGCTGGGCATGCCGTCGTCCAGGCGGGTTCCGCGGCTGACCACGGTGCGGCTGTTGCCGCCCGCCGAGCGGGCCAGGCGGATCACCGTGGGCACGAAGGCGCTGACCGAGCTGTCGCACTCGCTCAGGCTGCCGCCCGGATCGCCGCGCAGATCCACGATCATGCCGGCCGCGCCGCGCGCCTGCGCCTCGCCGACCAGATCATGGACGCGCTGCGCGACGCCCCCCCCGGTCAGGAACGTCGGAATCCGCAGGACTGCCACCTCGGCCTGCGGGCTGGTGGGCGTGGGCGCGGGCACGTACTGCACCTGCGGCAGTTCCTGGGTGCTGCTCTCGGTCGAGGCCAGGGTCAGCGTGAGCGGCTGGCCCAGACGCGTCAGGCCCAGGGTGATCCCGGCCCCGGAGTCGCGGGCCGCCCGCAGCGCGGCGTAGGTATACGGCTTGCCGTCCAGCGTCAGCAGCAGGTCACCGCGCTTCAGGCCTGCCGTGTCGGCGGCGCTGCCGGGCACGACCTCGGTCACCACGCGGTTCTCACCGTCCAGTGTGGCCAGCCGGACGCCGAACTGCCGCCTAGTGCCGCCGGTCGCACGCGCCACGAAGTCCTTCAGGTCGTCCGGCGTCATGAAGAAGCTGTGCTCGTCGCCCAGGGCCGTCAGCTGGGCGGTGACCACCGGGTAGGCCCGGCTCTCGGGACAGTCCGGGCCGTCGGCGGCGCACACGGCGTCCAGCCGCGCCTGGTACTCGCGGGCCAGCGCTGCGCGGTCGACCGTGGACAGGCCGCCGTACTGCTGCTGGATCAGGGTGTTGACGCGTGTGAACAGCGCCTGCGCCGGCGACGACGCGCGGTCACCTGCCCCCTGGGCGTGCACGGCCGGAACGGCGGCCAGCGCCAGCAGTCCGCTGACGCCCACGAGCCGCAGACCGCGCCGGAGGAGCCCGGTGCGGGCGTTCAGGGAAGAACGGGCAGGAGCCACCGACGTCGGCTGGAGTGTCATACGTACTCCGTATTGTGCGCCGGCTTGGTGGGAACTGTGTGGGTCGGGATTGCTATTCAGGTCACGAAAAACCCGCCCCCAGCGGGGGATTCCGTGGGCCTCAGCGCACGGGGCGGCGCTGGTACAGATCCACCATGCGCCGCAGGAATTTCAGGCCCGAGCCCAGGCTGGCCACCTGCACCCACTCGTCGGTGCGGTGGGCGTTGCCGCCCCGGTACACCCCCACCGCCACGGCGCTCAGGCCGTGCGGCGCGGCCGCGTTGGCGTCGGTGCTGCTCGACGCGGTGCGCACCTCGACCCGGATGTCGCGGGCGGCCTCGCGGATGAGCGGCAGCAGCGGTTCGCTGTTCAGGTGCCCGCCGGGGCGGTCGCCGACGCGCTCGATGCGCACCGTCACGCCCGTGTCCCGGCCCGCCGCGTGCAGCGCCGCGACGGCCCGGCTGTCCAGGTCGGCCAGCACGTCGGCGTCCAGTGAGCGCAGGTCCAGCAGCAGCTGGGCGGTGCCGGCGATCGAGTTCACGCTGGTGCCGCCGCCCGCCACTCCCACGTTCAGGGTGGTGCGCGGCGACAGCGGTAGGTGCAGGGCGTAGAGCGCACTGATCGCGCGGCCCATGGCGTGCAGGGCGCTCGGCCCCTGGTCGCCCCACGAGTGTCCGCCCGGCCCGGTGAAGGTCGCGCGGTAGCGGCGCACTCCCACTCCGCGCGTGACGGCCACACCCAGGTACCCGTCCACCGCCACGAAGGCCCCCAGGTGGGCCCGGTGCTGTTCGATCAGCTGTTTGCTGCCGCGCAGGTCACCCAGGCCTTCCTCGCCGACGTTGGCGGCCACCCACAGCGGGCGGGTCAGGGCCGGGGCCGTGCCGCGCAGGTCACGCAGCAGCGCCGTGACGACCGCCAGGCTGGCACTGTTGTCGCCCACGCCCGGGCCGACCAGCCGACCGGCGTCCTCACGCACCGTTACGTCGGTGCCGGCATCGAAGACGGTGTCCAGGTGCGCGGCCAGCAGCAGCGCGGGCCGCCCCTCGGTGCCGGGCGGGGTGATCCGGGTCAGCACATTGCCCACGCTGTCGCGCTCGGTGGTGTAGCCCAGTTCCTCCCACAGGGACGCCATGAGATCCGCGCGGCGTTCCTCGTGGAACGTCGGGGCGGGCGTCTGCGCGATGCGCGTGAGGTAGGACAGAGGCATTGGGCGCAATTCTAGCGGCTCATGGGGGCAGGACGTCCCAGCCGCAGCTTCACCTTCTGAAGGCTACACGCAGCCAGAAGGCCACATGAAGTGGGGCCACCCCGGTACCCGGAGTGGCCCATCCGCGACGCTCAGCGACCGCGCTTGAGGACGCTGCTGCCGATCATGGCGGCCAGACCGACCAGTCCGGCCTTGACCATGGGGTTACTCAGCATCCCGCCGGACGCGAAGGCGGCCTCCAGCGGGCTCCTGCCGTCCTGGGCGGGAGCCTGCGCGGTCTGGGCGTAGGCGTTGGCGAGATCATCCGGATCCTGAGGATTGACACGCTGCACGGGGTTCGCCGGGCTCTGTACGATCGCGTCGCCCATCTGCTGGCGCTGATCCGGGCTCATGCCGCCGATGTAGTCGCGCAGGATCTGCTGACGCTCTTCGGGGGTGGCGTTCGCCATGTACTCCTGAATGTACGCGGCGGCTTCCTGCGGGCTGACCACGCCGTCCTGGTTGGTGTCGCGGGGGTCAAGGCGGGCCATCTTCTCGTGCCGGTCGTTCTGCTGGAAGAACATGTGAAACCTCCTGTGCGGGCAGGCGCCAGCCGGGAGCGAGTCCCCCGGTCACATGGCGCGGCACCGTCCACGATAAGCGGGGACACCTCCGGGACTCGTGAACCGGCACTTCACGCTCGCTTAGCTGGAGGCCGGCGCGGTTCACGCGGGCCCCGCATCCTGCAAGCGTCGGGACAGTTCCCCCGACCGGTGGGAGCTACAGTGCGCGGCATATGCGTTCCCTGATCCTGATCGGGCACGGTTCCCACCTGAACGGCGAATCGGCCACCGCCGTGTACCGCTATGCCGACCTGATCCGCGAGCGTGGCCTGTACGACGAGGTCATCGAGGGCTACTGGAAGGAGGAACCCTCGCTGCGGCAGGTGCTGCGCACCACGGCCAGCACCGACGTGACCGTCATTCCCATGTTCATCTCCGAGGGCTACTTCACCGAGGTCGTGATCCCGCGCGAACTGGGGCTGGGCCACCAGGGGCCGGTGCCGCCCGGCGGCGTGGCGCGCGTGATCGGCGGGCGCACCGTGCGCTACACCCTGCCCTACGGCGTGCACCCCAGCATGACGGACGTGATCCTCGCCCGCGCCCGCGAGGCCCTGCCGGACTTCGGCGCGCACGACGCCCTGATCGTGCTCGGGCACGGCACGACCCGCAACGAGAACTCCAACAAGGTCGTGTACCACAACGCCGAGCTCATCCGGCAGGCCGGGCACTTCGCGCAGGTCGAGGCCCTGTTCCTCGATGAGGATCCGAAGGTCGGCACGTGGCCTGACGTGATCACCGCGCCGCGCGTGGTCGTGGTGCCCTTCTTCGCCAGCGAGGGCTGGCACACGCTGGAGACCATCCCCGAGGACATGGGTCTGACCGGCGACGTGACGGTGTTCGGAGACCACGCGGGCGGCCCACAGACCGTGTACTACGCCAGGCCCGTGGGCACCCACCCGGCTGTGGCCGACGTGATCCTCCACCTGGCCGAGGAAGCCAGCGGATCGCTCGCGCAGGACGGCGACCTCGAGCGCGGGCACGAACACGCGTGGCTGGCGGTGCTGGAGCGCGCGCGCCGGGGGCTTCGGCTGGGTGAACTGCTGATCACCCCCGACAGCGGCGTGTACGAGATCCGCCACATGCTCGACGAGGGCCGCCCCGGCGGCGACCTGCGCACCCTGGTCACGCCCGAGGGGGTACGCGACACCGTCCGCCGCGATGATGGCGGCGACCACCGCCCGGTACACACGCTGCGGAACCTTCCGCGCGGGTGGCGGGCCGTGCTGAGCGAGGCCGACCTGCGCCGCGCCCTGCACTACGTCTACCCGGCGGTCGTGGAGGAGACGTACGCCCACACGTGCCACGCCCTGCGCGCCACCCCGTGGCCCACCACCGCCCGCCGTCAGACTGGCATCTACGCCAAGGTGCAGAAGGCCACGCCCGAGCAGGTGGAGCACGTGGCCGGCGAGGTCTGCAAGTCGTGCCTGCGCACCCGCCTGTGGGCCGGCGAGAAGCTCGCGCTCACCTTCTTCGACGGCGTGCCCGGCGGCATTCCCTGCGCCGAGGCGTGCACGGTGCTCGTCGCGGAGGTGCGTGAGGAGGTCAGCGGCAAGCGCGGACAGGCGGGCGGCCACAGCCACTGAGGCAGCGACCACGTCCGAGTCACCTGAACACCCCCGGTGCGTCCGCGCATGGGGGTGTTACCCTGACGTAAGGCAGCCCCGTGCGTGGGCTGCACTCCCATTTCTTCCACCCGCGTCCCGTGAGACGCCCCGCCCGGCCCCTGGCCCCTGGCGGTAAGTCCGTCCGAGAGACGGCGATGGAGCCCACATGACCAGCACCGCGACAGTCCAGCGTCGCCCCGGAACGGCTCGGGGGACGCTCCTTCTACATTCCCCGGGCGGCCACACACTTTGTAGATACACACTGCGCAGACTCACACTGTGCAGGACGGAGGGCGTATGACGGCGAGCACCCCACAGCGCGGCGAGATGCGGTACGAGGGCAAGGCCAAACGCGTCTACGCCACCCCCGAGCCCGGCGAGTACATCGTGGAGTACAAGGACGAGGCGACCGCCTTCAACGCCCAGAAACGCGGCGGCTGGCAGGGCAAGGGAGCCACCAACAACGCCATCACCGCGCACCTGTACCCGGTGCTGGAGGCCGCGGGCGTTCCCACCCACTTCGTGCGCAAGCTCAGCGACACCGAGCAGCTCGTGAAGGCCGTGACCATCGTGCCGGTGGAAGTCATCGTACGGAACGTCGCGGCGGGCAGCTTCAGCAAGCGCCTGGGCATCGAGGAAGGCACGCCGCTTGACCACCCCATCGTCGAGTACTGCTACAAGTCCGACGCCCTGGGCGATCCGCTGATCAACACCGACACCGCCCTGAGCCTGGGCTGGGCCACCGAGCCGCAGCTCCTGCGCATCCGCGAACTCGCCCTGAAGATCCGGGGGGTGCTGGTGCCGTACTTCCTCGCCCGTGGTGTGAAACTCATCGACTTCAAGCTGGAATTCGGCACCCTGCCCGACGGCACCGTGGTGCTCGCCGACGAGATCAGCCCCGACACCTGCCGCTTCTGGGATGCCGAGACGAACGAGAAGATGGACAAAGACCGCTTCAGGCGCGACCTGGGCGGCATCGAGGACGCGTACGCGGAGATGCTCAGGCGGGTGACTGCGCCCGCCGCAGAGGGCAGAGACCCGAGAGCCGAGAGCTAAGAATCTGTTGCCCTCTGCTGTCTGCCCTCAGCCCTCTGCCCCTCCGAAGGAGTAACCATGTCCACCTTCAAAGCCAAAGTGTTCGTGACCCTCAAGCCCAGCATCCTCGACCCGCAGGGGCGCACCGTGGAGCGGGCGCTGTCGCACCTCGACCACGCGAACGTGAACGGCGTGCGCGTCGGGAAATACATCGAACTGACCCTCAGCGGCAGCCGCGACGACGTGGAGGCGCAGCTGAAAGACATCACGGAGAACGTCCTGAGCAACCCCGTGATGGAGGACGCCCGCTGGGAGCTGAGCGAGGCATGACCGTCCCCGAGGTCATCCGCCTGCAGGAGAAGTTCGAGTCGTTCACCGGGCACTGGCAGCCGAAGGTGATCGGCGAGCTGAACGGCCAGCACGTCAAGATCGCGAAGATCAGCGGCGAGTTCGTGTGGCACGCGCACGAGCACGAGGACGAGCTGTTCCTCGTGACGAAGGGCACGCTGCTCATGCGCTTCCGGGACGGCGAGCGCCGGATCGGGGTGGGGGAGATCGTCATCGTGCCGCGCAGCGTGGAGCACCTGCCGGTGGCGGAAGGCGGGGAGGTCTGGATCATGATGTTCGAGCCCGTGGGCACCCTGAACACCGGAAACGTCGTGAACGAGCGCACCGTGGCGCAGCCGGAGCAGATATGAAGACGGCCGTCATCCAGTTCCCCGGCAGCAACTGCGACGGCGACGCCCTGCACGCCGCCCGCCTGCTCCTCGACGAGTCCGCGCAGTTCGTGTGGCACACCGAGCCCGGCCTGCCCGCCGGCACCGATCTGGTGTTCCTGCCCGGTGGCTTCAGTTACGGCGACCACCTCCGCAGCGGTGCGATCGCGGCCCGCAGCCCGATCATGCAGGCGGTCAAGGCGCACGCGGAGCGTGGCGGGTACGTGCTGGGCGTGTGTAACGGCTTCCAGGTGCTCACCGAGAGCGGCCTGCTGCCCGGCGCGCTCTCGCGCAACCGCGAACTGCACTTCATGTGCAAACCCGTGCACCTGCGCGTGGAGACCACGCAGACCGCGTTCACCGGGGCGTATGCCCAGGGGCAGGTCATCGAGATCCCCATCGCGCACGGCGAGGGCAACTACTACGCCGATCCCGAAACCATCGCCGCGCTGGAAGGGAACGGACAGGTCGTGTTCCGCTACGTGGACAACCCCAACGGCAGCCTGAACGACATCGCCGGCATCGTGAATCAGCGGGGGAACGTGCTGGGCATGATGCCCCACCCCGAGCGGGCCGTGGAGGCCCTGCTGGGCAGCGAGGACGGCCAGGGCGTGTTCCGCAGCCTCGCGGCCGTCACGGTCGGCGCATGACCGCCACCAGCGCACAGGCCTTCCTGGCCGACGCCTTCGAGATGGAACTCGGCATGTTCCGCTCCGGGCTGGACGCCGTGCCCGAAGGGGCTTTTGCCACGCCGCTGCTGGGGCACAGCCCCGCGTGGCACGCGCTGCACATCGCGGAGTGGCTGCGCTTCTTCGCGCTGCAGGACTTCAGCAGCACGTACGCCCACCTGGGCTGGGAGGACGCCCCGTGGATGCCTGAGCTGCGCGGCCCGCCCCCCGTGACTGGGCAGACCGGCAAGGCCACCGTGCTGGCTGAACTCGACCGCGTGGGCGCGCAGATCGTGGCGCACACCCGCGCCCTGACCGACGAGCAGCTGGGCGACCTGCTCCGCGCGCCCGCCGCGCCCACCGGCCAGCGGGAACGCCTGACCGGCCTGGGCATGCAGCTCCGGCATGTGGCGTACCACCGCGGGCAGCTCCAGATGGGCAAAAAGCACGGCTGAGCGCGCAGCGACACGGGCCGTTCATCTCACCACCAGACCAACCAGAGGCATTGCCATGACCCAGATTCCAGCCACCACTCCGTCCCTCCGCGACCGCGCGGGTACGTTCGGCCTGACCCTTGAGGAATTCGATCTCGCCGCCCAGAGCATCGGCCGGGAGCCGAACGCGCTGGAGGCCGCGATCATCGGCGCGATGTGGAGCGAGCACTGCGGGTACAAGAACTCCCGCCCGCTGTTCCGCCACTTCCCCACGACCGGCCCGCAGGTGTTGCAGGGCCCCGGCGAGAACGCCGGCGTGGTGGACATCGGTGACGGGTGGGGCGTGGCGTTCAAGATGGAGAGCCACAACCACCCGTCGGCCGTGGAGCCCGTGCAGGGCGCGGCGACGGGCGTGGGCGGCATCCTGCGCGACATCTTCGCCATGGGCGCGCGGCCCTTCGCGGTGCTGGACTCGCTGCGCTTCGGGAACCCCGACAGCCCCCGCACGCGCTTCCTGCTGAACGGCGTGGTCGAGGGCATCGCGCACTACGGCAACGCGATCGGCGTGCCCACGGTGGGCGGCGAGGTGACGTTCCATCCCAGCTACCAGGAGAACCCGCTGGTGAACGTGATGGCCCTGGGCCTGTTGCGCCACGAGGATCTCGCCAAAGGGACGATGGGCGAGGTCGGAAACACCATCGTATACGTCGGTTCCAAGACCGGCCGCGACGGACTGGGCGGCGCGGTGTTCGCCTCCGCCGACCTGTCCAATGCCTCGCAGGCCGACCGGCCCGCCGTACAGGTGGGCGACCCGTTCATGGAGAAACTGCTGCTGGAGGCCACGCTGGAGGCCATCCAGGCGGGCGTCGTGGCGGGCGTGCAGGATATGGGCGCGGCCGGACTGGTGTCCAGCACGTGCGAGATGGCGTACCGCGCGGAACTCGGCATCACGATGGATCTCGACCTCGTGCCCACCCGCGAGGACGGCATGGTGCCCATGGAACTGTGCCTGAGCGAGTCGCAGGAGCGCATGATCCTCGTGCCGGTGCCCGGCCGCGAGCAGGAGCTGCTGGATCTGCTCGCCAAGTGGGAGCTGGATGTGGTGACCATCGGGCAGGTGGAATCGCACACCAACTACCGCCTGACGTGGCGGGGCGAGGTCGTCTGCGACCTGCCGGTCGCCCTGCTGAACGAGGCCCCCAAGTACACCCGCGAGGGCATCGAATCCGACGAGATCAGGGCCAAGCGCGAGCGCGACCTGAGCGGCGTGCCCGTGCCCGGTGACCTGGGCGCGGTGCTGACCGACCTGCTGTCGCACCCCACCATTGCCAGCAAGCGCGCCATCTACGAGCGTTTCGACCACCAGGTCATGACGAACACGGTGGTCGTGCCCGGCGCGGCCGACGCTGCCGTCATGCGCGTGAAGGGCAGCGGCATGGGCGTGGCCGCCACCAGCGACTGCAACCCGCGCTTCGTGTACCTCGACCCGTACACGGGGGCCGCCGCCGCTGTGGCCGAGGCTGCCCGCAACCTCGCGTGCGTGGGCGCGACCCCGCTGGCGATCACCGACAACCTGAATTTTGGCAACCCCCACCGGCCCGAGGTCTACTACCAGTTGGAACGCGCCGTACACGGCATCGCGGACGCCTGCCGCGCCCTGAACACCCCGGTCACGGGCGGCAACGTCAGCCTCTACAACCAGTACACCGAGGGCGACGAGCGCGTGGCGATCCATCCCACCCCCACGATCGGCATGGTCGGCGTGCTGCCCGACGTGACGAAACGCGCCACCATGAACCTGAAGGGGGAGGGCCACACCCTTTACCTGATCGGCGAGCACGCCACGGACATCGGCGCGAGTCAGTACCTGGAGACGGTGCACGGTCTGGAAGCCGGACACGTCCCGCCCCTCGACCTGACCCGCGAGCAGGCCGTCATCAACGCCACGCTGCACCTGATCCGCGCCGGTCTGGTGGGTACCGCCCACGACTGCGCCGAGGGTGGCCTGGCCGTCGCCCTGGCCGAAATGGCGATCGCCGGGAACACCGGCGTGAATGTCAGCATTGACGCCCCCGCTGGCACCCGCGCCGACGCCCTGCTGTATGGCGAGGCGCACGGCCGCATCGTGATCGCCACCGCCGACCCCGCGGGCACCGAGGCCGCCCTGACGGAACGCGGCGTGCCCTTCGCCCGCCTGGGCGTCAGCGGCGGCACCAGCGTCACGATTGCCCTGCCCGCCCAGCACGTACACTTGAGCGTGAACCTCCAGACCCTGACCGACGCCTTCACGACTCCGCTCGCGGGGATTCTGGGATGACGTTAGAGACCCCTCACCCCCAGCCCCTCTCCCCGTGGGAGAGGGGAGCATGACATGCCCCTTCGTTCTCCCTCTCCCGTGGGGAGAGGGCCGGGGTGAGGGGTCAGTCCGCCAGCGCAATTTGAATGACTTGCACGACACCGTCCAGGTTGGTCATCACCTCGTTGTTCCAGAAGCGCACGACCCGGAATCCAGCCGCGTTCAGGTAGCGGGTACGTTCGGCGTCGTAGGCGAGACCGTCATCCGTGCCGTGCTGAGACCCGTCCAGTTCAATCACCAGACCGCACTCGGTACACGCGAAATCCGTGATGTAAGGGCCGACGGGATACTGCCGGCGGAACTTCACGCCGAGTCCGTGGTTCCGCAACACGCGCCACAACACGGCCTCCGCCGCCGTCTGATCGCGTCGCAGCCGCCGCGCCTTCTCCGTTCTGCCCGCCCCCACACATCGAATCCTAAACTGCCCACCAGTCTCCCCTCTCCCCAGGGGAGAGGGGCCGGGGGTGAGGGGTCATTCACCTCTGGAGCTGCCCATGATCTTTGATCTCACCTCTGATAAGCCGCAGGACGAGTGCGGGGTGTTCGGCATGTACTCGCCGGAACCCAACGATCTTGCGTGGTTCACGTACCTGGGCATGTTCGCGTTGCAGCACCGGGGGCAGGAGGCGGCGGGCATGTGCGTGTCCGACGGTGAGAAGTTCCATGTGGAGAAGGATCTGGGGCTGGTCACGCAGGTGTTCGACGAGCGGCGGCTGGACAGCGTGCGGCTGGCGAATGCGCGGGTGAGTATCGGGCACGTGCGGTACAGCACGACGGGCAGCAACCTGCGCTTCAACGCGCAGCCGCTGACCACGCGCACCAACAAGGGCATCCTGGGCCTCGCGCACAACGGGAACTTCGTGAATGCGCGCGAGGTGCGCAAAAGCATGCTGATGGAGGGCGCGCTGTTCCAGACCACGAACGACTCCGAGGTCATGCTGAACCTGATCGCGCGGGAGGCCGACCTCGACCTGATCGAGGCGACGGCCGCCGCCATGAAGGAACTCAAGGGCGGGTACGCGTGCGTGCTGATGAGCCGCACGCAGCTGCTGGGCTTCCGCGACCCGAACGGCGTGCGGCCCCTGGTGATCGGGCAGCGCGACGACGGCGCGTACGTGATCGCGTCCGAGCCGTGCGCCCTGTTCACGGTCGGCGCAAAGCTGCTGCGCGACGTGCAGCCGGGCGAACTCGTGTGGGTGGATCGCACCGGCCTGCACTCGCTGATGGTCGAGCCGAAGAAACCCACGCCCTGCGCGTTCGAGTGGATCTACTTCGCCCGCAGCGACAGCCGCCTGGACGGCGTGGACGCCCACGAGAGCCGCATCCGCATGGGCCACCAGCTCGCCCGCGAGCACCCCGTGGACGCCGACATCGTCGTGCCCGTCCCGGACAGCGGCATCGGCGCGGCCATCGGGTACGCCCGTGAGAGCGGCATTCCCTTCGACTACGGCCTGTACAAGAACCCGTACGCGGGCCGCACCTTTATTGCGCCCACGCAGGAAGCGCGGGAGCTGAAGGTCAAGATGAAACTCTCGCCCACCAGCGCTGTGGCGGGCAAACGCGTGATCCTCGTGGACGACTCCATCGTGCGGGGCACCACCAGCCGCCAGATCGTGAACCTGCTGCGCGAGGCCGGCGCGCTGGAAGTGCACTTCCGCGTGAGCAGCCCCCCCATCAAGCACCCGTGCTTCTACGGCATCGACACGGCCGCCCGCAAGGAACTGGTCGCCAGCACGCACAGCACCGAGGAGATCCGCGCGCTGATCGGCGCGGACACGCTGAGTTTCATCAGCGAGCAGGGCATCCGCGAGGCGGTGGGCGGCCCCGGCCTGTGCCTCGCGTGCTTTAACGGCGAGTACCCAGCCGGAACGCCGCTGTTAAATGATGTGGATAAGCTGGCGCTGGAGGTTTGAGGCGTAGGAGCAACGGCTGACCACGCGAGCCGCCCTGCTGGTGTGGGGCGGTTCGTCGTGAAGGGCCGGAGCAGATGGGGAACCGGTACGCGAGGACATCCGCCGTGCCCACAGACACGACCGCCCCGCTCCGTCACACTGCCCGCATGAAACTCCCGGCCTGCACGCTGGCCGCGCTGCTCGCCCCGGCGGCGCTGGCCCACCAGCCCCAGTACAACTCCGGCTCCGGCACGCGCGCCGCCGCGTACGTGATCGCGCAGCCCCGCGTGTCGAAGGTCATCACGGCGCAGGGCCGGGCAGGCACGCAGGACTGGTACGCCCTGACCACCCCCGCCGCGTTTCCGCTGGACGCCACCGTCTTCGTCGGGGCCCGCTGCGACCGCGCGTACCAGCCGCAGCTGTGGCTGGTCGGCCCCGGCCTGGGCAGCCCCGTGCCGCGCCCCACGTTCCTCCCGGACGGTCTGGGCGCAGTCCGCGTGACCGGCCCGTTCACGCCGTACAGCGGGCACGGCGTCACCGCCCGCAAGGGGCCGACGCTGGCGCGCACGCTGGGGGCCGGGACACACTATCTAGTCGTCGATCACGGCGCGTCGGGCGGGTGGTACTTCGTCTCGCTGGGTGGCAGTGAGGAGAGGGGAGGAACGGCAGAGGGGAGAACTGCGCTGGGGAGGTTCGGGGCGTGTGGGTAGGTAATCAAGCCCCCGCCATGTGACGAGGGCTGTTCCTATTGGTGGAGGAGACGGGACTCGAACCCGCATGAATGGCGCTGGAGCTTTCAGGAAACGCGCTTCCCTTGCTGCTTTGTCCCACCCCTTGCGGGGCCGCTATAGGTGCTTCCGCAACCCGCTCCGACCTTTCGGCCTGCGCCCAAGGCTTCCGCCTTTCCGGCTGATATCCAATCGTTTTTTCCGGTGCCCTGCCTATTGAGACCACTCCCCCAGGACAAGGGTACGGTAGCGGGCTGGGCGGCGGTGTGGCATGTGGGGAATGGCTTACAAGGCCATTGTCAGCGTTACCCTCTCCCCATGCCTCCCACCCGTTCCCAGATCCAGCCCGGCGTGACCGTGGACATCGTGCAGAAGCAGGATCAGCCGACCGGCACCCTCACACGCGGTGTCGTGGCGGCGCTGCTCACGCGGTCGCCGTCGCATCCGCATGGGATCAAGGTGCAAACCCTTCGGTGAGGCAAAGCCGAACCCGAGCGGAGCGAGAAGAAGAGAGGAGCGGCCTGCGGAGGTGGAAGAACATCCCGGCGCTTCAGCAGGGATGTTCTGTAAGCGGAGCAGATCGCGACAGCTGACCTCGGGGCAGGTGGGGCGGGTGCAGGCGGTGGTGGGGCTGGCAGGGGAGTAGGCGGGAGTCAGGCGGCGGGCGTACCGTGGGGCATGACCCGCCTGTTCGCGTCGGCTCTGACCCTGTCGCTCCTCTCGTCCGGCGTGGCCGCCACCGGCGAGGTGCTGGACGGGAAACCCGAGACGATCGTGCAGGTGCTGAAGCAGGCGGGGTACGCGACGACCTACAGGCCGGGCGATCTCAAGGACGGGCCGACGATCACGCTGAAGGTGAATGGCGAGGACGTCTATCTGTACCTGTACGGCTGCAAGCCCGAGGGCTGCACGCGCCTGACCGCCAGCAACGGCTACGAGACCGACGTCACCAGCGCCGCCGTGCTCTCGTACATCGGGAACTGGAATTACGACAACTACACGCAGGCCTACATTGACCCCGAGGACAAGGCCGCCTACCTCGATTCCTCGTACCTGCTGACCGGTGGCTATACGCGGGCGAATCTGGTGGCGTGGCTCAGGGAATACCTGGACGACCTCCCGGATTTCGAGACTGACCTGCCCTGAACGATCTGGCCGAGTAGGTATGAGGACAGGATCAGACCGGCCATTGTGGCTGTGGAGGCGTTCTAGCGCAAGCAGCCACCATCGGTGAAGGCGCAGCTCACAGGGTACCGGAGCGTACCGTTGCGCGCCGGGGGCCGGAGTGTCATGGAGGCAGACGTGCCCGTCCCACTGTGGGCGCGGCGCGGAAAGGAGTCACCATGAAGATTCACAACGTGCTGTACCTGCTCGGCGTCGGTTCAATCATCCTCAGTGCCAGCCAGTACTTCCAGAGCGATTCCAGTGACAAGGAACGCGACGGCCTGTTCGTGGGCCACTGGGCTCCCACCTTCTTCATCCTGGGCAAGATCATGGAGGACAAGGAGACCGCCAAACGCGGCCTGCTGGAGTGATCCGGCACGGTGACGGGGGCGTGGGCCGCGTGGCCTGCGCCCCGTCATCGTGGTGCCAGCTGAAGGTTCACACCCTGCCGTGCCCGCCGGTGGATCGGCTCGGCTGAGTTCTGGACAGGGCCAGTAGCGGGGAGTACGCAACCGCGACGGCCGGCGCCATGAACCGCACGTCTGGCACCCGGCAGAGCAGCACGGAATCTCCCGCAGGTGGGCCGATGCACCGACGACCCCAGGGCACCGCGAACACGGATGCTGCCCTGGGACACTGCGCGCGCGAGGAGCGGTGCCGCCGTGCCCCGCCACGGAGCGTGACGGGCCATCGCCGCGCCACGGAGGCGCAGGGGCGGCCGTGCTGAGAGGCCCCGTCGACAGATCCAGGCCTGCCCCCGATGGGGGGGCTCCCGGCGGCGACCGGGTGTGCCCCCGGCAGCTGGTGGCCCTGCCTGACGTCTGTTTTCGGTGTTCTGGCCGGCGGGTGGCGCAGCGGCATCGTCAGAGGCATGTCAGAAGGCGTTCACTAGCGTGCCGGCATGCCGTTGAGACCGAATTCGTCCATGCGGGCCGATCTGACGCTGGCCCCTGTCCGGGACGTGGCCGTCCAGCGGGCACGGTGGCCCCTGGTCGCCGGGATCGGTGGCCCGGCGCTGTTGCTGGCATTGCTGCTCGCCGTGCCCGTGCTCAATGCCCGGCTGGAACTGCTGAGCGTTCACATGCTGCTGGTGCTGGCGGCTGCGGCCTTCACCGCGGTCGTGACCGTCTGGATGGGGCTGGTGGGGGTACGCCAGCGCAACGCCGAGGTCATCTTGCTGTCGCTGGCCTTCGGATCACTGGGTCTGGTCTATGGCGTCCATGGTCTGGCCACGCCCGAGGTCGGTGTCATGGGGCATGTCGGCCACAGCGGCATGGACATGACCGGAGCGGCCGCCACCTCTGCGCTGGACGCCGAATACGGCACGGCGACCCTGCCGGCGGCGGCGCAGCTGGGGGCCATGCTCGCGGCGGCGTGGCTGCTGCTGTCCAGCGTGCCGGCCACGAACAGCGTGGTGCGGGCGGTGCTGACACTCCGGGGCTGGCTGCCGGGCGTGTGGGTGGCGGCGCTGATCGGTCTGGGCACCATGATCTTCATGCCAGAGGTGGCCGGCGTGCTGGCACCCACCGGCGTTCCGGAGCGGCTCGTCATTCTGGCTGTGACCGTCGGTCTGGGGCTGTGGGCCGCCGCCCGGTACTGGAGGTCGTGGCGCTACACGCGCTTTCCCCTGCAGCTGTCGGTGGTCTACGCCGGAGGCTGGCTGGCGCTCGCGCAGCTGGTGATCGTGCTGAATCTCGCGTGGACGCTGTCGTGGTGGGTCTACCACGTCCTGCTGGTGGGCGTGAGCGCCGCGCTGCTGACCGGGCTGATCGCCCAGTACCGTGACCGCGACGTTCCCGTGGGCGCGGCCGTGCGGGGCCTGTGGAACAACGACCCCGACGAGGTGCTGGCTGCCGGGATCAGCGCTCCGGTGCGGGCCCTGATCGCCCAGGTCGAGGCGCACGATCCCTACACCGCCGGACACGCCCACCGGGTCACGCTGTATGCCCTGGACCTCGCCCGCGCCCTGGGCTGCTCCCCCGAGGCGCTGCGGGTCATCACGCAGGGCGGCATCCTGCACGATCTGGGCAAGCTGGATGTGCCCACCGGCGTCCTGAACCACCCTGGCCGACTGAGCGGCGCGGACTGGACCCTGGTGCGCCAGCACCCCTCCGCCGGCGTCGAACGGGCCCAGCACCTGGGGTTGCTGCCCGAGGAACTGGGCGTGGTGCGCTGGCACCACGAACGCTGGGACGGTGCCGGCTACCCGGATGGCCTGTACGGGGATCAGATTCCCCTGCTGGCCCGCATCCTGGCCGTGGCAGACGTCTATGATGCCCTGACCAGCGAACGCGCCTACCGCCAGCCGTGGCCGGCGACCCGAGCCAACGCCTACCTGCAGGACGAGGCGGGCCGGGCCTTCGATCCGCGTGTCGTGGCCGCGTGGCTTGCTCTGCACCGCACCGAGCCGGGCCTGGGAACGACTCCGGTGCTGGGGGAGTCCCGCCCGCCCCTCGGCGCCTCGGCTGCCTTCGGACACTGAGGCGCGGGCCACAGCACCGCCGCTGGCCGCCCGCCGACCTGCGTCTGCCCACACGCGTTCGGGCAGAACGTGAGCCGTGCCCGTGCTGTCCGCCGCATGACGCGGCAGGATAGACGCGCCGAGTGCCGGAGCAGGCACCACGGTGACCGGCCAGGACGGTGGTGCCTGGGCACACACGGTCAGCGGGAGGGGCAGCATGAGGGTTCGGGAAGTGGTTACAGCGACGGTCGCCTACGGTCTGGTGGCGCTGCTCAGTGCACTGGTGGTCAGTGGCGGTGACCTCGGCAGCCTGGTACAGGTGCTGTCGCCGGCCGCCGCACCGGAGCGTTCAGAGGTGGCCGCGCGCCCCACCGCCGTCGCGGGCGTCCGTGTCCCGGCGGTACCGGATGGATCGCGTCTCGCCACTCCGTCGGCCGCGTCTGGAACCCAGGAGCGGCCGGCCGCTCCCCTGGGCCTGCCGCCGACCATTCCGGCGATCCCCGGTGCGGACGCGCAGCGGCCGGACGCCGTCGGGTCAGCGGCGAGCCGCGCCGGAACGGCTCCCAGCGCCCCGGCCAGCACCCGCCCCACCGAGGCGTCCACCCGCCGGGCGCCGGCCGCTTCCGAGACCGGTTCCCCCGAGCTGGACGCCCGCCTGACCCTGGCCCGCTGGCTGACGCAGCAGTGGTACGACGGCACGCTGGAGCCCGTGTGGGCGTCGTTCTCCCCCACGGTCAGGGCCCAGTGGGGGTCGTATCGCCAGTTCCAGTCCTTCCGGACCGGCGGCCAGCGGGCCTACGGTGCCGAGACGGCGGTGCTCCGGGAGGCCCTGACGCCCAGCGGCGAGCTGACGTACTACACGCGCACCGCGTCCTTCGAGCGCGGGCCGAGGGACGGCTGGACCCTGATCATCGGGCTCGACGGCAGCGGGCAGGTGCGGGAATTCGGAGTGGTCGGTGCCGCCCTGCTGCCGGCCCGGATGCGGAACCTCATGCCGTGATGGATCCCGCGCCGCGCGCTGTCGGTCGGCTCATGAGGACCGAGGCGCCACGCCGGTCACCATGCCCTCACCCTGGCCTGGCGGCGGTGTGGAAAGCTGCTGGAATGTCGTTCCCTGTCCTGACCGGTTCGCTGCGCCGCGCTGCCGCTCCCCTGAGCATCGCCGTCTCCTCGTTCCTGGGCACAGTGGGGCTGGGCACGGCCGGTGCCGACGGCATGGCAGCGGCCAGCGTCACGTACGTCTGTCAGGGCGGCGTGCGCGTCCAGGTGCGGCCCATGGGCGACACGGCGGTGGTGACCTTTGCGGGCGCGACCACCACGCTGTCCCTGACCCCGGGCGGCAGCTTCCGGAACGCCCAGGTCACGTGGGCCACCCAGGGCGAGATGTCCACGCTGCGCGACAACGCCACAGGCCGGCTCCGCCTGACCGGGTGCCGGCCCCTGCGCTGAGTCGTGGACGCGGCGCTTACGGCCGGGTGCGCCCCTTGGGCATGCTCACCCCGAGTCCGGTCAGGAACGCCCCGGCGACGGACAGGGCGTAGGTGATCAGGACATTGTTCAGCGGGCTGGGGAAATTGGTGCTGCGGTTGGCGTTGGCCACCGCGTGCAGCTGATTGATATCGATCACGTCCTTGCCCAGCAGCACGCCCGACACGATCAGCACGATGACGCCCACCACAACCAGCAGCCGGGACAGGATACGCATGGCCGCATCTTAACCTGAGACCGGAGACACCAACTTCCCCTCGAGGCCGATATGTGCATGGCCAAGAGGGGAACGGTGTATTTACTGTGCTCTTCGCTCCGGTCGGTCTCCAGCCCATCCCGGTTTGGGGCGAGGATCGTCAGTGTCCGGCGTTCAGTGCCACGACAGGGCGCGGGTGCAGGTGGGAATCCGCCAGAAGCCGCTGGTGGCCGTCACGTACAGCGTGGTGCCGTCCGGGCCGCCGAAGCACACGTTGGACACGACCTCCGGGAACGCGATCCGGCCCAGTTCCTCGCCGTCCGGGGTCAGGACATGCACGCCGTCCCCGGCGCTGCTCCAGATCCGTCCGGCCTCGTCCACGCGCAGGCCGTCGGTCTTGCCTGGGCTCACGCGGAAGTGCTCGCCCTCCAGGGTGGCCGCGCCGTCCGGGGTCACGCGGTAGCGGTACGTGGCTCCATTCTTGCCAGTATCGGCCAGCAGCAGCGTATCAGCCGACGCGAAGACCAGCCCGTTCGGCATGTCGCGGTCGCGGATCGGCGCACTCAGGGTGCCGTCCGGGCTCAAGCGGTACACCCAGCAGCCGGGCACCTCCATCGGCTCGCCGCGTCCGCCCTCCTCGGGCTTGGTCAGGCCGTAGGTCGGATCGGTGAACCACAGGCTGCCGTCCGGGTGCAGGGCCACGTCGTTGGGAGAACTCAGGCGCTGGCCCTCGAAGGTGCTCGCCAGGGTCGTCCACGTGCCGTCCAGTTCCTGGCGCAGCAGCGCCCGCTCGCCATGGGAGCACGCGATCAGGCGGCCCTGCGCGTCGACCGTGTGGCCGTTCTGGTAATTGCTCGGGCTCATCTCCTCGACCAGCTCGCCGGCATCGGTGTAGGCCCAGGTCCGGTTCTGGCGCACGTCGCTGAAGACCACCCGGGCCCGCGCCGGCACGTAGGTCGGCCCCTCGGCCCAGGTGTAGCCGCTGCCCAGCTGCTCGGGGGCGGCCCCGGCGGGGAACAGGTCGAGGAATTCAGGGCGGGTCGCGTGCAGGGTCATGTGGCCCATGCTGCGCGTCCGGACACACGGGCGGGTGGGGGCCGTCTAAAGGAGACGGATGGGGCCATGTGGTTACAGGGGCGGGAACACAACCTACATAAAGCGGCTCCCCCCGCCATTCCGGTCAGGGTGCAGAGGTATGCTGGGGGGCGTTATGACGGGACCTTTGACCATGATGTCCGGGGCGAACGCGGCCTTTCTCGAGGGGCTGTACGAGGCGTACCTGACAGACCCCGCAAGCGTGGATCCGGCGTGGCGCACCTACTTCGACGAGGTGCGCGGCGGCACGCAGGAGACGCCTCACTCGCCGGTGCAGCAGGCCTTCTACGACCTGGGGCAGTCGCGCCGGGGAGCCGCGCCCGCGCCGGCGGCCAGCGCCAGCGGCGCGCAGCAGGCGGCCGGCGCCCTGATGACCGCGTACCGCGTGTACGGCCACATCAGCGCCCGCAGCAACCCCCTGCGGATGCGTGGCCTGCCGGTCGTGCCGGAACTCACGCCGGAGTTCTACGGCCTGACCGAGGCCGACCTCAACGAGCACGTGTCCGATGGCGCCTTCGAGGGAGCGCTCCGCGACGTGATCGAGCAGCTGAAGGAGACGTACTGCGGCTCGATCGGCTTTGAGTACAACTACCTGCCGGCCAATGAGCGCCACTGGTTCCAGTCGCACATTGAGAAGGGGCGCGGTCAGGCCCGCCACGACCTGAGCCCCGAGGAACGCCGCCGCCTGATGTACAAGCTGACGGCGGCCGAGGGACTGGAGCTGTACCTGCGCAACAAGTATCCGGGCGTCAAGCGCTTCGGTCTGGAGGGTGGCGAGAGCTTCATTCCGCTGGTCGACCGGATCATCCAGCAGGCAGGCCGTGTGGGCGTCAAGGAGGTCGTGCTGGGCATGGCGCACCGTGGCCGCCTGAACACGCTGGTGAACATCTTCGGCAAGCAGCCCAGTGACCTGTTCGCCGAGTTCGATGGCAAGAAGCGCCTGAGCGACGACCCGGACGTGGCCGGCGACGTGAAGTACCACATGGGCTTTTCCAGCGATGTGCGCACGCCCGGCGGCCCCATGCACCTGGCCATGGCCTTCAACCCCAGCCACCTGGAGATCGTGTCGCCGGTGGTGCACGGCTCGGTGCGGGCCCGCCAGGATCGCCGGGGCGACAGCGAGCGCCGCAGCGTGCTCCCGATCACGGTGCACGGAGACGCGGCCGTCAGCGGTCAGGGCGTCGTCATGGAGACCCTGAACCTGTCGCGGCTGCGCGGCTTTGCCACCGGCGGCGCGGTGCGGATCGTCATCAACAACCAGATCGGCTTCACGATCAGCGACCCGCGCGACACCCGCAGCAGCCGCTACTGCACCGACATCGCCAAGGTCGCCAATGCGCCGGTCATGCACGTGAACGGTGACGATCCCGAGGCCGTGGCGTTCTGCGGTGACCTGGCCGTGGCGTACCGCCAGGAGTTCGGCAAGGACGTGTTCATCGACCTGATCGGCTTCCGCCGCAACGGCCACAACGAGGGCGACGAGCCGCGCATGACCCAGCCGATCATGTACCGCGAGATCGACCAGCATCCCGGGGCCCGCGCCCTGTACGCGCAGCAGCTGGAGGCGGCGGGCATCCTGGCCGCCGGCGAGGGTGACGTCCTGGTCGGGAAGTTCCGCGACAAGCTCGACGCCGGCGCATCGGTCGTCGAGGAGATGGAGAACCTCGCGCAGAGCAAGCTCGCCGTGGACTGGAAGACGTACACCGATACCCACTGGGACCGCGATCAGGTGTCCACGGCCGTGTCCCGCGAGAAACTCGAGGAACTGGGCGAGAAGCTGACCACCGTGCCCGACGGGTTCAAGGTGCACCGCACCATCGAGCGCACGGTCATGGGGCCGCGCCGCGCCATGACGCGCGGCGAGCAGAACCTCGACTGGGGCATGGGCGAGATGCTCGCGTACGCCTCGCTGCTGGACGAGGGCTACGGCGTGCGGCTGGTCGGCCAGGACAGCGGACGCGGCACCTTCGTGCACCGCCATGCCGTCCTGCACGATCAGGAGGCCGCCGATCCGCTGAACGAGGAATACATGGCGCTGGCCCACCTGTCGCCCGAGCAGGGCCGGGTCGAGGTCATCGACTCCACCCTCTCGGAGGAGGCCGTCCTGGCCTTCGAGTACGGTTACTCGACCAGTGAACCCAACGGGCTGGTCGCGTGGGAAGCGCAGTTCGGGGACTTCGCGAACGGCGCACAGGCGGTCGTGGATCAGTTCCTGTCGGCCGGCGAGAGCAAGTGGCAGCGCCTGTCGGGTCTGGTCATGCTCCTTCCGCACGGCTACGAGGGTGCCGGCCCCGAGCACTCCAGCGCCCGTCTGGAGCGCTACCTGCAGCTGTGTGCGCAGAAGAACATGCAGGTCGTGGTGCCGAGCAGCGCTGCGCAGATCTTCCACCTGCTGCGCCGTCAGGTGCTGCGGCCCTACCGCAAGCCGCTGATCGTCATGACCCCCAAGAGCCTGCTGCGCAACAAGCAGGCCATGAGCCCCCTGTCCGACCTCACCGACGGCCGGTTCCAGGAAGTCATCGGCGACGCGGAGGTCACGGCGGCCCGGCGCGTGGTGGTCAGCAGCGGCAAGCTGCACTGGGAACTCACCGAGGCCCGCGATGCCGACCGCGACGGCTACGAGGGCACCGCGCTGATCCGTCTGGAGCAGCTGTATCCCTTCCCCGTCGAGGCCCTGGGCACCGAACTGGCCAAGCATCCCGGGGCCCAGGTCGTGTGGGCGCAGGAAGAACCCGAGAACCAGGGCGCGTGGCTCATGATCTGGGAGGATCTGGAGCGCGTTCTCGCGCCAGGGCAGACGCTCTCGCACGCCAGCCGCCACCGCAGCGCCAGCACCGCGACCGGCTACGCCAGCGTGCATGCCCGTGAGCAGGCCGCCGTGATCGCCGCCGCCCTGGGCGAGCGCGTCCAGCGGCAGGTCGTCGAGGAACAGAAGGAACTCGCCGAGGTCGCCAAGCAGCAGGGCTGAGACTGGCGCAGACTGGAGGGCAGGGGCACACGCTCCTGCCCTCTCGACGTTCCGTGCCCGTGTCCGTCACACTCGGAACCATGACCCCACGTGCCGTTCTCGTCCTGGGTAGCCTGAACCTCGACATCCTGCTGCGTGTGCCGCACCTGCCGCTGCCCGGCGAGACCATGCACTCTCAGGGGCTGGAGCGGATGCCGGGGGGCAAGGGGGCAAACCAGGCGGCGGCGTGCGCGGCGCTGGGGGTGCCCACACGGATGATCGGCGCGGTCGGCACCGATGACGCCGGAATGCTCCTGCAAGGTGCGCTGCGCGACAGGGGCGTGGACGTCTCGGCGGTGCGCCGCGTGCCGGACGTCGCCTCGGGGCAGGCGTACATCCACATCGCGCCCGACGGCGAGAACACCATCACCCTGCACGGCGGCGCGAACCAGCAGCTCGGTGCGCCGGAACTGGACGCGCTGGATGCGGCGCTGCCGGGTGCCACGGCCCTGCTGCTGCAACTGGAGGTGCCGCTGGCCGTGACCATCGAGGCTTCCCGGCGCGCACGCGCGGCGGGTGTGACCGTGATCCTCGACCCGTCCCCCGCCACGCCCGAATTGCCGGGCGAGCTGCTGGAGGACGTGGACATCCTGACCCCCAACGAGCACGAGGCGCGGACGCTCAGCGGGGAAGACGACGTGACAACGGCGGCCCGAGTGCTGCTTGGCCGGGGCGTGCGCCACGTGATCGTCAAGCGCGGGGCACGCGGGGCGCTGCTGCTCAGCGCAGACGGCGAGCAGGACTTCGCCGCGCCCAACGTGCAGGCCGTCTCCACTGTCGCGGCAGGCGACACGTGGGGAGGGGCCCTGGCGGCGGCACTGGCCCGCGGCCAGTCCGTACCGGACGCCGTGTCCTACGCCGTCCGGGTGGCCAGCCTGCGCGTCACGCGGCCCGCCGGGTATGGGCACCTGCCGACCGGGGCAGAACTCGGCTGACCGCGGCCGTGCTTGCGTGCACTGCGTTCACGCTCCCCGCGCCGTTCCCGCGTCAGTCACACGTGGTGGCGGAGTAGAATCCGGGGCGTTATGGCGGATATCAAAGTACCGGTGTTCAGCGAGTCAGTCAGCGAGGGCACCCTGCTCGCGTGGCATAAGCAACCTGGCGAGGCGGTCAAGCGCGGTGACCTGCTGGCCGAGATCGAGACCGACAAGGTCGTGCTGGAGATCCAGGCGCAGCAGGACGGCGTAATGGGCACGCCGGTCAAGAACGAGGGCGACACGGTGCTCAGCGAGGAGGTGCTGGGGACGCTGGGCGACGCAGGCAGCGCACCGGCCGCGGCGGCCCAGGCGCCAGCAGCGCAGACACCAGCAGCGCAGGCCCCGGCCGCCCCGGCAAGCGCTCCTGCCTCGGCCGCGAATGAGGCGACCCGCCGCGACGATCTGTCCCCGGCGGTGCGCAAGGTCGTGAGCGAGTCGAACCTCGATCCGGCCACCATCCCGGCCACCGGCCCGAAGGGCAACATCACCAAGGCGGACGCCGTGCAGGCTGCGCAGGGCGGCGGCACCAGCCAGGGGCCGCAGGCCGCCGCCGCGCCGGCCAGTGCACCGGCTGCCCCGGCCGCGACCGTGCCCGCCGGCCCCCGCACCGAGCAGCGCGTGCCCATGACCCGCATCCGTGCGCGCATTGCGGAGCGCCTCAAGGAGGTGCAGAACACGGCGGCCCTGCTGACCACCTTCAACGAGGTCAACATGAAGCCGGCCATGGATCTGCGCAAGAAGTACCAGGATCCGTTTGTGGCCAAGCACGGCGTGAAACTGGGCTTCATGAGCCTGTTCGTGCGCGCCGCGACCGAGGCCCTCAAGGCCTTCCCGATGGTCAACGCCAGTGTGGACGGCAAGGACATCATCTACCACGGGTACTACGACATCGGGATCGCGGTCGCCAGTGAGCGCGGACTCGTCGTCCCGATCCTGCGCGACACCGAGCAGCTCAGCCTGGCGGGCATCGAGAAGGGCATCGCCGACTACGCGGTGAAGGCCAAGGCCGGCAAGCTGACCATGGAGGACATGTCGGGCGGCACCTTCAGCATCACCAACGGCGGCACCTTCGGCAGCATGATGAGCACGCCGATCATCAACGCGCCGCAGAGCGCCATCCTGGGGATGCACAACATCATCGAGCGGCCGATCGCGCAGAACGGTCAGGTCGTGATCGCGCCCATGATGTACCTCGCGCTGTCGTACGACCACCGCATCATCGACGGCAAGGAAGCCGTGCAGTTCCTGGTGATGATCAAGAATCTGCTGGAAGACCCGGCCCGGATGCTGCTGGAGCTGTAACAGCGCGTGACCCGATGGCGGCACCCGTTCTCCCCGTCTGGGGTGGCGGGTGCCGATTTCTGCACATGGTCAGGGTTCTGCCAGAATGTCCTCCCTACAGTGCAGAGATGAGCGCATTGCAGGGTCGCCTGGGCGGATTCACCGCCGGACTGGATCTGAGCGGGGAGTGGGACGGTCACCAGCTGCGTGGCCGCATCGGGACATTCACCGAGGGCGTGAATATCGTCGTGGGGCTGGGGCAGGGGGCGCTGGAGGGCCGCGTGGGGTCGTTCACCGACGGCTTCGACCTGCGGGCCGAGGTGGCGGGCGGCCAGCTGCTGCTGCGTCTGGGCAGCTTCACCGACGGCCTGGACGTCGTCCTGACCTTCACCCCCGAGGGCGCGTCCGGCCGCTACGGCACGTTCACTGAGGGGGCCGACATCACCCTGATCCGGGAGGGGAGCATGGTGCGGGGCCGCATCGGGTCGTTCACCCAGGGCGTGGATCTCCGTGTGGATCCCGGCGACGTGCCGCTCCCACTGGCGGCGATCCTGGCCGTCAGCGCCTACCGCGTATGGGTACAGCGGGCACAGCCGGCCAGTGCCCGCCGCTGACAGAACGCCACAGGACACAGGGCGTAGAGCAGAAGGAACGTAGAGAAGAATACAGAAGAGAGCACCGTGCATGAAGAACAGCCCCGGTCGTGGTGACCGGGGCTGTCTGCTGGCGAAGAGGGTGGGATTCGAACCCACGGTACAGTTGCCCATACTTCAGTTTTCGAGACTGACCCATTCAACCACTCTGGCACCTCTCCGCGCGGGTAAGTGATGGGCGAGAGGGAGTGTAGCACAGCTCCGGGGGCGTGCAACAGCCGCGCAGGCTTGCGCCCCGGAGTGGCGGCAGGTATCATGGGAAGGTTGAAAACGGCCCGGACTCTGGGTTGCGTCACGGCGTTTTTCTTCACTCCACCCCTGCGGGCTGATGCTGACAGCCCGGCCATGCGGTGCGTGATCATCTCCCGGCCCGCGCTCCGGCGTGTGGCCACCCCTGAAGCCAACCCAAGCCTCGCCCCGTACGCGTGGGCGGCTTCCCCACCCGCCATCTCGGCCCGGATCAACGCCGGGCAAGCTGAGGAGTGATTCACCCTGCCTACCACCCAGCAACTGCTCCGCAAGGGGCGCCTGACCCTCCAGAAGAAGAGCAAGGTTCCCGCCCTGAAGGGCAGCCCCTTCCGCCGCGGCGTGTGCACGGTCGTGAAGACCACCACCCCGAAAAAGCCCAACTCCGCGCTGCGCAAGATTGCCCGTGTGCGTTTGTCCAGCGGCTTCGAGGTCACCGCGTACATCCCCGGTGAAGGCCATAACCTGCAGGAACACAGCGTCGTGTTGATCCGCGGCGGCCGTGTCAAGGATCTTCCGGGTGTGCGCTACCACATCGTGCGTGGCAGCCTGGACACCCAGGGCGTGAAGGATCGCAACAAGAGCCGCTCCAAGTACGGCACCAAGAAGCCCAAGGCCGGCGCAGCCGCCGCGGGTGCCAAGAAGAAGTAACCCCGGCCACGGCGCGCGGGGTGAACGCTCCGCCGCCTGTCCGTATGGTGAGCGGCCTCAGCCCATAGGGGTGATGCCAGTGAAGCAGTCAGACCGCGCCTGAATACCGGGCGCCAAGAACCAAGGAGAGAACCATGGCACGTCGTCGCCAAGCTGAAGTGCGCCCCATCCTGCCCGACCTGGTCTACCAGGACGTGCTCGTGAGCGCCACCATCAACCGCATCATGCAGGACGGGAAGAAGAACCTCGCCAGCCGCATCTTCTACGGCGCGATGAAGCTGGTGCAGGACCGCACCGGTCAGGAGCCGCTGAAGATCTTCAAGCAGGCCTACGACAACGTCAAGCCGCGTGTGGAAGTCCGCAGCCGCCGCGTGGGTGGCAGCACCTACCAGGTGCCCGTGGAAGTCGGCGTGCGCCGCCAGCAGAGCCTGACGCTGCGCTGGATGATGAGCGCCGTCGAGGGCCGTCCCGAGCGCACTGCCATCGAGCGCCTCGCGGGCGAGATCATGGACGCCGCGCAGGGCCGTGGTGGCGCGATCAAGAAGAAAGATGACGTGGAGCGCATGGCGGAAGCCAACCGCGCCTACGCGCACTACCGCTGGTAATCCCCGGCCGTCAGGCCCGAGCGAAGCGAGCAGGGAAAGGAGGTCATCTCACGAAGCGGAGCAGCGCACGGCGATTTTCCGTGTGCTGCAGAGTGGAGTGAGATGACCTCGCGAAGGGAAATCGCCGAGCTGGGAATGCCCGATTCCCCTTCCCCCCTCGCCAAAGCCAGCATCCGTGACGGTGTTCAGCGCCGGCACGGTTCACCATCAGGGAGTCCTATGACCACCAAAGCCCAGAGCTATCTGACCCACTTCCGCAATATCGGGATTGCCGCGCACATCGACGCCGGCAAGACCACCACCACCGAGCGCATCCTGTACTACACCGGCCGCACCCACAACATCGGTGAAGTGCACGACGGCGCCGCCACCATGGACTGGATGGAGCAGGAGCGCGAGCGCGGCATCACGATCACCGCCGCCGCCACCACCGCCAAGTGGAAGCACTCCGGCAGCGGTGAAGAGTACACCGTGAACATCATCGACACGCCCGGCCACGTGGACTTCACGATCGAGGTCGAGCGTTCCATGCGCGTGCTCGACGGCGCGGTCGCCGTGTTCGACTCCAGCCAGGGCGTCGAGCCGCAGTCCGAGACCGTGTGGCGTCAGGCCGACCGCTACGGCGTGCCCCGCATCGCGTTCTCGAACAAGATGGACAAGACCGGCGCGAGCTTCGAACTCGTGCTGAACGACATCAAGGAGCGCCTCGGCGCGATCCCGGCTCCGATCCAGTACCCCATGGGCCAGGAGAACGACTTCAAGGGCATCATCGACATCGTGCGTATGCAGGCCCACACGTACACCAACGACCTGGGTACCGATATCGAGGTCGGCGAGATTCCCGCGCAGTACGCGGACAAGGTCGCCGAGATGCGCGCCCAGCTGATCGAGGCCGCCGCCGAGGTCGACGAGGACGTCATGATGAAGTTCCTCGAAGGCGAGGAGCCCTCGGTCGAGGAACTGATCACTGCGATCCGCAAGGGCACCATCGAGAAGCGCATCTTCCCGGTGCTGTGTGGCAGCGCCCTGAAGAACAAGGGTGTGCAGCTGCTGCTCGACGCCGTCATCGACTACCTGCCCAGCCCGCTGGAAGTGCCGGCGATCAAGGGCAAGATCGAGGACAGCGAGGACACCCGCGACTTCCCCGCTGACCCCGAGGGCAAGCTGGCCGCGCTGGCGTTCAAGATCATGGCCGACCCCTACGTGGGCCGCCTGACCTTCGTGCGCATCTACTCGGGCACCCTGCAGTCGGGCAGCTACGTGTACAACGCGACCAAGGAAAAGCGCGAGCGCGTGGGCCGTCTGCTGAAGATGCACGCCAACAGCCGCGAGGAAGTCACCGAACTGCGTGCCGGGGAACTGGGCGCAGTCATCGGCCTCAAGGATGCCGGTACCGGCAACACGCTGATCGGCGACGGTGACGACAAGGTGCTGCTGGAAAGCATCGACGTGCCCGAGCCCGTCATCAAGCTCGCCATCGAGCCCAAGACCAAGGCCGACCAGGAAAAGATGGGCGTGGGCCTGCAGAAGCTCGCCGAGGAAGACCCCACCTTCCGCGTCGAGACCGACCAGGAAAGCGGCCAGACCACCATCGCCGGCATGGGCGAACTCCACCTGGAAATCCTGGTGGATCGTCTGAAGCGCGAGTACAAGGTCGACGCGAACGTCGGTGCGCCCCAGGTGGCGTTCCGTGAGACGATCACCCGCGCGGTGGACGTGGAAGGCAAGTTCGTGCGCCAGTCCGGTGGCCGTGGCCAGTTCGGTCACGTCAAGATCAAGGCCGAGCCGCTGGAACCCGGCGCGGGCTTCGTCTTCGAGAACGCCATCGTCGGCGGCACCGTGCCCCGTGAATACGTCGGTCCGGCCCAGAAGGGCATCGAGGAAGCGATGCAGAGCGGCCCCATGCTGGGCTTCCCGGTCGTGGACATGAAGGTCACCATCTACGACGGCAGCTACCACGAAGTGGACTCCTCGGAAATGGCCTTCAAGATCGCCGGCTCCATGGCCCTCAAGGAAGCCGTCCAGAAGGGCGCTCCTGCGCTGCTCGAACCCATCATGCGCGTCGAGGTCACGGTGCCCGACGACTTCATGGGCGACATCATCGGTGACCTGAACAGCCGCCGTGGTCAGATCCAGGGCATGGAAGCCCGTGGCAACGCGCAGATCGTGAAGGCCTTCGTGCCCCTCTCCGAGATGTTCGGCTACGCGACCGACATGCGCTCCATGACGCAGGGCCGCGCCAGCTACAGCATGTTCTTCGACCACTACAGCCAGGTGCCGAACAACATCGCCCAGCAGCTGATGAAGAAGTAAGCGATCCTGAACGGAAAGACCCGCCCTCGTGGCGGGTTTTTTCGGTTTGATGCGGAGGAGTCCGCGGCGAGGGATACGCGCGCCGCGTCACCGACTCCATTTCCCCTGTGACTGTGCGATCACCCTGCGGATTTGATTCACGTCCTGTGGCGAACGTCGGCGCGTCCGCTAATGTGTGGGTGTGAGCTGGCCTGAAGACAAGTCCTCCCCCCGCCCTCCTGCCGAACCCCAGACGCGCCCGCCCCGGCTGGCGTTCCTGACCGTGCCGCTGCTGGTGGGGGTGTTCTACAATGCGATTTCCCTGCTGACCCTGCCGTTCTCGGGCAACACGTTGAACACCATGCTGGCGGAGCTGAACACCGCCTCCGGGCTGCCGCCGATCCAGCTCACGCCACAGCAGATCCAGCTGACGCTGTGGATCTCGTTCGCCCTGACTGCCGTGCTGATCCTGTGGCTGTACTACACGCGCCGGGCGGTGCTGGATGGCCGCAGCTGGGGCCGCGTGTCGAGCATCGTGATCGGCGTCCTGAGCCTGCTGGTCTTCCCGATCGGCACGGTGCTGGGCATCGTCATGCTGATCGGGGCGTTCGACCGTGGGGTCGTCGCCTACACCAGCCAGCGCTGAGCCGGGCCGTAAGCAGGAAGGGCACCCGCACGAGATCGTGACGGGTGCCCTTCCATGGGTCGTGCCGGGGTTACTCCACCGTGACACTCTTGGCAAGGTTCCTGGGCTTGTCCACGTCCTTGCCCAGCGCCGTGGCGGTGAAGTATGCCAGCAGCTGCATGGCGACCGCGTTCACGACAGGGGAGACCATCTCGTGGGCGTGTGGCAGGTAGATCACGTCGTCGCCGTGGCGGGCGTTCTCGGTGTCGCCGTCGCTGAGGAACAGGATGACCTTGCCGGCGCGGGCCCGCACCTCCTGCACGTTGCTGATGGTCTTCTCCAGCAGGCGGCTCTCGGTGGCGATCACGGCGACCGGCAGGTTCGCGTCGATCAGTGCGATCGGGCCGTGCTTCATCTCGCCGGCCGCGTAGGCCTCGGCGTGGATGTACGAGATCTCCTTGAGCTTCAGCGCGCCCTCGTAGGCGGTCGGGCTGTTCACGCCGCGTCCCAGGAACAGGTAGTCGCGGGCGTGCGCGTACTTCTCCGCGACCTCCTTGATGCGCTGCACGCGCTCGGGCGCGAGGGCCTCCTCGACCAGACGGGGCAGTTCGCGGGCGGCGTGCAGGAGTTCCGTGCCCTGCTCCGGGCTCAGGGTGCCCCGGGCGCGGCCCAGCCACAGCGCCAGCATGACGAAGGCGCTGACCATGCTGGTGTACGCCTTGGTGCTCGCCACGCCAATTTCCGGGCCGGCGTGGATGTACAGCGTGTCGTCCAGCTCGCGCGTCATGGAGCTGCCCTTGGCGTTGATGACCCCCAGGGTCTTCGCGCCGAACTTCTTGGCCTCGCGCAGCGCCTCCAGGGTGTCGATGGTCTCGCCGGACTGGCTGACCACGATCGCCAGGGTGTGCTCGCTGACCAGCGGATCGCGGTAGCGGTACTCGCTCGCCACGTCGACCTCGACCGGGATGCGGGCGAGCTGCTCGATCAGATATTCCCCGACCAGCCCGGCATAGAACGCGGTGCCGCACGCGATGATCGAGATCCGCTTGAAGGAACTCGGATCAAGGTTGATGTCGAGGTTCACCTCGCCGGTGTCGTCGTGGAGGCGGCCGATCAGGGTGTTGGTCAGCGCCTGGGGCTGCTCGTAGATCTCCTTGAGCATGTAGGTGTCATACCCGCCCTTCTCGGCCGCCTCGGCGTCCCACTCGATGCGCTCGATGGTGCGCTGCTGCGGGTTCCCGGCCAGGTCGGTCACGCGGAAGCCGTCGTCGTGCAGCACGACCATGTCGCCGTCGTGCAGGAACACCATGTTGCGGGTGTAGGCCAGCAGCGCGGGCACGTCCGATGCCAGGAACATCTCGCCCTCGCCCACGCCCATGACCAGCGGGCTGACCGTGCGGGCCGCCACGATCTCGCGGTGATCCACGTGCGTGACCACGATCCCGTACGCGCCGCGCACCTGCGCCAGGGCCTCGCGCACCGCCTGCTCCAGATCGCCGGCGTAGGCCTCCTCGATCAGGTGGGCCAGCACCTCGCTGTCGGTCTCGGACTTGAAGGTGTGGCCGCGCGACTGCAGCTCCTCCTTGAGCTTCAGGTAGTTCTCGATGATGCCGTTGTGAATGATGACGATGCGCCCGTCCTCGGTGGCGTGCGGGTGGGCGTTGGTGTCGTTCGGCAGGCCGTGCGTGGCCCAGCGCGTGTGCCCGATGCCCAGCGTGCCCGCCAGCGGCCGGCTGTCCAGCTCACCGCTCAGGTTGGCGAGCTTGCCGGCCTTCTTCATGACCGTGATCTGTCCGGCGTCGCGCACCGCGACCCCGGCCGAGTCATAGCCCCGGTACTCCAGCTTCGCGAGTCCCGAGATCAGGACGTCCTGTGCCTGCCTGCTGCCGATGTATCCGACGATTCCGCACATGTGTACTCCAGCCCGCGCCGCCACACGGCAGGGCAGACCGGCCTCCGGGGCTGGCCGCGCCGTCCGTGGAGCACGTCACGGGGGTGTCGGTGGATTTGGGGACGTCCTGCCCGGCCTTATCTCCACGTTGCCGTGGGGGTTATCGCCGGGCTTCTCCTTCCGCAGAAGGACGGGTAGGCGCGGACGCGTGCACCTGGAGGCATCCGCAGAATATTCGCTGACCTCCACCTCGTATCCCCGGAGAGCACCGGGGCCTTGCGCTGCCCTGTTTGTGTGAACCGGACACCAACGGTTCACCGCCAGCATAGCATCCCTGATGTACTCACGTGAGTACACCTGGGGGTGGGGTTCACACTCCCTTGTCCACCGGCCACGGCGTACTGTTGTCCCTGCCGTCCCTTGCTAGGATGTGCGCCGGACGCGTCCCGGACGCACTGTCCACAAGGATTACACCATGCCCACGTACCTGTACAAGAACCTCGACAGCGGCGAAATCTACGAACTCGTGCAGAGCATGCGCGACGAGGCCTACACCACGCACCCCCAGACCGGTGTGCCCATCAAGCGCGTGCTGGCGCGACCCGGCATCGCGTTCAAGGGCAGCGGTTTTTACGCCAACGATTCCCGCAAGTCCGGCGGCGAGGGCGGTGCAGGCGCGTCCAGCACCGGCGGCTCAGGATCCAAAGGCGGCGAATGAACCCCCGCCGCGCCCTGGGAGCCGCCCTGCTGGTCGTCGGCGTGGGCGCGGGCGCATATGTCACGGGCCGTGTGAGTGCCCAGCGTGCCCTGGTGACCCCGGATGAGATCAATACCGTCGAGGTCTCGCAGAGTGCGGTGCAGGCGGTCGTCCGCATCGACAACCGCATCCGGAAGGACGTCCTCCAGACCGGTGACGATCCGATCGACACGGGCAGCGGCTTCTTCTACAAGAAAGACCTGATCGTGACGAACTATCACGTCATCAAGGATGCCGAGTCCTTGACGGTCACGCTCTTCAACGGCCGCAAGGTGCCGGCCAAGATCGAGGGGGTCGATCCCGGCATCGACATCGCGATCCTGCGCGTGGTCGGCGTCACGGCCCCCCGGACGCTGGCTTTCGGGCAGAGTGCCCGCCTCATCCCGGGCCAGAAGCTGATGACCATCGGCACGCCGCTGCGGTTCCAGAACTTTGTCGCGACCGGCGTGTTCTCGGTGCTCGCCAGTGCGCAGGACGTGCCGCGCAACGACAACCTGGGTCAGGAGATCGGGCGTTACCTGATGACCACCGCGACCATCCAGCAGGGGAACAGCGGCGGCCCGGTGCTCGACTCGCGCGGCAATGTGGTCGGGGTCGCCGACGCGACCGCTGGGGCCAACCTGTTCGTTCCGGGACTCCTCGGGATTGCCATTCCCGGCGATCTGGTCAGCCAGAGTCTGGACGACCTGGAGAAGATCGGTGTGCCCCAGCGCGGCACCCTGGGGGCGAGCCTGCGCGATCTGGACGCCCTGGAACCGGCCCTGCGCCAGCTCGCCGGTCTCACGAGTTCCGAGGGCGCGCTGGTGCTGGATGTCGCGGCGGGCGGTGCGGCGGCCCGTGCGGGCGTGCGCGGCTCTATCCGCAACAACAACGACCAGCTGGTCGCCCCGCTGGGCGACGTGATCGTGGCGGTGGACGGTGTGCGGGTGCAGAACGCCTTCGACGTGACCCGCTTGGTCGCGGCCAAGCGGCCGGGGCAGACCGTGACGCTGCGCATGTGGCGCAACAAGAAGAGTGTGGACGTGAAGGTCACGCTGCTCAAGCGCACGTTGCAGTAGGGAGCACAGCGCTGAGGGCAGAGCGCAGATAGCAGAGGGGGAGCCAGGGACACATGATTCTGGCTCCCTTCACGTTGGTGTTGGCTCTCTCCATACCGGGTAATGCCGGACTCAGTTGAGTTCGCGGCATTCAAGACCCCTCACCCTTCCGCCCTCGGCGCTCCTCCCGCCCTCTCCCCAGGGGAGGCTCGCAGAGCTGCGAAGCAGAGGGCTGGGGAGAGGGGTCTCCGGCTCACGACGCTGCCATGCTCGGCAATCAACTCAATCCCGTATGACGGGCTCGCTCTCCCGGCAGATCGCTCCCTGTGGCACATCTGCCACCCGCACGCGACCGGGAACTCCATGCCCCCTCTGTCCGTATTGCCATCAGAGTGATATCATTCTGATAGGTATCGCTTCGACAGGAGAGTGACGTATGAGTGGACTCGATCAGGTTCCCCCCTCCACCGGCCCCCAGGGCGGCATCTCGACCCGTAGCGGCGTGGCCAGCAGCGAACGTGCCGCCTTCGGGCTGCCGGGCGTGCCGATCTTCCTCGCGTGGCTGGCGCTGTGCGTGCTGACCGTGTGGGCCTTCGTGCAGGTGCAGGTGCTCCTCAGCGGGGTGCTGCTGCTGGCCGTGATCTTCGTCGTGATCGGCTTCTACATCGTGCAGCCCAACCAGAGCAAGGTGCTCACTCTGTTCGGGCGCTACGTGGGCACTGAGCGGCGCAACGGCGTGTACTGGACGAACCCGCTCACCGTCCGCAAGACCGTCAGCCTGCGGATCCGGAACTTCAACAGTGAACGCCTCAAGGTGAACGACGCCTCGGGCAACCCCATCGAGATCGCGGCCGTGATCGTGTGGCGCGTCGTGGACACCGCCCGCGCCGTGTTCGATGTCGAGGACTACACCGGCTTCGTCGCCATTCAGGCCGAGACGGCCCTGCGCCACCTCGCCAGCCAGTACCCGTACGACGAGTACCAGGAGGGCGGCATGAGCCTGCGCGGCAACGCCGACGAGGTCAGCGAGGCCCTGCGCCGCGAGCTCGGCGTGCGGCTCCAGCACGCGGGCGTGGAGGTGCTGGAAGCGCGGCTGTCGCATCTGGCGTACTCGCCGGAAATCGCCGGGGCGATGCTCCAGCGCCAGCAGGCCAGCGCGATCATCGCGGCGCGCAGCCAGATCGTGCAGGGCGCGGTCGGCATGGTCGAGATGGCCTTGCGCGAGCTGTCGGATCAGAACATCGTGCAGCTCGACGAGGAACGCAAGGCGCAGATGGTCAGCAACCTGCTCGTCGTCCTGACCAGCGAGCGCGGCACGCAGCCCATCGTGAACGCCGGCAGCCTGTACTGAGACCCCGATGGCTCCCCGCAAGAATTTCCCCCTGCGGATCAGTCCCGAGCTGTACGCGGCGCTGGAACGCTGGGCGGCCGACGACCTGCGCAGCGTGAACGCCCAGATCGAGTTCGTGCTGACGCAGGCCGCGCGGCACGCGGGCCGCCTGAAGCCCACCGGCTCCGGGCCGCCGCATCCACCGGACGGGGACGAACCCCCGCAGACCTGAACCTGCCGCCCGGGCCAGAGCCAGCCACGCCGCTGCTCTGGCCTGGCGCGTTCTGGAGGCGCCGTCGCCGCGCCGTCAAGCCCTTCATCTCTCGTTCACGTCCGCCCGGACGCGCTACACTCCGGCCCGTCATGTACATCGTGGTCGAAGGCCCTATCGGGGTGGGAAAAACGAGCCTCGCGGGCCGTCTCAGCGCCCGTTATTCCGCCGAGCTGAATCTGGAGATCGTCGAGGAGAATCCGTTCCTGGCGCGGTTCTACGAGCAGCCGGACACCTACGCCTTTCAGGTACAGGTGTTCTTCCTGCTGTCGCGCTTCAAGCAGCTCTCGGCGCTGGCCCAGCCGGGTCTGTTTGCCGGGAACGTCGTCAGCGACTACCTGTTCGACAAGGACTTCATCTTCGCGGCCATGAACCTCAAGGATGCCGAGTTCGCGCTGTACGAGGATCTCTACGCGCACCTGTCGCCCCGGCTGCCGACTCCGGATCTGGTCGTGTACCTGCGGGCCGATCCAGACGAACTGCTGCGGCGTGTCGGCAAACGCGGCCGCCCCTTCGAGCGCGATATGCAGGCGGCGTACTTGGCCGAACTCACGCGCCGCTACGACGAATACTTCCGCACGTACCCCCACCCGCTGCTGACCATCCACGCCGGCGATCTGGACTTCGTGGGCCGTCCCGAGGACGAGCAGCTCATCCTCGACCGTGTCCACCAGACCCTGACCGCCGGCCAGGCCGCCGACTGATGCCTGGGCTCCGCCGTCCGCCATCCGCCATCTGCCATCAGCGGTTCTGCTGATGTACCTCGCGGTCTCGGGCAACATCGGCAGCGGCAAGAGCACCCTGACGCGCATGCTTGCCGACCGCTACGGCCTGCGTCCCGTGTACGAGCCGTACGCCGACAATCCGTACCTGGAGGACTTCTACGGCGACATGCACCGGTATTCCTTTCATTCGCAGGTGTATTTCCTGTCGCGGCGGCTGGAGCAGCACCTGAACTTGGTGACCGGGGCGCGGTACGTCATTCAGGACCGCACGGTCTTCGAGGACGCGAACATCTTCGCCCGCAACCTGTACCAGGGCGGGAACATGGAGCCGCGGGACTGGGAGACGTACTGGGGCCTGTACTCGGGCATCCTGCCGGCCCTGCGCGTGCCGGATCTGCTGATCCACATCGACGCCTCGTTGCCCACCCTGAAGTCGCGGATCGCCATGCGGGGCCGCGCCTACGAGCAGGACATTCCCGAGGCGTACCTGGGCGGCCTGAACGCCCTGTACGACGCCTGGATCTCGGGCTTCGACGCCTGCCCGGTGATCCGGGTCAGCGGGGATCGGCTGGACTTCGTTGCGGATCCGCAGGCCTTCGAGTGGGTCTGTGCGCGGGTGCAGGGCCACGGCTTCGGGTTGCCGCTGCTGCGCTGAGCCCAGGACGCGGAGACAGGCCCCGTGCCTGCACGGGCCACCCTGACTGCAGCTGTCCAGGTGGCTGATCACGCAGCGGTGACACGACAACGTGAGATTTACGAGCGGTCAGATGAGAGCTATGCTGTGCGTGCCAGCGGGCGTTCCCGGTGTGATGCGGCTGGTTGACCGGAGCCCTGCCGGCGCTCGGGGACAGGAGACGGACAGATGACGAGTGCAGGATCGACACAGCCCATCTCGACCGATGCTGCTCCGGAACCCGTTCAGAGCGGTCTTTCCATGACGGTGCGGGCGGGGCCGGTGAGGTGGGCGCTGCTGCTCGTCGCGGCTGTGCTGCTGCTGTGTTCGGTGGTCGGGCAACTGCTGTCGCGTGCCCATCCGGAGTCCGAGGTCTACGCCAGCGTCATGCGGGCCACCAACGCCGGACTGGAGGGCAACCTGCCCTCCCTGTACAGTGCCGCGCTGTTGCTGGCGTGTGCCCTGCTGCTGGGCCTGCTCGCCCGCACTGTCCGGCCGCGCAGGGGGATCGAGGCCCGTGGGTGGCGCACGCTGGCGTGGGTGTTCGCCTACCTGACCGCCGATGAATACCTGCACCTGCACGAACTGCTCACGGCGCCCCTCCGACACCTGTTGCGGGTGGACGGCGTGCTGCACTACGCCTGGGTCGTGCCATATGCGGTTCTGGGGGCAGGGCTGCTCGCAGCGCTGCTGCCCTTCCTGCGGTCGCTGCCGCCCCGGATCCTGACCCGCCTGCTGGCCGCCGCGGCCGTGTACGTGCTCGGGGCAGCGGGGCTCGAGATGCTCGGCGGGCTGCTCGACACGCGGCTCGGGGAGGCCGCGCCCGCCCTGCTGGCCGCCAGCACCCTGGAGGAGGGCCTGGAGATGACCGGCGCGATCCTGTTCATCGGCGTTCTGCTCGACAGCCTGGGGGCAGCGCGGCCCGGTGCGACGGTCACGCTGGCCTTCTCCGGAGCCGCGTCCAGCTGAGGCCGCTGTGACCGGTTCCGTTCCACACCGGCCGGTGCAGTCCGGCCACGCCAGACCGGAGGCCCCCGCCGGGCCGCCCATCTTCACGGTCTTCACGGCCACCTTCAACCGCGCCCACACGCTGCCCCGCGTGTACGACAGCCTGACCCGGCAGACCCTGCGCGCCTTCGAATGGGTGGTCGTGGACGACGGCAGCACCGACGGCACCCGCGAGCTGGTCGAGGGATGGGCCGCGCGCGCCGCGTTCCCGGTGCGGTATCTGTACCAGCCCAACGCCGGAAAACCTGCCGCCCTGAACCGGGGCGTGCAGGTCGCACGCGGCGAGCTGTTCCTGAACCTGGATTCCGACGATACCTGTGTGCCCACCGCCCTGGAGCGCCTGCTACACCACTGGCATGCCATCCCCGAAGCAGAGCGGTCGCAGTTCACGGGGGTCACGGGTCTGTGCCTGGACGAACGCGGGAAGCTGCACGGCCGGCCCTACCGCCGGGCCGTCATGGATTCGGACTCCCTGGAGATGCACTTCCGGTACCGCGACCGCTGGGAGCGCTGGGGCTTTCACCGCACCGACGTGCTGCGGGCCTTTCCGTTCCCGGTCGATCCCGACGCCCGCTTCGTCAGCGAGAGCGTCGTGTGGTTCCGGATCGCCCGGCGGTACCGCACCCGCTTCGTGAACGAGGCGCTGCGGTCGTACCACGTCGCCGAGCGTCGCCCGGATCAGCTGACTGCCCTGTCGCGGGGCGCCATGCGGGGCCGACTGCCGTACCACGTCATGGTGCTCACCGAACTGCGCGAATGGTGGCGGCCCGCGCCCCTGGAGTTCGTCCGCAGCGCCCTGGCCTACAGCCGCTACTCCTACACCCTGGGGGTGGGCCGAACCGAGCAGCTGCGGGCCGTGCACGGCCCCATGCGGGTGCTGGTGGCGCTGGCCCAGCCCGCCGGGTGGCTGGTCTCCCGCCTGGACCGCCGCCTGCCGTGAGCGCCGGAGGGGGGCCGGTCACGCTCCGGCGCGACTCTGCTAGCCTCCGCCCATGCGTCTGCCGGAGCTTGCCGCCGCCCTGAAGCTGCCCGTCACCGACCTGCCGGACATCCCGGTGGGCAACGTCACGCACAACGCGGCGTGGGTGCAGCCCGGCGACGTGTTCGTGGCGATCCGTGGGGCCCGCTTCGACGGCCATACCTTCCTGCCACAGGTCGCGGCGGCGGGCGCGGTCGCCGTGCTGGGCGAGGGCCTGACGCCGGATCAGGCGTCCCCGCTGCCGTACCTCACGGTGCCTTCGGCCCGCGCCGCCCTGGCCGACGCCGCCGCCGCGCTGTCCGGGCATCCCAGCCGTGCCCTGACGGTCGTGGGCGTGACCGGCACCGACGGCAAGACCACCACCAGCTGGCTGGCCCGGCATCTGCTGCGGGCGGCGGGCGTGTCCACGGGCCTGCTGAGCACGGTCGGCTACGAGCTGCCTGACGGTGTGCTGCGCCACTTCCCGGCCCACTTCACGACGCCCGAGGCCCCGCAGGTGCAGGCCACCCTGCGCGACATGGTCGCTGCCGGGGCGGGCGCGGCGGTGCTGGAGGCCAGTTCACACGCCCTGAGCCTCGACCGCGTGCGCGGCGTGGCGTGGGACATGGCGGTGTGGACGCACCTGAGCAGCGAGCACCTGGACTTCCACGGCAGCGTGGAGCACTACTTCGCGGCCAAGCGCCAGCTGATCGAGCGCAGCCCCCTGGCGATCCTGAACGCCGATGATCCGTGGATCACCCGCCTGCGCGGCGTGGCCTCCACCGAGATCGCCTACAGCGCCGAGGGGCAGCCCGCCGACTGGCAGGCCCACGGTATCGGGGAACGGGCGACCGGCCTGCATTTCCGGGTCACGTCGCCGCTGGGCGACTTCGACGCCACCCTGCCCATGATCGGGCGCTTCAACGTGGCGAACGCGCTGGCGGCCATGGCGGCGGCG